>CAZDYI010000105.1:0-75957 GCA_964509765.1 uncultured Gammaproteobacteria bacterium
CATGCCCGCCTGCGAAACCCAGTAGAAGGTCCAGGTCCCGATCTTGGTGAGCGCCATGAGGATGTTGATCAAGAAGAACGGAACCGCCGGGACCAGGCGAAGCGCGAACAGGTAGAAGGCGCCCTCCCTGTCGATCTGCGCGTTGAACTTCGTGAGCTCCTTGGCGTATTTTTTCTGCAGGCTCGCGCCTACCAGGTAGCGCGCGACGAGAAAGGCCAGGGTCGCGCCGATGCTGCTTGCGAACGAGACCATGACGGTCCCGACGACAGCCCCGAACATCGCGCCCGCGGCGAGCGTCATGATCAGCGCCCCCGGCAGCGACAGCGCCGTCACGGCCACGTAGCCGAGGAAGTACAGGGCGAGGACCAGCGCCCGGTTGTCCTCGTAGTAGGCGACGAAGTCGGCCTGCCCCTCCTTGATCGCGGCGAAGGTCAGGTAGTCCTTGGTGAACCAGTAGCCGACCCCGATGAGGACCACCAGGCAGACGGCTATCGCGATCTTCTTGACCATGCGCGCGGGGGCTTGCATTCCGGCCCGCTTCCGGGCCGGCATGTTTGGCAGGCTATTCTATTAGCCCGACTTGAGCATGTCCCTCAGCCCGGCCAGCGCGGCGGCCACGGACCGGTCGCGCACCTCGGCGCGTCCGCCCCCAAAGCGGAAGGCCGCCGACCTCGATTCGTCCCCGCTTGCCCACGAGACGCAGACCGTCCCCGCCGGCTGGCCGTCGCCGCCCTCGGGTCCGGCCCAGCCCGTCACCGCGACCGCATGGGTTGCGCCTCCTGCGCGCAGCGCCCCTGCGGCCATCTCCTGCGCGACCTGCTTGCTCACCACCCCGTGCGCGTCCACGGTCTCCTGCCTTACGCCGAGCGACTTTTCCTTCATCTCCACCGAGTAGGTGACCGCGCCTCCGGCGAACCAGTCCGACGACCCTGCGACCGACGTCAGGGCGCCCGCAAGCAGCCCGCCGGTGCATGACTCCGCGACGAACACCCTCGCTCCGCGCTCGAGCGCCAGGGCCGCAATCTCCCGGACCAGCCCCTCCCTGTCGCCGGCTCCGGCGCCTTCGGAAAAGTGCTCGAAGACCGATTCCGAAAGCCCTTGCAGGTCCAGCTCCTCCCCGCCGCAGACAAGCTTCGCTCCGCTTCCGGCCACTGCCGTTCCGATCGTGGCAAGCGCGACCCCTGCCTCCTTCCCGCAGGATATCACACGCTCGCGCATCGGCGCCGGAGCTGCGAACAGCAACTCGTAGTCCTCGCCTGAGCACGCGGCCTCGACCAGGCGCTCGGTCGTCACGCCCGTTTCCGACTTCGCGCCGACCGGGACCGAGTTGCCGTCGATCCCGACCCTCACCCCGCTTTCACGGGCGAGCGAAAGCGCCCCGACGCACAGGCCGTCGGACAGGTCCGTTGCCGCGCTTGCGATCCCCGTAAGCGCGATTCCCAGGCCGACGCGCGGGACCGGGTCGTGCAGCGCGCTTCCGCTTGCCGCAGGAGCGCCGCTGCGCAGCTCGTCGCCTGCGGCGCCCACCGAGCCGGACAGCCAGATCTCGTCGCCCGCGTTCGCGCCCGACAGGAGCAGCGGCTCGTTTTCGGCCTCGCCGATTACGGTCACTGTGACCTGCCGCTCGCCTCCCCTGCACAGGTCGCCGCCGACGAGCGCCACCGAGTGCTCATCCGCCACTGAGTAGAAGCCGTCGGCAAACTTCCCGAGCCATCCGTCGTCGATGCCGGAGAGAGTGAGCGACAGCAGCGCGTGGCGCGGCCTCGCTCCCATCGCGGCGAGGTCGGACAGGGCAACGGAAAGGCTCTTGCGGCCGAGCAGGCGCGGGTCGGTTCCTTCCGTGAAGTGCGTTCCGCAAACCAGGCTGTCGGTCGAGACCGCAGTCCGCCCCCCGAGCCTCAGGACGGCCGCGTCGTCGCCGACCCCGACCGAGACCCCTTCGCCGCCGGCGTGCCGCGAGAAGTGGCGCCGGATCGCCTCCCGCTCCAGGCTCACCGGGCGCTTCAGTTGGCGGCGGGCGCGGAGTCAAGCACTGCGTTGACCATCCGGTATCCCTTGTCCGAGCCGTACTCCTTGCACAGGTTCACCCACTCGTTGATGACGACGGCCTTGGGGGTCTCGGGGCAGTCGAGCAGCTCGAGCATCGCAAGGACGAGCACGATGCGGTCGACCAGCGCGACCTCCTCGAGCGGGAAGTCCATCAGGCCGTCTAGGCGCGCCATCGCGTCCTCCCGCCTTGCGTTGAACGAGGAGACAATGGTCCTGAGCAGCTCGTTCGAGTGCTCCGCGACCAGCCCGCTTCCGCCGTCGGCGGCAAGTGCGGACTCGACTCCCAGGCCAAGGTCGCCGACCAGTCCCTCGCCGAGCGAGTAGGCCCCGAGCAAGGCCAGGCGGCGCGCCTGGTGCCGCGGGTTGCCGGCGGCGGGCATTCAGTCCTTCTCCGTTTTGGTGTACACATCGAACCTTAGGTTGGCCATAACGGCTGCGGCGCGGGCGAACTCAGCTCCCTTGGTCTTGCACCGCTCCATTGCCTGATCCTCGGTGTTGCACGTGAGCACGCCGTTAATGACCGGAATCGCGGTGTCGAGGGCCACCTGCATGATAGCGGCCGCAGACTGCTGGCAGACGATCTCGAAGTGGTAGGTGTCGCCCCTGATTACACAGCCCAAGGCAACCATCACTTCTGGCTCAGGATCCTCCCCCGACAACCAGTTAAGCGCCTGGGCGATTTCCAGGGCGCCCGGCACCCTGGTGCGAATGATGGATCCCGTGCCGTGCAACGGCAGGATCGCCCCAAGAAACCCCTTCTCAAGTATGTCCACCAACTCCTTGTTGTAAGAGGATGTAACGACGGCGATTTTGCCGTTGATCACTGGCGGCGGAGCCTCGTCTTCCGGCTTCTTCTTGCCCATCGCCGCTAAGGCTGGATGATCTCGGAGATCGTCAGGCCGAAGCCCTCCATGCTCGGCAGCCGCAGCGGCGAGGACAGCAGGCGCATCTCCGAGACCCCGAGGTCGCGGAGGATCTGCGCGCCGATTCCGTACGAGCGCACGAGCTGCGACTCGCTGCCCTCGTGCTCCTTCCTGCCGTCGCCCGCAAGGCTGACGCCGTCCGGCTCGCCGGTCTGGAGCGCAAGGAGGATCGCCGTGGGCTCGTCTGCGAACCGGTCCAGCGAGCCCTGCACGGTCCAGGACCTCGTGGGGAGATCGGTCGCGATGCAGTCGAGCAGGTTCGGGTTTGCGATCACGCGGACCAGCGGCGGCCTGTCCGCGATCTCTCCTCGCATGAGCGCGACGTGGACGCCGTCCGAGACCTCGTCGCGGTACAGGTGCGCGCGGAACGTTCCCGCGGACGTGCCGACGTCGGCCTCGCCCTCCTTGCGCACGAGGCTCTCCTTGCGGAGCCGGTGCTCGATCACCGACGATATCGTCAGCAGCGGCAGGCCGTGCTCGTCCGCGATTTTCTCCAGGTCCGGCATGCGCGCCATGGTCCCGTCAGCAAGCTGGATCTCCGAGATCAGGCCGGCCGGCTCGAGGCCGGCAAGCGCGGCGAGGTCGCACGCCGCCTCGGTGTGCCCGGCGCGGTTGAGCACCCCGCCGGGGACGGCGCGCAAGGGGAAGACGTGGCCCGGGCGCACCAGGTCGCGCGGGCTTGCGTCCGGAGCGATCGCGGCCTTGATGGTCGTGGTCCGGTCGACCGCGGAGCTGCCGGTCGTGACCCCGCGCGCGGCCTCGACGGTCACCGTGAACGCCGTCTCCTGCGCGTTGCCGCCGTCGGGCGCCATCAGCGGCAGCCCGAGGCGCTCGCAGCGCTCGCTCGTCATCGCCAGGGTGATGATGGTCCTCGCGTGCTCGGCCATGAACGAGATCGCCTCGGGCGTGACCTTCTCGGCCGCCATGACGAAGTCGCCCTCGTTCTCGCGCTGCTCGTCGTCGGCGAGCACGACCATCCTGCCCTCGCCTAGGGCGGCGACGGCCTCGTCAATCGTCGCCGTCTTCATCGGCGTCCTGGATCGTGCCCACAACCTGGGCGCAGACGAGCGCGGCCAGGAAGCAGAACAGCAGCAGGGTCATGCCGGGGATGCTCAGGCCGAACAGCTCCCAGCCGATCAGCGAGCAGTCGGCCTGCGCGTCGAACGCCTCCTTGATGAGCTCGGTCATCCCCGCTATCTGCGGCTGCTCGGACAGGCACTCCGCCTCGAGGTCCACGGGCCGGTTCTGGATGTACACGTGCCTGCCGGCGAACAGGAAGCCGAACGCAAGGATCACGCCGTTGACCCCGGACAGGACGTGGCGGGTGCGGGTGCGTGACGTGAACAGCCCGCAGAGGAACACCAGTCCCATAAGCGCTACGACGAAGCGGTCGAGTATGCACAGCGGGCACGGCTCAAGCAGCAGGTAGCGCTCGAGGAAGAAGTAGGCGAACAGCAGCGAGAAGACGCAGGTCGCCAGGCCTATGATGTTTGCGGGGCGCACGGCAGTCAGGGTCCCCGCGCCGACTCGACGAAGCCCGCGACCGAAGGCGCCATCAGCCCGACCATGACGCCTATGCCCTCCCCGTTCGGGTGGAGGCCGTCGTCCTGGTTTAGCGACGGCACCAGCGCGACGCCCTCGAGTATGAAGGGGTAGAGCTCGACGCCGTGGCGCTCGGCGAGGTCCGTGTAGATGCGGTCGAAGCTGTTCTTGTACTGCGGCCCCCAGTTGAGCGGCGCCTGGGCTCCGACGAGCATGACAGGAACGCCGGCCCTGCCGAACTCCGCGAGCATGTCGTCGAGGTTGTCCCGGGTCGCCTCGGGCCTGATCGCCCGCAGAGCGTCGTTAGAGCCGAGCGCCAGAAGCACGCCGTCGGGCTCGGACGCGATCACCGAGGAGACCCGAAACAATCCGTCTGAGGTAGTGTCGCCCGAGACCGCGTGGTCGGTCACCTCGACGGCCAGCCCCATGCCCGCAAGCTGCTCCTGCATGCGCGGGATGAACCCGGCGCCTGCGGGCAGGCCGTAGCCGTCCATCAGGCTGTCGCCGAACGCGGCGAGCCGGAACTCGGCTGCGGAGGCGCCCGCGCAGGCGAATGCCAGCGCGGCGAGCAGGCCGGCAACAAGCCGAGCGGGGCTAGAACTCATATAAAATTCGGGGGATGCAACCAAATCCCGTTCGAGAGGATTCTAACGCCAGCAACGCAGTAGAGCTAGACCGGATCAACCTTTCCCTTCCCGTCGACGCCGGCGGGCAGATCGACATCCTCAAGGAGGTATCCCTCGAGCTCGGGATCGCGGCGAAGTGCGGCCTGGTCGGCCCTTCAGGCTCCGGCAAGACCTCGCTGCTGACCGTGATCGCCGGCCTGCGCCGGCCGACCTCGGGGACGGTTTCGATCATGGGCGAGAACCTCGGCGAGTGCGACGAGGAGACCCTCGCGTCGTTCCGCCGGCAGAACATCGGCGTGATCTTCCAGAACTTCCACCTGCTGCCGGCGATGACCGCGATCGAGAACGTCGCGATGCCGCTCGAGCTCTCGGGTGACGACGAGGCCGAGGCCCACGCGGAGAAGGCGCTCGACATGGTCGGGCTCAGCCACCGCCTGACCCACTTCCCGCACCAGCTCTCCGGCGGCGAGCAGCAGCGGGTGGCGATCGCGCGCGCGTTCGTCGCGAAGCCGAGGCTGATCCTCGCGGACGAGCCGACCGGAAACCTCGACGGCAAGACCGGCGACCACGTCATGGAGATCCTCGACGAGATGAGCTCCGGCAACGAGGCCACGATGCTGCTGATCACGCACAACATGGAGCTCCTCAAGGGGCTTTCCAAGGTCGTCCAGATGAACGACGGCCATCTGTCCGAGCGGTGATCGTCCAGTTCACCCGGTCCGCCAAGCTTGTCGCGCGGCGGGAGCTGCGCAAGGGCAAGGCGACCTTCGTGCTGCCGGTGATCACCACCGCGCTCGCCGCGGCGATGCTGCACGCGGTCCTCGGGCTCGGCGACGCGCTGCGGAACACGCTCTCGTCCGACGCGACCGTCATACTCGGCGGCGACTTCGAGATCAGGATGTCGCTGCGGGACTTCAGCGAAGAGGAGCTCGACTGGATCGTCACCAACAGCGACCGGACCAGCCGCGTGACCGCGGTCCGCTCTGCGGCGTTCACCGACGAGCTGTCGGCGCTCATGCAGATCAGGGCCGTCGACGCGGAGTACCCGCTGTTCGGCGAGGTCGGCATGGTCGGCGACGTGCCCTACTCGCACGACCTCCTGACCCAGCCGACGGGCGACTCGGTCCCGGCGGTGATCTCGTCCGACCTCGGCGACTCCCTCGAGATCGGCGTGGGCGACGGCCTGCAGGTCGGCGGCGCCTCTCTCGTCGTGACCGGGATCGCCGACGCGATACCCGACCCGAACGCGACGATGCTCCTGAACGCTCCGGTGATCTTTTTGAGCCACGACGGCCTCGCGCGGACCGGGCTCAACCAGCTCGGGGCGCTGAGGTCCATGAGGATCAAGGTCGACGTCGGCGACCGCGACCTGGTGGAGTGGCGGGAGTCCATCGACGCGGCGTTCCCGGAGGACCCGTGGCGGATCCGCGGGACCGACCGGGTCGTGCCCAACCTCCAGGACGTCATCGACCGGATGGAGACGATGATGCTCCTGGTCTCGCTCGGGACGATGCTGATCGCCGGCATCTGCGTCGGCAGCTCGGTGAGCACCTACCTGCGGGCCCGCATCACATCGATCGCGGTGCTCAAGTCCCTTGGGATGCCGGCCGCGGAGATCAGGACGGCGTACCTGGCCGTCTCGCTGCTTTTCGTCCTTGTCGGATCGGCCGTCGGGATACCCGTCGGGATGGCGGGGCAGCAGGCGATCATCGAGGTGCTTTCCGGGCAGCTGCCCTTCGAGATCGCGTCCGGCTTCTCTCTCGGCAACTTCCTGATCGTCCCGCTGATCGCCGTCCTCACCGCCTGGATCTTCGCGATCCGCCCGCTCCGGACTTTCTGCGCGATCAGCCCGACGAGCCTGTTCTCGCTGTCGTCGGGCCACGCCGCCGACACCGAGACGAGGCTGGACCGCGAGTCGCTCGTCGACATCGCGCTTCCCGCGGCCGCCCTGGTGGTGCTGCTCGTCCTGGTAGCCGGGGACCAGCTGTTCCTGCTTTACTTCACGCTCGGCGGGGTCGTCGCGGCGGTGCTGTTCCGCTACCTCGCGACCGGCATGATCAAGGTCGCGGCGAAGACCCGTCCGCGGTCGGTTCCCGGCAAGATCGCCATGCGGTCGGTCGCCCGCAGCGGCGGGCAGATCGGAGCGGCCGCGGCGTCGCTCGGGGTCGGGCTGAGCACCCTGCTTACTTTCTCGCTCACCGAGGCGAACTTCAAGAACCAGCTCGACAAGACGCTTGCGTCCAAGACCCCCGAGTACTACCTGCTCGGGATGCAGCCGGGCGACGCTGACAGGATAAGGGAGGCGGCCGCAGCGTGGCTGCCGACCGAGGAGGACCTCATCGAGCTGCCGATGCTGCGCGGCTCGGTCACCCACCTCAACGGCGTCCCCGTCGAGGAGATCGAGGCGCCCGAGGAGTACGACTGGATAATCGACGAGGACCGCAGGTTCACCTGGGCGGGGAACCAGAACACCGAGTGGTTCGGCAGCTCGCGGGTCTCAGACGGCGAGCCCTGGGACGGAAGCGACGGCGGGCTGTACGTCTCGTTCGACGCCGAGGCCGCAAAGGAGTTCGGGCTGTCCATCGGCGACCCGATCGGCTTCCGTGTCGAGGGCGCCGAGCACGAGCTCACGATAGCGAACCTGCGCAGGATCGACTGGACCACCTTCGACGTGAACTTCGCACTCGTCCTGTCCGACGGCCCGTGGTCGGATCTGCCGCACGGCTTCCTCGGCTCGGTGCGCGACCTTCAGGGGGACCACCACTCGTTCCAGCGCGAGGTCATCAGCGTCGCGCCGAGCATTACGCCGATCCGGACGCGGACGATCGTCGCCTCGGTGACGGGGCTGCTCGAGCGGATCGGGATACTGCTTAACATGGTCACGCTGACCGCGACGGTCTCGGGCATCCTGGTCCTTGCCGCGGCGATTGCCGAGGGCAAGTACCGCCGGCAACAGGACTCCGTCGTGCTGCGCATACTCGGGACCTCGCACGACACGCTGTCGAAGGTATTCAGGATCGAGTTCGCCGCGATCGCGGCGATCGCCGCGGTCCCGGCGCTCGGCGTCGCGATGGCCGCGAGCTACCTGGTCACCGACCTGATCTTCCAGCTGCCCTGGCAGATGGACTGGGTCAACGCGGGCCTCGTCTTGCTGGCGACGTTCGTGACCGTCATGGGGATGGGCTCGGCCGGAACCCTGCGGCTTGTGCGCACGCCGCCGCTTGCGCTGCTGCGCAACGAGTGAGGGGGGCGCTTCCCGGGCGGGCCTAGCCTTCCTTGCGCTTCTCCACGACCCTGATGCTCACGACCTCCATTTCGCGGTCGACGGCCTTGCACATGTCGTACACCGTCGCGAGCGCGACGTGCACCGCGACGAGCGCCTCCATCTCGACGCCGGTCGCCGAGCGCGAGCTCGCCTCTGCTGCGCAGACCACCTCGCCCGCCCTGTCGTCCACGGAAAGGTCGACGCCGACCTTGTCGAGAGGGACCTGGTGACAGAGAGGGATGAGGTCCCAGGTGCGCTTGGCGGCGGAAACGGCCGCGACGGTCGCGACTGCGAAGACGGATCCCTTCGGGCCGCTTTCCGCCCTGATCGCGTCGAGCGCCGCGGCGGACACCCTCATCCGGCCCTGCGCGCGCGCGTAGCGCCGCACCGCGGGCTTGCCGCCGACGTCGACCATCGACGGCGCGCCGCCCTCGCCGACGTGGCTGAGCGGACCGTCTGTCATCCGGATGCGGGACGCGGCACGGTGAAAAAGTATACCGCCACCATCGCCGCCCTGGCTGCGTGCGCGCTCGCCTCCGCGGCGGCGCCCGCGGCGAGGGCCGACGAGTTTCCGCAGCTCTCGGACGAGCAGATGGGCGCTGTGCAGCGCAGGCTCGCAGTCGCGTACACGCACGACCGCGCCAGCTCCGACCCGGTGCTGCAGCAGTACGTCCTCGAGCTCAACGAGAGGCTGGACGCCAACCCGCGCACCTACGTGACGTTCGTCCGCGACGGGAGCCTGAACGCCTACGCGGCCTGGGGGAACGTGATCGTGATCAACTCGGGGCTGCTTTCGTTCACGCAGTCCGAGGACGAGATCGTCGCGGTCCTCGCGCACGAGCACGCTCACATCACCCAGGAGCACTTCCACCGCATGCCCGAGGAAGCCTCGCTCGTAAGGGGCGTGGCGACCGCGGGCTTTCTCGTCGCGCTGCTCGCCGGCAACACCGACGCGGCGAACGCCTTCGCCGGCGCCTCGGGGCTGGCGGCGAACCAGGAGCTCGCCGCGCTCCGCGAGTTCGAGCGCGAGGCGGACAACATCGCCGTGCGCACGATGGTCCGCGCGGGCTACGACCCCGACGGCTTCGTCGACCTGCTCGGCAGGATGGGCAAGCCGGGTGAGAGCGCCGACCTGGAGTACCTCCGCACGCACCCCGTGACCGAGAACCGGGTATCGGAGCTGGCCGGGTTCATCCGCTCCCAGGGAGGCGGCGGAGCCTCCAGGCCGGCGGACGGGCTCAGCTACTGGCTGGTCCGCGAGCGGAGCAACTGGCTCACCGAGCGCGGCGGCGGAACGGCGCCTCCTGAGGCGGTCGCAGGCGCGGTCAGGGACTACGGCGTGCTCATCCGCGGCAGGACCGGCGCGGCCGCCGCCGCCGAGAGGCTCTCCGGGCTCGCCGGAAACTGGATCGTCGCCCTCGCGCTCGCCGAGCACCGCATCGCCGCGGGCGACGCAGGCGCGGCGCTTGAGCTCATCGAGGAGGCGCGCAGGTCGGACCCGGACAACGTCGCGCTGGCCTCGGGCCACCTGCTTGCCCTGGCAGAGGCCAAGGACAGGACCAAGGCGGTCAAGGCGATCGCGAAGATGAGCTCGGGGCTGCGGAACAACTGGGACGTGGCGCACGCAGAGGCCAAGCTGTGGTCCGAGCTCGGCGACGAGTACAACTACAGGCTCGCGGTCGGCTTCTCGCAGTACTCCGCGGGCAACCTCAAGTCGGCCGAGAGCCAGGTCGCGCGGCTCAAGTCCCTCGGGGAAGGCCTCGCAAGCGAGACCAAGAAAAGCAGGATGCTCCTGCTCGAGGGAAAGATAAAGGCGCTGATGTCGCTGACCGAAAGCGGCTGAGGCCGCCCCGGCCGCGCCTCATGCGGACTGGGTCACCCTCTCGCCGGCGGGCAGCTGCTCGGGCAGCAGGTGCTCCCTGGCGTACTCCATGCACACGCCGCTGTCGACGAAGAAGCGGTACAGCTCGGGGTCGATCTGGTTCGAGTCCGCCATGTTCTGCATGATCGCCATGACCTGCTCGAGGGTCTTCGTCTTGCGGTAGCTCCGGTCCGGCGAGGACAGTCCCTCGAACCTGTCGGTGAGCGAGAGCACCTTCGCGCGCAGCGACATGTCGTCGCCGGAGATCCCCTTGGGATAGCCCGAGCCGTCGCAGTTCTCGTGGTGCTTGCCGGCGATCTCGGGGACCTCGGTGAGGTTCTTCGGCCACGGGAGCTTGTCGAGCAGCCGGATCGATATGCTCGCGTGGTCCTCCATGACCTGCCGCTCCTCGGGGTTGAGCGTCCCGCGCTGCACGAGGAGGTTCTCGAGGTCGGCCCCGGCGATCAGCTCGCCGCCCTGGCAGGCCCTCCCCGCTATCTCGAGCAGGCGGTCCCTTGCGCCGTCGTCGAGGAACTCGCCGCCGGTGTTGAGAGCCCTGATGAACTCGAGGTCGTCGCGCTCGCACTCTGCGGCGGGGTCGGCATCGGGCACCTTCCCGCCGGCGTCCTCGAGCGCCCGCTCGAGCTGCTCGGTCCTGAGCTCGAGCGCCCGGATCACGAAGCGCAGGGCGACGAGGTCGATGTTGTCCTTGGTGTACTCGAGCTTCTTGCTCTTCTCGAGGACCTGGTCCGGGGTCGCGATCTTGCCGACGTCGTGTATGAGCGCGGCTATGCGAAGCTCGCGCAGGCCCTCCTCGTCGAGGCTGAAGTCCCGGTACGGGCCGCTGTCGTCGTCGGACATCGCCTGCGCGAGCATCATCGTCAGGATGGTCACCCGCTTGCAGTGCCCGCCGGTCACCTTGGAGCGCTCGTCGATCGCGGTCGAGATCATCTCGACGACCGAGTTGAGCAGCCGCTGCATGCCGAGGAACAGCAGGTTGTTCTCGATCGCTATACCGAGTATCGAGGCCATCGCCTCGACGAACTCGACGTCCTCGCCCTCGAGCCCGTGACTCGCGTTGACGAGCTGGATCACCCCGATGACCGAGCCGTCCTCGGTCAGGAGCGGAACCGCCAGGAGCGACGAGGTGACGTAGCCGTGCTCCTCGTCGAACGACCTCACCGACGACAGGTCGAACTCGCCGTGTCCCTCGACGTCGCCGATGACGATCGGCCTTTTGACCCTGCAGCACTCGGCGGCGATCGAGCTCTCCCTCCTGTCGCCGCCGGCGATCCTCAGCGAGAACAGTCCCTTGATGTCCTGCGGGTTGAACTCCTCGAGGACGTGGTGCAGCTTGAGGGGGAAGTTGATCGCAACGACGGCACAGAGCTCGCGCGATTTCTCGTCGTGCAGGTACAGCGTCCCGCCGTCGGCCTCGAGGCAGCTGCAGGCCGACTCGACGACCTTGAAGAATATGTGGGGAAAGTCCGTCTTGTTGGACAGGACCCGGCTGACCTCGATCAGCTCCTTGAGTTTTGATGCCATGGCGCGGCTGCAGGGCTGCGGGTCGCGTCAGGCGGCCCTTGCTTCCCTCTTCTTCTCGAGCTTTTCCTTGATCCTCGACGCGCGGCCGCTGAGGCCGCGCAGGTAGTAGAGCTTTGCGCGCCGCACGTCGCCGCGGCGCACGAGGTCGATCTTGCGTATGACCGGCGAGTGGGTCTGGAAGGTGCGCTCGACCCCCTCGTTCCCGGAGGCCTTGCGCACGATGAACGACGAGTTGATCCCGCGGTTGCGCTTGGCGAGGACGACGCCCTCGAAGACCTGGTTGCGGCTCTTCTTGCCCTCGACGACGCTTACCGTCACGGCGACGGTGTCCCCGGGCCCGAACTGCGGGTCGGAGTCGCGGCGCAGGCGGGCGACCTCGGCCGCCTCGTAGTCGGAAACGATTCCCATCTTGGTTATCCTAGGGAATTATATCCCCGCTGCCCGCGTCCCCAGCCTGCCAGGGCAGCGGCGCGCCCCCCTTCTCGCGCGTCCTTTGTTCCGCCTCCTCGGTGCGCCAGCGCCCGATCTCGCCGTGGTTGCCGCCGAGCAGGACCTCCGGCACCCTCATTCCCTCGAACTCCTCCGGCCGCGTGTAGCAGGGCGGCGCGAGCCGGCCGGCGGAGAAGCTGTCGGCGTCGGCAGACTCCCCTGAGCCGAGCACCCCGGGGACGTGCCTCATCGCGGCGTCGATTACGGTCATCGCCGGAAGCTCGCCGCCCGAGACGACGTAGTCGCCGACCGACAGCTCGAAGTCCACCCTTGATTCGATCACGCGCTGGTCTATGCCTGCGTACCTCCCGCACAGGATCACGAGCCCGTCGGTCGCTGCTATCCCGCGGGCGACGGAGTCGTCCAGCGCCCTGCCCTGCGGGCTCATGTTGCAGACCGGAAGGCCCGGGGCCATCTCCCTCGCCCTGTCGACCGCCGCAGCGAGCGGTTCGGGCTTGAGCACCATGCCGGGCCCGCCGCCGTAAGGCGCGTCGTCGACCGTCCTGTGCCTGTCGGTCGCGAAGTCGCGCGGGTTGACGAGCTCGAGCGCAGCAAGCCCGTTCCTGAATGCAGCGCCGACCACGCCTTCGTTGACCAGGGCGTCGAACATCGACGGGAAGAGCGTGACGACGACGAAGCGCAGCGCCGGACCGCCGCCGGACCCCGTGTCAGTAGTCATCCCGCCAGGCCGTCCTGATCACGCCGCGCTCCAGGTCCACCTCGGTGATGTACGGATCCTTGAACGGGATGAGCAGCGGCACGCGGCAGCCCCTCCTTACCACGAGGTTGTCGTTGCTCGGCATCGAATCCAGGCGGACCACGTCGCCGAGAATTGCGCCTCCCTCGCCGGTGACATGGAGTCCCGTGAGGTCGCACCAGTAGTACTCCCCTTCCGGGAGCTCGGGAAAGCGGAAGCGCTCGATGCCGACGGTGCGGCCGCGCAGCCCCTCGGCGTCATCCCTGGTCCCGCAACCCTCAAGCAGCGCGAGCAGGCACTTCCCGTTCCGCTTCGTCGCGGACACCCTGGCCTCCTTCCAGAGATCGGCGCGGCCGTCTCCTGACAGGCGCCAGGCGTCGCTCGCCTCCAGGACCTCCGGCCTGGCCTCGGACAGGCTCAGGGAAACCCAGCCGCGTACCCCGTGAGGGGCGCCGATCCTGGCTACGGGAACTATCCGATCGAGCCGGACAGGGCCGGCGCCCGCCTTACTGGGCGGCGGCTTTATCTTCCTCGCCGGCTGGCTCGCCGGATACATCGGCCTCCGGCTCCTCCTGGCCGGCGGCTTCAGCGGCAGGCTCCTCAGGCTCTGCCGCAGCCTCGGTCGCTTCGGGCTCCTTGGCCTCAGCGGCCTCAGCGGCCTCGGGCGCCTCCGCAGCGGCAGCGGGGGCATCCTCGGCTGCTGCCTCAGGCTCGGCCTTGGTCTCCGCCTCGGCCGCCTTGGGCGGGACAACCTCCTCCACAGGCGGCTGAGCTGCATCCCTCGGGGCGACGTCCCCGCGGCGGACCCTGCGGATGAGCTTCTTTACGCTCGGGCGCACGACGGCTCCCTTGCTCACCCAGTGCTCGACGCGGTCGACGTCGAGCTTGAGCGGCAGCTCGCCGCCGCTGGCGTAGTAGTTAAGGTAGCCGATCCGCTCTATGTGGCTGCTGTCGCGCCGCGCCCTGGAGTCGGTCACGACCACGTGGTAGAACGGCCGGTGCACCGAGCCTGCCCTTGAAAGCCTTATTACGACCATGGGGGTTGGCATTCTACCACCGCCTGCCCTCCCCGGCGTTCCTATAATTTCATTGCAACCATGGGCGCAGCTGATGCCGGAACGCACAGGAAGAGGCGCGAGCGCCTGGCGGCGCTCGTCGGGGACGGCACCGTGTTCGCGGCGAACCCGCCGCTTCCTTCGGACCACGCCGCCAGCCACAGGCCTGACCCCGACATGTTCTACCTTACCGGGATGGACGAGCCCGACTGCTCGCTGTCGCTCGCAGTCGAGGGAGGAAAGATAACGGGCGAGACGGTTCACTGCCGCGCGCGCGACCCTGATTACGAAAGGTGGAACGGCGAGCTCCTCGGGCCGCTCCGGGCTTCCCGGCTCCTTGCTGTCGACGACGTGCGGCCGTGGAAGGACGCCGCCGCCGCGCTCAGGGAGGCCGTAGGAAACGGCGCCGGACAGCTGCACGTGAGGATGGACAGCCCGGCCGCAGCGCAGGGACTGAGCATCATGTCGAACAGCAGGCCCGCCGGCAGGACGTCGCTCAGCGACCTGCGCTGGGCGACCGCAAGGCTGCGCATGGTCAAGGACAGGACCGAGGTCGCACTGATCGAGAGCTGCTCCCGGATCGCGGTCGAGGCGCTTGCCGAGCTCGCATCCGCGCTGCCGGGCGCCGCAACCGAGGCGGACCTCGAGGCCTCACTCTCAAGCTCGTACGCCAGGCGCGGCGCGGAGCACGCCTTCCGCCCGATAGTCGCCTGCGGCAGGAACGCATGCGTCGCGCACTACACGGCAAACTCCTCAAGGCTGGGCCGCGGCAAGCTCGTGCTCGTCGACACCGGAGCGCGGCGCTCTGGCTACACGTCGGACATCACCCGGGTGTACCCGCTGTCGGGCAGGTTCACGGACGCGCAGCGGGAGCTGTACGGAACGGTGCTGTCCGCGCAGAAGGCGGCGATCCGGCGCATCAGGCCCGGGTCCACTCTCGAGTCCGCGCAGCGCTCGGCGAGCCGGGCCCTTGCAAAGGGGCTGGCGTCGATGGGAGTCTGCCGCGGCGCACCCGAGCGCGTCATGGGCTCTGGAGCCTTCGCCGACTTCTACTTCCACTCGATCGGCCACATGCTCGGGATCGAGGTGCACGACCCGATCTTAAGGAAGGACGGAAAAGGCAGGCCGCTCAGGCTCGTCCCCGGCATGGTGGTGACGGTCGAGCCCGGCCTGTACCTTGACGGCAGGAAACAGGTGCCGAAGGAGCTGCGGAACACCGGCGTGCGCATCGAGGACCTTGTGCTCGTCACCCGCACCGGAAACAGGGTGCTGACCGCGGCGGCGCCGAAGAACCCCTCCGAGGTCGAGGCGCTGTTCGGGTGACTCTCAGGGTCGCGTTCCTCGGCGGCGGAGCAGTCGGCGCACCGGCCGCCCTGCTTGCGGCAAGGGCGCTCAAGGACGCGGAGGTAACCGTGGTCGACTCCGGCAGGAGGCCGCCGGGGTCGAGGACGTTCGTCCTGCTCTGCGGGACGTGCGAGCGGCTAAAGGACTCCGGCGCCTGGGAGGCCTTCGCAGGAAGCGCACACAGGATCGCCTCGGTCGACGGCAGCTTCGAGGGCGCCTTCGGAGGCCTGCGGCTGTCGGGCGACGACTGCTTCGCCGAGTGCGTCGGGAACAGCTTCGCTGAGGGCGGCTTCGTCGACGCCGCGGCGTCCGCCCTGCGCGGCGAGGAAAACGTCCGCATGCTGGCCGGCGCGACGGTGGAATCCGTCGGAACTGACGGCAGCGTTACGTGGAGGGACGGCGAAGGGAAGAGCGCATCAGAGCGCTTCGACTTAGTCGCTGTCGCCGGCCTGCCGCAGGACCTGCTGGTAGGCTGCGGGTTCTCGTTCTCGACCAAGGAGTACGACCACCTCGCCCTGGTGTCCTCGTTCGAGTGCGACGACCCCGGCGACGAGTCCCGGGAGCGCATCCTCGACGACGGCGCCTCCACCCTGATCCCGAGGGCCGACGGCTTCGGCCACGTGCTGATCGCCTCCCGCGAGTCCGCGGAAAGGCTTTCGGACCTGGACGACGAGGCCTACTCGGACCTTGCCAAGTCGAGCGGGTGGCTGCCCGAAGGCCGCGACGCGGTCCTTGCGGGCAGGGGCAGCTTCACCCCGAGGATGCGCACCGCGCGCAACCCGACGGCCGGGCGGGTCGTCCTGCTCGGGGCCAGCGCCTGCTCGGTCCACCCGATCGGCGCGCAGGAGCTCAACCTCGGACTGCGCGACGCGCTTGAGCTCGCTTCCATGCTGGAGAGCCGCGGGGACAGGACGCCCGAGGAGATCGCGGGCGCCTTCGGCGAGGCGCGCGCGGCGGACCGGCAGAGGATCGCCAGGCTGACCGACGCGGCCGCCATGCTGTCGACCATGCGCTTTCCCGGCAAGCTGTGCCTGGCAGGGCTGGCGGCAACCGCTGTGGACGTCTGCCCGCCGGCCAGGCGGATGCTTCTCGGCGCCGCGATACTGCCTTAGCAGGTCAAGGCGTTCCCCGGCATCCCCGGGATCGCCGGAAGGTCAGTTCGAGAACAGCTCGGTGAACCTCTGGCGGAACCTGGGGTGGTCCAGCTTCTTCATGACCTTCGTCTCGATCTGCCGCACCCGCTCGCGGGTCAGGTTCATCTGCCGGCCGATCTCGTCGAGCGTGAGCACCTTCTTCGTTCCTATGCCGAAGCGCATCTCGATCACCTTCTTGTCGCGCTCCGAGTGCAGGTCGGTGAGCATCTCCTTGACCGCCTCCTGAAGCGCATGGTTCTCAAGCGTGGTCTCTATCCCCTCCGTGTCGGTGTCGGCGAGGAAGTCGATGGTCACCGCGTCGTCGTCGCCGACCTGCGTCTCGGTCGAGATCGGCTCCTTCGCCACGCTCATCGCGCGCTTGACCTTCTCTACCGGGATCTCGAGGACCTGCGCGATCGTCTCGACGCTCGGGTCGTCGCCGCTCTGCTGCTGCAGCTGGCGGATCGTGCGGTTGACCTTGTTGATCGACTCGATCATGTGCACCGGCACCCGGATCGTCCGGCCCTGGTCGGCGATCGCGCGGGTGATCGCCTGGCGGATCCACCAGGTCGCGTAGGTCGAGAACTTCCAGCCGCGGCGGTACTCGAACTTGTCGACCGCCTTCATCAGGCCGATGTTGCCCTCCTGGATCAGGTCGAGGAACTGCAGGCCGCGCGACTGGTACGCCTTCGCTATCGAAACGACCAGGCGCAGGTTCGAGAGCACCATCTTGTCGTTGGCCTCCTTGAGCTTGCGCAGGCAGTCGCGGATCTCCTCGCACAGCGCGTCGATCTCGTCGATGCTCTCCATGTCGATCAAGTTCAGCAGCTTCACGAGCTCCTCGTGCCGCGACCTGACCTCGGGGATGTAGTTCACCGCGCTGTTGCCGAGGTTGCGCACCTTGTTGAGCTCGTCGATCCAGTTCGGGTTCATGACGTTCTTGGGGAACTCGCGGTCGAAGTCGCGCGTCTTGTAGTTGAGGTTGCGGCTGAGCATGCTCCTCATCTCCGACCGAAGCTCACGGGCGCGGCGCTGGAAGCCGAAGGTGCGCTCGGCGATGTTCTTGACGAACGGCGTGGTGAAGCGCACGCTGAGCAGCCACTTCTCCATGTTGCGCCTGGCGACCTTCCAGGCCCTGGATCCCTTGGGCGAGTTCTGGGTTTTCGTCCGGAACTCCTTGATCTTGCGGCAGATCTTAAGGAACTGGCTTGTCAGGTCCTCGTGCTCCGGGGAGATGTAGGCCTCGTTCTTGTCGGCAATGACAGGCTTCATCTCCACGTCCAGCTCGTCCGAGTGCTCGAGCCGGTAGCGGAGCTGGTCGCTGTCGAGGTCCTCCTCGAACCTGCCGTAGAGGACCACCTTCGCCTGGAGCTCGTCCTCGAGGAGCAGGTCGCAGGTCTCGAGGATGTGGTCGACTATCGCGGGGCACCTGCAGCAGGAGTTCGTCGTCAGGCGCAGGCAGCACTCGATGCGCACAGCGATCTCGGTCTCCTCCTTGCGGGACAGCAGGCGGTGGTTGTTCATCTCGCGCATGTACATGCGGGCGATGTCGGTCGTCTGGACCATCCCGGCCATCTTGTTGAGCGCGGCCTCGGCCTTGGCGTCTACGTCCTCCTCCGACGAGGCGTGGTCCGCCTCGGAGACCATCATCACCTCCTCCTCCTTCGCAGGCTCCTTGTCGAGGACCTGGATCTTGAACTCGGAGACGAGCATGCCGGTGACGTCCTCGAGATGGTCCTTTGACTGGAGCGACTCGGGAAGCGTGTCGATGATCTTCGCCTGGGTGATGTAGCCGCTGCGCAGGCCGACGTTGATCAGCCGCAGCATCTTCTCTCGGGTCTCGTCGTCGAAGGTGAGCTCCTTGTCGCCCTTGCCGTGCTTGCCCTTGAGCCTGTCGCCGTCCTCCGCCGTGAGCTTGCGCAGGTGCTCCCTGCTGACCCGTCGCGGCTTGACCGCCGACGCGTCGAAGGGCTTGGTCGGGCCGACCCTGGTCGCCATCAGGTTTGCGATCAGGCACACCCGCACGTTCGGGTTGCGCACCTTGGCCGGGTCGAAGCAGTTGCGCTCGAGCTCGCGGACGTGCTTTTTCGATATCCCGAGCCTCTTGGACGCGGCCTCGTCGCTCATCCGCCGCTGCTTGTCCCCGACCCCGGACCCGACGCGGGTGAAGATCGCCTGCACCTGACGCTCGGTCAGGTTCGTGAGCATGTCGGTAGCCGCCTCCTGGAAGTCGGCCTCGTGAGGCTCCTTGGCGTCCGGGCGGAGCATGTCCGGCGAGCCGGGGTCCTTTGCCGCGTCCTCGTAGTAATGCTCCCCGGTCCGGCGGTACAGGGTCCTGAGCATCTTGGCAAGGCGGTTCCGGGTGAGCTTCTCGCCGGCGAAGCTCATCTCCGCAATTGCGGGCGCGGCCGCCGCCTCGGCGGCGTCGCCGTTGGCCTTCTCCGGCTCAGGGGCTGCCGCGGCCGGCTTGCCGACCGGCTTCTTGGTCTTCCTGTCGCGTTTCTTGCTCATTGAGGGGGGCGGCTCCGTTCCGGCGCGGCCAGCGCGGCGTTGAACCTGTGAATTTTATAACAACGATGCGACGCCCGTTCAAGGGCCCGCCGCCGCCGTCAGTTGGCCTCGCTCGCCGCCTTGCGCAGCTCGCGGAGGATCCCCACGGTCGCCGCGCCGCTTTCCGGCAGGCCGCGCTCGCGCTCGAAGGCCCTGATTGCAACCTTGGTCTGGGTCCCGTACAGGCCGTCGACCGTCCCGACGTCGTAGCCGAGCGAGTCAAGCAGGGTCTGGATGTCGGCCACCATCTCCGACCTGCTCCACTGCCCGCCGTCCTCGCCGCCGAGAACGAGCAGCTGCTCGTCGAGCGCAGCCTGCACGAGCTCCTCGCGGCGCGCCGAAACGTGCTCCCGCGCCGCGGCGAGCGCGGCGGGTTCGGCAGAGCCGAGGTCGCACAGACCGGCGGCCTCGACCTGGAGCTCGCTGATCCTCGAGAACTCCCTGTTGGTAGTCGCGACGCCGATGAGAACCTCCAGGAAGACCTCCTCGCGCAGGCACCACCGAAGCTCGGCCTCGCCGAGCGGCCCGCCGGCCGCGGGCCTGGCGTACTCGGCTACGCCCCCCGCGCTGTCGGCCTCGAGGCTCAGGCCCTCGAGCGAGACGTGCTGCTCCATGTAGCGCTCGTACCCGTAGAGGCCCACCGCCCCGAGCGCGGCCGCGAACGCAAGCAGGAACAGGTTGGCGACGATGCCGCGGCCCCTTCTCCTTGCCCTCCTGCGCCTGCCCGCGGGGCGCGGGCCGCGCTCCGCGGCGGGGCTGCCCGGCCCGTCCGCCTCCCCGGCGCCGTCGGCGCCCCCGCTGCCCGAGGCGAAGCTCGGCTCGCGGCGCGTGTCCCGATTCCTGATCATCCGGCGGAGGTCGCGGAGTTGCCCTTGCCCCTGCTCCCGCCTGCGGGCGGGACGGGTTCTGCCCTAGTCGCTGCGGATTCTATCCGCCGCACTTCGGGCCGGCGCGCCCGGCGGTTGGTAGAATGGCGCATTCGGGCAAGGACGGAGGACGCGCGCCATGAGCTGGATTCCCAACAGGGACCGTTACAACGGGATGAAGTACAACCGTTGCGGGAAGTCCGGCCTGAAGCTGCCGGCGATCTCGCTCGGGCTCTGGCACAACTTCGGCGACAAGACCCCGCACGAGAACAAGGTGCGCATGTGCCGCACGGCCTTCGACCTCGGCATCACCCACTTCGACCTCGCCAACAACTACGGCCCCCTGCCCGGCTCCGCCGAGAGCTTCTTCGGCGACTACCTCAAGGCCGACTTCGCGGGCTACCGCGACGAGCTGATCGTGACCACCAAGGCGGGGTACCTGATGTGGCCGGGGCCCTACGGCGAGTGGGGCAGCCGCAAGTACCTGCTCGCGAGCCTCGACCAGAGCCTCAAGCGGCTCAAGCTCGACTACGTCGACATCTTCTACTCGCACCGCTACGACCCGGACACGCCGCTCGAGGAGACGATGGGCGCGCTCGACCAGGCGGTGCGCAGCGGCAAGGCGATCTACGCCGGCGTGTCGTCCTACGGCTCGAAGCGCACCGTCGAGGCGCACGCGATACTCAAGGAGCTCGGGACCCCGTGCATCATCAGCCAGCCGAGCTACTCGCTGGTCAACCGCTGGGTCGAGAAGGACGGCCTGCTCGACACCCTCGAGACCCTCGGCATGGGCATGATCGCGTTCTCGCCGCTCGCGCAGGGCCTCCTCACGAGCAAGTACCTCGAGGGCATCCCCGAGGGCAGCCGCGCGACCAAGGGCGCCTCGCTCAGCCAGAAGAAGATCACCCCCGAGGTGATCGAGAACATCAAGGCGCTCAACAAGATCGCCGGCGACCGCGGCCAGAACCTCGCGCAGATGGCGCTGTCCTGGGTGCTCCGCGACAGCCGGGTGACGTCGGCGCTGATCGGCGCGAGCTCGCCCAAGCAGATCACCGAGTGCGCGGCGGCCGCCGACAAGACAGACTTCGCCGCGGACGAGCTCAAGGAGATCGACAAGTACGCCAAGGAGGCGAACATCAACCTGTGGAAGCGCTCCTCGGACGCCTGACCGCCTTGCCGCCCGGCGCTTCCCGACGGAGGGCAACATGAGAACGATGAAGGGCCCGGCGATCTTCCTCGCCCAGTTCGCCGGCGACGAGAAGCCGTTCAGCGGCTTCGCGGACATCTGCAAGTGGGCCGCCGGCCTCGGCTACGAGGGCGTCCAGGTCCCGTCCTGGGACGCGAGGCTGTTCGACCTGGAGAAGGCGGCCGGGAGCAAGGACTACTGCGACGAGGCCGCGGGGACCGCAAGGGAGGCCGGGGTCGAGATATCCGAGCTGTCCACCCACCTGCAGGGACAGCTCGTCGCGGTGCACCCGGCGTACGACGAGATGTTCGACGGCTTCGCCCCCGAGGCTGTGCGCGGCAAGCCCGCCGAGCGGCAGAAGTGGGCCGTCGGGCAGCTGCAGGCCGCGGCAAAGGCGTCGGCGAACCTCGGGCTGTCGGCGCACGCGACGTTCTCCGGCGCGCTCGCCTGGCCGTACGTCTACCCCTGGCCGCAGCGGCCGGCCGGACTGGTCGAGACCGCCTTCGACGAGCTCGCCAGGCGCTGGAAGCCGATCCTCGACGACTTTGACAAGGCCGGAGTCGACCTCTGCTACGAGATCCACCCGGGCGAGGACCTGCACGACGGGGTGACCTTCGAGATGTTCCTCGAGCGCGTCGGCGGCCACCCGCGCTGCAACATCCTCTACGACCCGAGCCACTTCGTCCTGCAGGCGCTCGACTACATCGACTACATCGACATCTACCACGAGCGGATCAGGATGTTCCACGTCAAGGACGCCGAGCTCAACCCGACCGGCCGCCAGGGGGTCTACGGCGGCTACCAGTCCTGGGTCGACCGCGCCGGCAGGTTCAGGTCCCTCGGCGACGGCGAGGTCGACTTCCCGTCGATCTTCTCCAAGCTGACCTCCTACGGATTCGACGGCTGGCCCGTGCTCGAGTGGGAGTGCTGCCTCAAGCACCCCGAGGACGGCGCGCGCGAGGGGGCCGAGTTCATCGCCGACCAGATCATCCGCGTGACCGAGCACGCCTTCGACGACTTCGCCGCAGGCGGCTCGGACGAGGACGCCAACAGGCGCATCCTCGGAATCGGGGGCAAGTGACGTGAGGAGGAGAATCCGCCTCGGGATGGTCGGCGGCGGCCAGGGCTCGCTGATCGGGAACGTCCACCGCATCGCCTCGCGCATCGACGACCGCTACGAGCTCGTCGCAGGCGCCCTGTCGTCGGACCCGGCGCGCGCGCTGCAGTCGGCGCTGGACATAGGAATCGACAAGGAGCGCAGCTACGCAGGCTACGAACAGATGGCCGAGGGGGAGGCGGAGCGCGACGACGGCATCGACGCGGTGAGCATCGTCACGCCGAACCACCTGCACAGCGGCCCGATCGAGAGCTTCGCCGCGCGCGGCATCCACGTGATCTGCGACAAGCCGCTGTGCGACACGATGGAGAACGCGAGGAAGGCGAAGAAGTCGCTCGAGGACAACAACGTCTGCTTCCTGCTCACGCACAACTACACCGGCTACCCGCTCGTGCGCGAGGCGCGCGCGATGGTCGCCGCCGGCGAGATCGGCGAGGTCCGCTACGTGCGCGCGACATACATACAGGGCTGGCTGTCGACGGACGTCGAGAACCAGGGCGTCAAGCAGGCCGAGTGGCGCACGGACCCCAAGCGGAGCGGGCCCGTCGGCTGCGTCGGCGACATCGGCACGCACGCCTTCCACATCGCCCGCTACGTCACGGGCCTGGAGCTGGAAAGCGTGGCCGCCGACCTCACCTCGTTCGTCCCGGGGCGCAAGCTCGACGACCACGCGGACATCCTGCTGCGCTACGAAGGCGGCGCCAAGGGCGTCCTGTCCTGCAGCCAGATCAGCCTCGGGCACGAGAACGGGCTCTCGATCGGGATCTACGGGACCAAGGGCAGCCTGCGCTGGGAGCAGGAGCACCCCAACCAGATGACCGTCTGCACCGGCGGCAACGAGCCGGTCAGGCAGTACTCGAGGGGGCTGGCCAACCTCGGCCCGTGGGCCGCGGCGGCGACCAGGATACCGCCGGGCCACCCGGAGGGTTACCTCGAGGCCTTCGCGCAGCTCTACAGCGACGTCGCGGTGCAGATACTCGCGCGGATCAACGGCATCGAGTCGGGGATAGATAACGCCGCCCCGTTCCCCGGCATCGACGACGGGATGGCCGGCATGGCGTTTTCGGCGGCGGCGCTCGAGTCGTCGAACGGCGGCTCGGCCTGGACGGAGGTCGAGGGGACCGGCTGACGTCCCCGCCCGCCCGGTTGGTGGGCCCAGCTGGACTCGAACCAGCAGCCGACGGATTATGAGTCCGCTGCTCTAACCGATTGAGCTATGGGCCCGCGCGCGCGATCCGGCGCCGCGCTGATTATCCCATCGCCAGGCCGCCGTTGACTGGAATCGTCGCGCCCGTGACGTAGGAGGCCTCGTCCGAGACGAGGAAAGAGATGACAGACGCGACCTCCTCGGGCAGGCCCGTGCGGCCGAGCGGGATGTTCCCGAGCAAGGCCTCGCGGACCTTGTCGCTGATCTTCTCGCGGGTCATGTCGGTGTCGATGTATCCGGGCGCGACCGCGTTTACGGTGATCCCGCGGCGCCCGTACTCCCTCGCGAGGGTCCGGACCAGGCCCTCGATGCCGGCCTTGCTCGCGACGTAGTTCGCCTGGCCCGCGTTGCCGGTCGACGCAACGACCGACGAGAGCATCACGATCCTGCCCCGGCGCGCCTTGGCCATGCCCTGGATGTAGTGCCGCGCAAGGCGGAACGGGTCGGCGAGGTTGACCTCCAGCACCTCCGACAGCGCATCGTCCTTCATCCTCACGAACAGGCCGTCGCGGCTGATGCCGGCGTTGCACACGAGCGTGTCCGCCGCCGGCACCGCCTCGGTGAGTCGCGCCAGGTCGCCCGCGTTGCCGGCGCGGTAGGCGTGCCCCTTTCCGGAATGGCCCGCGGCCTTGACCGCCTCCGTGACGGCGGCGGCGCCCTCTTCGCTGGTCGCGGTCCCGTGCACCTCGAACCGTTCGCCAAGAGCCTTGATCACGGCGGCCCCGATCCCCCTGCTCGCGCCCGTGACCAGGGCGACCCTTTTCGCTTCAGCTTCCGTTGCCTGCGTGCTCATCAAGGAAATTCTCCAACATCTTCTCTCCGTGCTCGGTTGCGAAGGACTCAGGGTGGAACTGAAGGCCCTCCACCGGAAGCCTGCCGTGCCTGAACGCCATCAGCTCGCCGTCGTCGCTGCGCGCGGTCGCGACGAGGTTCTCGTCGTGCAGGCCGTCCAAGGCGAGGGAATGGTACCGCATGACTGTGATCCTGCCGTCGATCCCCCTGAAGACCCCCGAGCCGTCGTGCTCGATGCCGCAGGTCTTGCCGTGCATCTGCTCCTTGGACCGGACGACCTTCGAGCCGAAGTGCAAGCCGAGGCCCTGCATGCCGAGGCAGACCCCGAGGCACGGGATTTCGCCCTCGACCAGCTTGCCGATCAGCTCCTGCATGATCCCGGCGTCCTCGGGGCGGCCCGGGCCGGGCGAGAGGACCACGGCCTCGGGAGCGAGGCCGACCACCTCCGACGCGCCCACCCGGTCGTTGCGCCCGACCTCCACGGCGCGGCCCATGCCGAGCATCATCTGGTAGAGGTTGTAGGTGAACGAGTCGTAGTTGTCGAGCAGGAAGATCACCCTGGACCTCCCGCCTCGGCGATCGCGGCCAGCACCGCCTTGGCCTTGTTGACCGTCTCCCGGTATTCCGCCCCGGGCTCCGAGTCTGCGACCAGCCCGCCGCCGGCCTGCACCCAGGCCTTGCCGCCCTTGGCCATCATCATCCTGATGGCGATGCAGCTGTCGCTGTTGCCGCCGAAGTCGATGTAGCCGACCAGCCCGCCGTAGACGTTGCGGCGAACGGACTCGAACCCGTTGATCAGCTGCATGGCGCGCACCTTCGGCGCGCCCGACAGCGTGCCGGCTGGGAACGTCGAGCGCATCGCGTCGAACAGCGACTTGTCGTCCGCTAGCTCGGCAACCACCTCGGAGGTGATGTGCATGACGTGCGAGTAGTGCTCGACCTCGAGCAGCCTCTTGATCTCGACGCTGCCTGGCTTGGCGACGCGGCCGAGGTCGTTTCGCACGAGGTCGACGAGCATCCTGTGCTCGGCGCACTCCTTCTCGTCGGCCAGCAGCTCGCGGGCGAGCCCGGCGTCGCGGGCCGGGTCCCCGGTCCTCGGCCTGGTCCCCGCAAGCGGGCGCATCATCAGCTCGCCGCCCTCGCAGCGGAGCTGGGTCTCAGGCGACGAGCCGACCGCATCGAAGTCGCCGAACCTCAGGGCGAACATGTACGAGGAGGGGTTGAGCTTGCGCAGCGAGCGGTAGACGTCGAGCGGGGTGGCCTTGAGCGGCATCGAGTAGCGTCTTGAGGGAACGACCTGGAAGACGTCGCCGGCGCGGATGCGCTCCTTCGCCCGCTCAACGATGTCGCAGTAGCAGGACTCGTCGCAGTTGCTCTCAAGCCCTGCCGGAAGCGAGTCGCCCTGCTCGAACAGCCCGTCGAAGTCGACCTCGCTGAGCTCCGCAGGGCGCAGGTGCCTCGAGGCGAACTCACGCGCCTCCTCCACCAGCCTCTCGTACAGCACACTTGCTTTCTCGCCTTCAGTCTCTTCGGGAAGCAAGCACTTGCTGACCAGGATCTCCGAGTGGAGGTGGTCGAAGCAGACCACGTGGTCCGTGAGCATCCACGCCATCTCGGGCACAGACAATTCGTCGGGCAGCATATCGCCGACCGGCTCGAAGTAGTGCACGCAGTCGTACCCGAGGTACCCGACCACGCCGCCGACCAGAGGAGGCAGCGCGAGGCTGTCCGGCCACTTGGCCCGGTAGCCTTGCATGCGCCCTTCCAGCTCGGCCAGGGGATCGTCGCAGTCGAGGCTCTCGATCTCCTTCCCTGCGCCGTCGGTAGTGACGAACCTGCCGTCCCTGCACTCGAAGACCTTCCTGGGCGAGGCGCCCATGAAGCTGTAGCGGCCGAGCCTGACCCCGGTCTCGACACTCTCGAGAAAGAAGGCGTGAGGGCTTGCCGAGCGCAGGTTCGAATAGACCGACACAGGCGTGTGCAGGTCGTTGGGCAGCCGCACGACGAAGGGAACCGGCCCTCCGGCGCATGCCTCGACCAGCCCGGCGAATTCGCCTTCGGTGGGGTTGACGGCGTTGAGGGACATGAATCAGATTCGATTTGCAATCATGAATTGCCTGGCATCGTGAAAAAGCTCATCCGAGGCAACAGCGCTCTGCAGACGCCAGTCGGATATTGCGTCGTTTCAAGCAACACTGGATATTTTCCCACGAACAGACCTGATTCTGTCATGGCTATACATTCCGCTACCTGCCTCGTCAGGCAGGAAAAACACGTAACGAAGCGATTCCTAATCCTTGGAAACTAGTACCAGCTGCCAAACCAGCGAAACAATCTGCCAGCCAAAGGAGCTGTCCAAGAAATGATACGCATAACCGTAGCATCTTTGTTTCCGAACAGCTTCAAACACACCTCCCTCATTGGCAAGTCTCCCTCAACTGGTTCGTCGCGGGTTGCTCCGTGCTTTATCAGCAAATCCTCGGTTGAATTATTCCGGAGGCATTCCGTATATTCCAATGCTGACTTGCCGACATAGTTTCTGACGCTCACGTTTGCGCCGTTTTCGATCAGCATAGATGCAGTCCTGTCATAGCCATAGAACGCTGCGTAGTGCAACGGTGTTGATCCGGTCACGTCCCTGGAATTTGGATCAGCTCCGTATTCAAGCATTCTTCTCACTCTGTCCACATCGTTGAACTGATCAACGGCAAGGTGAAGAATAGTCGCATCATTGGAAAGCTTCGCATTCAAGTCTGCACCACCTTCCACCAATGCAGCCACAATGTCAGGATCGCCTGTAAGGGGCCGAAGGGAAAAAAACAACGGAGTCTGACGCCGATCTAATTTACCTGGCTCAGTCTGTTTAATTCCTAGGCTTGGCGGTACAAGTCTTACGACGCGGCTAGCCGAGAATGTCAAGGGTGCGGCAGAAATTTTCCCGACCTCAGTTTTGATCTTGCGGTCAGGATCCGCCCCGGCGTCCATCAATCTTGATGCAACGGCTGGATATTTTCCCATCACTGCATATTGCAATGGCGTGTATCCATACCCGTTCACCTCGTCAACGTCTGTAATCCCTGAATCAAGCAACAAAGAAACCACCTCATCTTGGCCGTGAGACGCCGCGATATGAAGAGGAGTTGACTTGACCCTGCCTTCGTGCTCGGGGTCCGCGCCCTCAGCCAGCAATAACTTGATCACCTCGACATTGCCGAATTGTGAAGCCGGGTACATCGGAGAAATCGCCGGGTGAAGCCCGCCTACCCTGCCATCGACATCAGCTCCTTCGGACAGCAATACACCAGCGGCATCAACATGATTGTTCCATGCAGCCGCAAACAGCGGCGTTCTTCCATCCTCGTGAACTCCGTTTACACTCGCTCCAGCATCAATCAGAAATTTCACAAGATCCGCGTTACCTGAATCTGCCGCTTTGAACAATGGCGTGTCCCTGTTGTGGTCAACCTTGTCCGCATCTGCGCCAGCATCGATTAATTCTTCAACAATATCGAGATGTCCATGGAACGCAGCAGCATGCAAAGGTGTCTGACCGCGATTTGTCAGACTGTCAACAGTTGCTCCAGCATCAAGCAAAATCCTCACAGATTCAACTGACCCCGATGATGCGGCTTCATGGAGCGGGGTCAGGCCATAAATGCTGTCTGAAGCATCTATGTCCTCACCCGCAGCAATCAGTTTTGAGACTCTCTGGGCGTCCCCCTCCCTCGATGCAACGTTCAAGGGCAAGGAAATGTCCGACAGCTTCTTTTCAACCCAGGCCGCAGAGTCATCCACTAAGTCAGAAACTGTCTGGCTCAGGAACAGAGCCAGCAATGTCGGGAAAGCCATCATTGCCACTGACGCCGCAGTCCACCGAACCACGTTCACTGCTCTCATCGTATCCAGATTTTATCTGTTGGCTGTTGCTCGATTTCAGCATGCAGGAGCTCATGCATTCGTGAGTGCGTTCTGAATTACCGGTTATTGAAATGCGATAATACCAATTGACTCGATGTCACAAGACAGTTCAATTGCCCTCGCTCCAGCGGCTGAAGTCCGCGAAGTTGGCGAGCATGCCAACACATTCAAAGAGGCCTTGGCTGAAGCCAACGGCACAGGCGAAACTCTCCCCCTGCGTTTTTCCTTCAAGGGGGCAACATCGGATTACTTCAGGATTTTCTACGTAAACCTGTTTCTGACGCTGGTCACTTTAGGAATATATTCGGCTTGGGCCAAAGTCCGCAGCAGGAAGTTTTTCTATGGCAACCTTTACCTAGGCGGACACAACATGGATTTCGACGCTCGTCCACTGTCAATCCTCACCGCGCGAATCATTGTTGTAGTGGCAATTGCCGCATTGCTGTTCAGCGAGGACCTACTGGCCCTTGTCTGGGAAGGTATCGGCGCGATGACTCTGTTGTTGCTGTTTCTGATTCCTTTCGCTTTGGTCCGCGGGCGCTCATTCAACGCCCGTCACACAGTCCACCGATCAGTACGCTTCAGGTATGTCAAGAACTACAGGCCCTCGTATTGGCTGTATATCCTGTACTACCTGTTTGCCTGGATAATTCTGACAGTGTCTTACTCGCGGCAGCAGTTTGACGAATCAAACCAATTTCTGAATTTGTTGTATTGGCTAGCTCTTGCTTACTGGATTCTGCTTTTTCCCTTCTATCATTACATGCGTCACAAAATCCTTGTCAACCAATTCTGTTTCGGCAAGCTCGAAATGACATACCATGCACGAGCAAGGAGTTACTACAGGCACTTATTCGCAACATTGCTCTGGTCCGCTCCTGCTTTTTTTCTGATTGTAATTGCTTGGTTCGCCGTGACGCTTTCGTTCGAGCCTACAGAATTCAGGCGTTTGCTTGCTGTGCTGGCAATTCCGTTGCTGGGTCTGTTTCTGATAATGTCTACCATCGGAGCGTATCGCTCACGAATACTTCCGCTCTTTTACTCTTCCATAAGGCTGAGCGACGGAAGCACCTTGTTGTGCTCGATGAATTCCAGAACGTACCTGTACAAGTATTTCGTGGTCAACTTGTTTGTGGTCTTCATGTCGCTTGGAATATTATTGCCATGGGCCAGGGTGCGCTCATGGCGGTACGTAACGGAGAGCCTGTCAATAATTCCCTCTTCCGAGACCGCAGCAATCCTTGCGTCGAAACAAGAGTCGCTCGGGCCGCTCGGAGAGGAGTTTACAGATGTCCAAGATTTCGATTTGGACTTTGGATTCATCTGATCACCGATGAAACTCAGTGATGTAGGCGAATCACATGTTCATTCGTAAAACTGAATTGAAGATTTTGTTCGAGCAATGCTATTTCTGTGATCTGGTTACGTTTAAGAAACAGAAAGGACTCCAATTGAATCAGCGTTAGACAAGCTGTGGCAACTGCCGGGTTCAATGATCCGCCTGTTGAGGGCATGAAGCACCCCTGACGGGCCGCACTCAGCAATGCTATCCGAACTGCTGGCCATGGCGTTGACGCATACAACCCAGTTCACCGGCTCGGTCAACTGCGCGACGAGATTCTTCCTGATTGCATCCGGTTCGCGCGCGGCGACTCCGGTTGCGTTTTGCACGACCGGAATGCCGCACTCGAGAACTTCAAAGACTTCAAGTTCCTTTTGAAGCGCGTCTGCCGCCGGTTGCATCAGCGGACAGTGCGACGGAACCTCCACCGCAAGCGGCACGGCCCTCTTGGCCCCCTCTTCCCTGCACCGATCGGCCGCAACGTCAACCTTCTCGGCAAGGCCTGAGATCACCACCTGGCCGGGTGCGTTGATGTTTGCAGGCCACGCGCCCTCGCCGACTTCGTCGCAAGCTTTTTTCACCTGTCCTTCATCGAGGCCGAGTATCGCCGTCATCCTTCCGACTCCCTTGGGCACGGCCTCCAGCATGGCGTCGGCGCGCTTGCGAACCAGCCGGACAGCATCGGCGAAGCCGAGCGCGCCCGCGCAGACCAAGGCGGAGTACTCACCGAGGCTGTGACCTGCCATGACCGTCGGCTTCGGGCCGCCGGCTTCGATCCACGCCCTGTATGTTCCGACCCCCGCTGCAAGCAGCGCCGGCTGCGCGTTGCGCGTCTCGTTGATCCCGTCGCCCTCGCTGATTCCGACGAGGTCCTCGCCGAGAACCTCCGAAGCCTCCTTTGCCGCCGCGACGACCTGCTCCGGCACGCCTGCGGCAGAAAACATCCCCTTTTTCTGCGAGCCCTGCCCTGGAAAGGCAAAGGCCCACCCGGTCACGCCCGCCACAGCGCCGACCCCCACGTAAGGCCGCCGCCGACCGCCGACAGCATCACCCACTCTCCCGGCTTGATCCGCTCCCAGATGCTCTCGAGCGCAAGGGGAACCGACGCCGCGGACGTGTTCGCGTGGTCTGTGACAGTTCGGACGACCTTCTCCTGGTCCACGCCCATCCGCGATGCAAGCGTGTCCAGGATCCGCAGGTTCGCCTGGTGCGGAACCAGCCAGTCGATGTCGGAAACCTCGATGCCCGCCTCCTCGCACGCCTTCCTGGCGGAGCGCTCCATCGCGGATATGGCAAGCTTGTACACCTTCGGCCCGTCCATGCGGAAGAAGCCGTCGCCGACTATCTCGTTCTTGGCAACGTGCCCCTTCATCGTGATCACGTCGGCCAGGCTTCCGTCGGCGCCGAGGTTCACCGCGGCGATTCCTGGCTTGTCGCTAGCGGCGATCACTGCGGCGCCGGCCCCGTCGCCGAACAGGATGCATGTCGAGCGGTCGTCGAAGTCGAGCACCCGCGAGTAGATCTCCGCGCCGACGAGAAGAATCCGTTCGTACTTCTCCGACCTGACCAGCGCGTCAGCGAGCTCAAGCCCGTACAAAAACCCGCTGCAAACCGCCTGCACGTCGAGCGCCGGGCACCCGTCCGATCCGAGCATCCCCTGCAGCAGGCATGCGGTAGAGGGCATGAAGCGGTCGGGAGTAGTCGTTGCAAACAGGATCAGGTCAACGTCCGCGGCCTTCATCCCGGCCATCTCCATCGCGCCCTGCGCCGCAGGCAGGGCAAGCTCGGCAACCTGCGTGCCGGGCTCGACGAACCTGCGGGTCTTGATCCCTGTCCTAGACGAGATCCACTCCTCGCTCGTGTCGAGGTATTCCGAGAAGAAGTCGTTCCCCACCACCCTCTCCGGCAGGGAGGTCCCGATGCCGGTTATGGTGGAGTGGGTCAAGTGCGGTTGTGTTCCTGCTCGTCGATCATCCGGACGAGGTCCATGCGCGCCTGCTTTGCGGTGAACTCGATCGCGCTCTGGAAGGCGAGCTCGTCCGCGTTGCCGTGGCTCTTGACGAGCAGCCCGCGCAGGCCGAGGATCGCGGCGCCGTTGTAGCGCCTCGAGTCCATGTCGCGGCGGAGGCCGTTGAGCACGGGCGACGAGGCGAGCGCGCCGATCTTGGTGACGATGTTCCTCGAGTACGCGTCGCTGAGCATGCCCTTGATCATGCCGGCGAGCCCCTCCATGGTCTTGAGGAACACGTTGCCCGTGAACCCGTCGCAGATCACCACGTCGGCTGCGTGGTCGTAGATGGAGTTGGCCTCGACGTTGCCGATGAAGTTGAGCTTCGACCTCGACAGCATCTCGCCGGCGTCCTTGATCTCCTTGTCGCCCTTGATGTGCTCCTTGCCGATGTTGAGCAGCGCGACCGACGGGCTTTCCTTGCCCGTCACGGCGCGGAACAGCGCGTCGCCGAGGTGGGCGAAGGCTACGAGCATGTCCGCGCTCCGGTCGACGTTCGCCCCGAGGTCGAGCATGCAGAACGAAGAGTTGCAGCGCTCGCACGGGACAAAGCCGCCGATCGCAGGCCGGTGGTGGCCGTCGATCATCTTGAGCTGGATGCGCCCCATGCCGATCAGCGCGCCTGTGTTGCCCGGGCTCACCGCGGCCTGGACCTCGCCGTTTGCCACGGCGCGGATCGCCTTGAACATCGAGCTCTCCCGGCGGCGGAGGACCTTCAGCGGCTCGTCGTCCATCGAGACCACTTCCTTCGCCTCGAGTATGCCTATCCTTTCCGACCCGTCAACGAGCGGCTCGAGCGCCTCTTTCGCCCCGACCGCCACGAGTTCCAGGTCGGGATCGGCCGCGACGGCGGCCCTCATTGCCGCGACTGCGACGCCTGGGCCGCGATCGCCGCTCATCGCGTCAATCGCGACTTTCGTCGGCATCTGGCCTAGCCGGGCGGCGTCAGCCGGCCCGGCCTGGGATCATTCCTCGTCCGGGCCAACCAGGTCGGTCTTGGGCAGGAAGTACCTCACGCCGCGATAGACCCCGTCGGCGCCGAGGTGATGGCGCCTGCGAAATGAGCCGCGGACCCTGCCCTTGCCGCCTGCGTCCGAGCAGAGCTCCGGCAGCGCGAGGCGCGCCCGGGCGCGCAGCATCCGCGTCCTCGAGGCGGACTTCTTGTTCTGGGGTACTGCCATTTCCGTTCCCTTGGTTTAGCCGTGCAACGGCCGAAGGCCGCTGCCACAGGGCGGGGATTCTAACCGAATCGCCCCCTGGGGTCCGCTCAGCCGACAGACGCCCGCAGCTCGGCGGCGGCGGCGCCCAGGGAGGCTTCGTCGCACGGGTCCACCCGCACCGCAAGGTCCGGGATCTTATCCCCGTAGCCGCGCCGCAGCGACCTTGCGTAGCTCGGGTCGTAGTGGTGCTCGAGCATCGACTTCGCAAGGTCGACGTACCTGCCCTCCTCGAGCATCGCGTTCCACTCGGAAACGCGCTCGCGCCCGACAAGCCTGACCAGGCCCTCGGCGACCTCGCGGAACAGCCCGGGGTCGCGGAAGCTGCCGTAGTCCCGCGCGGTGAGCCTGGCCCTGTCGGAGACGTCCGCGTCAACGTCAACGATCCTGCCGCCCCTCATGGCCTTCACGACCTCGGCCGGCACGCGCAGCCTGCCGACCATCCTGCTTTCGGACTCGACGAACACGGGCCTTGACGGGTCCATGGCCGACAGCTCGGCGAGGACCTTGCTCTCGAACATCCGCTGAGTCGGCTGCGGCCCGAGCGAGCCGAACAGCGAGCCGCGGTGGTTGGCAAGGGCCTCGAGGTCGAGGCACTGCGACCCCGCGGCGGAAAGGGCCGCGAGCAGCAGGGTCTTGCCGGCGCCCGTCGGCCCGCGCAGCACGACCCATCCCAGGCGGCCGGGCAGATCCTCGAGTCCTGCGATAACATGCCTGCGGTAGGCCTTGTAGCCCCCAGGCAAGGCCTCGGCGCGCCAGCCGACCTTGCGCATGACGGTGACCAGGCTTTCCGAGCGCATCCCTCCACGCCAGCAGTAGACAAGCGGCTTCCAGCTGCGGTCCTTGTCCCGCAGGAAACCCTCGGCCATCCTCGCCACGTTGCCCGCGACCAGCCCCATCCCGAGCCTGCGCGCCGCGAAGGAGTCGCTCTTGTGCAGCAGCCCGACCTCGTGCCGCTGCGCGTCGGTCAGCACCGGCAGGTTCACCGCTCCGGGGATGCGGTCCGCGGCGTATTCCGATTCCGAGCGGACGTCGATAATGTCGGAATGCTCCGGAAGGCTGTTAAACTTGAATGCCACGCTTGAGATTATGCCCGAAGCAGGACTGATGGAGCTGTGCCGCGGCGGCGGCTGCGGGTGCAAGGTGAGCCCCGCGGCGCTGCGCCGCCTGCTCGGCGGGCGCGAGGCAGGATCGCGCGCGAACGGAAACGGCAGGCTCCTTGTCGGCAACTCCACGAGCGACGACTGCGCCGCCTGGCAGGTGTCCGACGACGTAGTGATGGTCGGCACAGCCGACTTCTTCATGCCGGTCGTCGACGACCCGCGCGACTTCGGCAGGATCGCCGCGACCAACGCGCTGTCGGACGTGTACGCGATGGGGGCCGAGCCCTGCTTCGCGCTCGCCCTTGCCGCCGTCCCGCTCGGGAAGGTCTCAGAGGAGACGGCCGCCGGGATACTCGCCGGCGGCGAGGAGGCCTGTGCCGCCGTCGGCGTGCCCGTCGCTGGCGGGCACACCATCGACTCCTCGGAGCCGATATACGGCCTGTCTGTAAGCGGAACATGCTCGCCCGCCGAGCTGTGCCGCAACGACACCGCAAGGGCGGGCGACGCGCTGCTGCTCGGCAAGCCGCTCGGGATCGGAATCCTCAGCGCCGCCCTGCGCAAGGGCAAGCTGGACGAAGGCGGAATGGAGGCGCTGGTCGGGAACACCACCAGGCCGAACCGCGTCGGCAGGCAGCTCGCCACAGCCGGGCTGCCGAGCGCCATGACGGACGTCACCGGCTTCGGCGTGCTCGGGCACGTCCTCGAGATGTGCCGCGGCTCGGGCGTTTCCGCCAGGATCAGGTGGGACGACCTGCCGCTGATCGAGGCCGCTGCCGCCCTCGCCCGGCAGGGAACGGCCACAGGGGCCTCATCCCGGAACTGGGAGTCGTACGGGCAAGAGGCGTCCGTCGACGGCGCCGAGCCCTGGCAGCGGGACATGCTGACGGATCCGCAGACAAGCGGCGGCCTGCTGGTTGCCTGCCCGACCGACCGCGCCGAAGAGGCCCTCGGCATGTTCAGGGAGGACGGGCATGGGGACGCGAGGGCCATCGGCGAGATCGTGGAGACCGCAGGCGACGCGCCGGCAGTGGAGATTGTTTTTTGATGGGGTTTCAGGGAGATATGTAGAAATGCTGAAAATCGAGAAGAATGTCCCGGACGATGCGGCGAAGGCGTTCGGCGACAAGACCCTGGAGCTCGTGGCGGAGCTCGAGGAGAAGTTCGGCGAGCGGCGCAGGTCGCTGCTCAAGGCGCGGGAGGGGCGCCAGCTGGAATACGACTCCGGAAAGCTGCCGGACTTCGACCCGGCAACGGAATCGGTCAGGAAGGGCGACTGGCAGCTCCCCCCTCCGCCGGCGGCCCTCGAGGACCGGCGCGTGGAGATCACCGGCCCCTGCGACCGCAAGATGATGATCAACGCGCTCAACTGCGGCGCGAACGTCTTCATGGCCGACCTCGAGGACTCGCACTCGCCGGTCTGGGCGCAGACGGTCGCCGGCCACGTGAACCTGTACGACGCCGCCCGCCGCGAGATCGAGTTCGACGACCCGGCAAGCGGCAAGAGCTACAGGCTCGGCGACAGCCTTGCGGTCCTGATCGTCCGCCCGCGGGGGCTGCACCTCGACGAGCCGGCGGTCAACGCAGGCGGCCGCCCGGTATCGGCGTCGCTGTTTGACTTCGGCGTGCACATGGCGAACAACGCCGCCGCGCTCGCCGCGAGGGACGAGGGACCCTTCCTGTACCTGCCGAAGCTCGAGCACCACACGGAGGCGCAGCTGTGGTCGGACGTCATAGCCCACGCAGAGAAGAGCCTCGGGATCGAAAGCGGCAGGACGCGCGTCACCCTGCTTATCGAGACGCTGCCCGCGGTCTTCCAGATGCACGAGATCCTCCACGCGCTAAAGGAGAACATCGTCGGGCTCAACTGCGGCAGGTGGGACTACATCTTCAGCTACATAAAGACCTTCCGCAAGGACGGCAAGCGCGTCCTGCCCGAGCGCAGCCAGGTCCACATGGGCGTCCCGTTCCTGGACGCGTACTCGAAGCTGCTCGTGCAGACCTGCCACGCGCGGGGGGCGCACGCGATGGGCGGGATGTCCGCGTTCATCCCGGTGCGCGGGGGCGGCGAGGAGAACGACCGGGCGCTTGAGATGGTCGCGGCGGACAAGAGGCGCGAGATCGCAAACGGGCACGACGGGTCCTGGGTCGCGCATCCCGGCCTCGTGGAGCCGGTGAAGGCCCTGTTCGACGAGGCGATACCGGGCAAGGACCAGAAGTCGGCATCGCCCAAGGAGGAGATCGGCCAGGCGGAGCTGATCGCCGTGCCCGAGGGCACGATTTCGTGCGCGGGCTTCGACGGCAACGTCGAGGTCGCCCTGCTCTACACCCAGGCCTGGCTCGGCGGCCGCGGCGCGGTCCCGATCCACAACCTGATGGAGGACCTCGCGACCGCCGAGATCTCGCGCTCGCAGCTGTGGCAGTGGATCAGGTCCCCCGAGGCGAAGCTCGACGACGGCTCGGAGATCACGGCCGGGCTGTTCGGTGAAAGCCTGGAGAAGGCAAGGGAATCCGCGGGCGGCGACGGCAACCTGGAAGCGGCGGCGGACGTCATCGCCTCGCTGGTGCTCGCGGACGAGCTCGAGCCGTTCCTGAGCTCTTTCGCCTTGGGACGGCTTGCCTGAGGAGGGCTTTCCCGCTTTAGTCGCCCAAGTCGAGATCGACCGGCGGCGGAAGGGAACTGGCGGCGGGAAGCCGGCCGTGCGCTTTCCGCCGCACGACACGGCGCTTACGCATCCGAACGGGCTGCTCGCCGTCGGGGGCAACCTGGAGCTGTACACGCTCGAAGAGGCCTACCGGAACGGGATATTCCCGTGGTTCGAGGACTCGGCAATGGTCCCGGTCATCTGGTGGAGCCCGGACCCGCGGGCCGTGTTGGAGCCGGGGAGCTTTCACGCCTCCAGGAGCCTTGCAAGGAGCGAGCGGAAGCTCAGGCCGGAATACCGGGTTGACGGCGCGTTCGGAGAGGCGCTTGACGGGTGCTCGAGAAGGAACGGCTCGGGGGAGAGCAACTGGCTCGGAAACAAAATGCGCGGCGCGTACGGAAGGATGCACGAGGCCGGCCTCGCGCACAGCTTCGAGGCATGGTCGGACGGAAAGCTCGCAGGCGCGGTGCTGTTCGTGCAGTTCGGGGCGTACTTTTCCGGCGAGACGATGTTCTCGGCGGTGACCGACGGCTCCAAGCTCGCCCTGCGCGAGATGTGCCGCAGGCTCGCGGCGGCGGGGGCGCCGCTCCTGGACTGCCAGATGATGTCGGACCACCTCGGCACCCTGGGCGCGCGGATGATGCGGCGGGACCGGTTCCTCGAGGCCATCGCCCTCGCGCAGCGGGCGGAGGCGCCGGACCTCTCGGTCCCCGCGCCGGCGGGCCACGGCTAGAATCCCGCCGTCATGGAGCCGGAGGCTGCCCCGCCGATCAAGCAGCACCTCAACAGGTTCCTGAGGGACCACGAGCTTTTCTCGTTCACGGTCACGCTGCTGGTCTGCTGCGTGGTCACCTACCTTGTCGCCATACACCTGCCGGCGCTGATCGTCGGCATCCTGCTCGCCTACCTGCTCGAGGGGATCGTCTCCCGGCTGATCGGATGGGGCTGCCCGAGGCTGCTTGCGATCAGCTCGACGATGCTGCTGAGCATAGTCGGGATCTCGGTGCTGCTGCTGGTCGCGGTCCCCAAGCTCGCAGGCCAGGTGCAGGCGCTGGCGCTTAACATCCCGAGCATCGAGAGCCTCAAGGAGTCCTTCCACGACCAGCCGGGATGGGTGACGGACTACTTCGAGTGGGAGGCGCTCGTAAACGACACGACCGAGTGGGTGAAGTCCGGCGCCGAGACCTTCGTCGGGTCCACGCTCGCGAACGTCGGCGGGCTGTTCTCGCTGGTGGTCTACGTCGTCCTCATCCCGATGCTCGTGTTCTTCCTGCTGAACGACAAGGAGCGGATCATCGCCTGGGTCAACAGGTTCGTCCCGAACTCGTCGATGATCGACGGGCTCAAGGCGCAGCTCGACGAGCAGTTCGGCGCGTACGTGCGCGGAAAGATCATCGAGGCGCTCGTGATCTTCGCCCTGAGCTTCGTCGCATTCCTGGTCCTCGACGTCAACTACGCCTTCACCCTGGCGGTCGCTATCGGCCTGTCGGTGATCATCCCGTACGTCGGCGCGATCGCGGTTACCTTCCCCGTCGTGATCCTGGGCCTGCTGCAGTTCGGTCTCTCGAGCGAGTTCTGGTGGATGATAGGGCTGTACACCGCCGTCCAGGTCTTCGACGGCCAGGTCCTCGTCCCGCTGCTCTTTTCCGAGGTGGTCAGGATCCACCCGGTCGCGATCCTCGTGTCGATCCTGCTGTTCGGCGCCCTGTGGGGGGTGTGGGGGGTGTTCTTCGCGATCCCGCTCGCCTCGCTGATCAAGTCGGTCATCATCGTCGTCGAGAAGCAGCTCGCCGAGCCGGCCTGAGCGATGCTCGGCCTGGTCACGAGGGCGCTGCACGCCTTCCCGCCCGAGACCGCGCACCGCCTGTCGATGGCGGCGCTGCGGCTGTCGCCGAGGATTTACGACGCCAACGTCCCGGACGGGCCCGTCGAGCTGCTCGGGCTGAGCTTCCCGAACCGGATCGGGCTCGCCGCCGGCTTCGACAAGAACGGCGACCACGTCGACGCCCTCGCCAAGATGGGCTTCGGCTTCATCGAGATCGGGACGGTCACCCCGCGGCCGCAGGACGGCTCGCCGCGGCCGCGGCTGTTCCGCATCCCGAAGCGCGAGGCGCTGATCAACAGGATGGGCTTCAACAACAAGGGCGTCGAGAGCGTCGCGCGCAACCTCGCCAGGCAGGGGCGGAGCTTCGGCGGGATACTCGGCTGCAACATCGGCTGCAACCGGGACACGCCGCAGGAGAGCGCAGACGAGGACTACCTCGTGTGCCTGCGCCGCCTCTACGGCCTCGCCGACTACTACGTCGTGAACGTCTCGTCGCCGAACACCTCGAGGCTGCGCGACATGCAGCGGCCGCTCGCGCTGCGAGGGCTGCTCAACAGGCTCGTCGAGCTCCGCGAGGAGCTCTCGGAGAACCACAGGGAGAAGGCGCCGATCCTCGTCAAGGTCGCGCCGGACCAGTCCGGCAGACAGGTGAGCGCGATGGCCGACGTGGTGGTCTCGACCGGGATCGAGGGGATCGTCGCGACCAACACGACGACCGACCGGCCGCGCGCGGTCGCCTCGCAGCCCTACGGGGGCCAGCCGGGCGGCCTGTCCGGCAGGCCGCTGCGCGAGAAGGCCGACGCCTCGCTCGCGGCCTGGCGCGAGGCGCTGCCGAAGGACAAGGTGATCATCGGCGTCGGCGGCGTGATGGGCGGCAAGGACGCAAAGGCCAAGGTCAAGGCCGGCGCCGACCTCGTGCAGGTCTACACCGGGCTCGTCTACAAGGGCCCGTCGCTCGTCGCGGACTGCGCGCGCGCGGTCGGCTCAGCGCCGCGCCGCTGACCCCTTCCGCCTGCCGCCCTTGCGCGACTTGTGGTGGCCGCGCTTGCGGTAGCGCGGCGCGGGGCCCGCGGGCGCGAGCCCGAGCGCGGTCATGTTCAGGACCCGAAGCTGGTCACGGAGCTCTGCCGCCCTCTCGAACTCGAGGTCGCGCGCGGCCTCGTGCATCAGCCTCTCGAGCTCGCCGGACTCGCGCGCGAGCTGCTCGGGCGTCATCTTCTGCGGCGGGACATCCGTCTTCGGCGGCTCGATCTCGAGCTGGGCAGCCGACTCGATGAGGTCCGCTACCGCCTTCGATATCCCCTTCGGCGTGATGCCGTGCTTCTTGTTGTGCGCTAGCTGCCTCTTGCGCCTGCGCTCGGTCTCGGCGACCGCGCGCCTGATCGACCCCGTCTCGGTGTCCGCGTAGAGGATCGCGGTCCCGTTGATGTGCCGCGCGGCGCGGCCGACGGTCTGGATCAGCGAGCGCTCCGAGCGCAAAAAACCCTCCTTGTCCGCGTCGAGGATCGCGACGAGCGAAACCTCCGGCAGGTCGAGCCCCTCGCGCAGCAGGTTGATCCCGACGAGCACGTCGAACAGCCCTGCGCGTAGGTCGCGGATGATCTCGGCGCGCTCGATCGTGTCGATGTCCGCGTGCATGTAGCGGACCCTCTTGCCGTGGTCGGCGAGGAACTCGGTGAGCTGCTCGGCCATCCTCTTTGTCAGCGTGGTGACCAGCACCCGCTCCTTTCGCTCGACGCGCTTGCCGATCTCAGACAGCAGGTCGTCGACCTGGGTGCGCGCGGGCCTGATCTCGACCGTCGGGTCGACGAGCCCCGTCGGCCGCACGACCATCTCGACCACGCGCGAGGCTCGCTCGACCTCGAACTCCGACGGCGTCGCAGAGACGTAGACCGTCTGCGGGCGGAGCGCGTCGAACTCCTCGAAGCGCAGCGGCCGGTTGTCGAGCGCCGACGGCAGGCGGAAGCCGTACTCGACGAGGGTCTCCTTGCGCGAGCGGTCGCCGCGGTACATCGCGCCGATCTGCGGGACGGTCACGTGGCTCTCGTCGATGAACAGCAGGCCGTTGGCGGGCATGTAGTCGAACAGCGTCGGCGGCGGCTCGCCCTCCTCCCTGCCCGACAGGTGCCGCGAGTAGTTCTCGATCCCGGTGCAGAAGCCGAGCTCGGAGAGCATCTCGAGGTCGTAGACGGTGCGCTGGTGCAGGCGCTGCGACTCGACCGCCTTGCCGAGCCTCTCGAGCTCGGCCTCGCGCACCGAGAGCTCGGAGCGGATCTTCGAGAGCGCCCTCCTGACCGAGTCCGCCGGCATGGCGTAGTGCGAGGACGGGTAGACGGTGAAGCGCGGGACCTTCTCGACCATCGCGCCTGTGAGCGGGTCGAACATCGTGAGCGACTCGACCTCGTCGTCGAACAGCTCGAGGCGCAGGGCGAGCTCCGAGTTCTCCGCCGGGAAGACGTCGATGACGTCGCCCCTGACCCGGAAGGTCCCGCGGTCGAAGTCGTGCTTCTCGCGCTTGTACTGCATGTCGACCAGGCGCCGGAGGACCGACGCGCGGTCGGCGCCCTCGCCGCGGCGCAGGTGGAGGACCATCGAGTGGTAGTCGACCGGGTCGCCGATCCCGAAGATCGCGGACACGGTCGCGACGACCAGCACGTCGTTGCGCTCGATGAGCGACTTGGTCGCAGACAGCCGCAGCTGCTCGATCTGCTCGTTGCGCGAGGAGTCCTTGTCGATGAACAGGTCCTTGGACGGGACGTACGCCTCCGGCTGGTAGTAGTCGTAGTAGGAGACGAAGTACTCGACGGCGTTGCCCGGGAAGAAGCCGCGGAACTCAGAGTACAGCTGCGCGGCTAGGGTCTTGTTGTGCGCGAGGACCATCGTCGGACGGTTGAGCCGCTCGACGAGGCTCGCGACGGCGAACGTCTTGCCCGATCCGGTGACCCCGAGCAGGACCGCCTCGCTGTCGCCGGCCTCGAGCGCCTCGGCGAGCCCCGCGATCGCCTTGGGCTGGTCGCCCTTCGGCTCGAAGCCGGCCTCGAGCCTGAAGCTCCCCTCGCGGGGGGCGTTGGTCATCCGCTCGCGGATTGAGGCCGAGGTTGCTGTGTTCTGGCGCATCGCGGGCGGTCGTCGGTCTTGCGGGTAACTTTACATCCCGCCCCCGTGATTGCGGGGATTCGCCTGCCGGCAGGCGGCGGGCGTTTACAATCGCCGTCCAATTGCCCCCTATGCAGGGGGGCCGTTGGGACCCTGGAATAAAGCTCGAACCTGCCACATTGGCGCTCGCCAGCGGTGAGACCTTCACCGGGCTGGGCCTTTGCTGCAAGAAGCCCTCGGCCGGAGAGGCGGTCTTCAACACCTCGATGACCGGCTACCAGGAGATCCTCACGGACCCCTCCTACCGCGGCCAGCTGGTCTGCATGACCGCTCCGCACGTCGGGATCGTCGGGACCAACCCCAACGACGAGGAGGCCGACGGCCCGCAGGCCGCGGCGATGATCGTGCGCTCCCTGTCCGGCGCGACGAGCAGCTGGCGGGCCGGCGGCTCGCTCGCCGGCTACTTCGAGAAACACGGGATAGCCTGCATCAGCGAGGTGGACACGAGGCGCCTCACCCAGCTGCTGCGCGACCGCGGCGCGGTCAACGGCTGCATCGTCAGCGGAACCGACGCGAAGAGGGCCGTCAGGCTCGCCAAGGAATGCAGGCCGATGTCGGGCTACGACCTCGCGAGCGGCGCGGGCACCAAGCGGACAAGAAGGTGGAGGCAAGGCGCCTGGCTCCACGACGGCGACGGCTTCGCTGAGGCAGCGGGCAAGAAGCCCGGCGTCGCCCTGCTCGACTGCGGCGCCAAGCGCGCGATCATGCGCGAGCTCGCTGCCCGCGGCCTTGCTGTGAGCGTGCTGCCCTACTCGACCTCTGCCGCCGCGATACAGGAGGGGCACGCGGGGCTGCTCGTTTCCAACGGGCCGGGCGACCCCGCCCCGCTCAAGAAGGCGACGAGGACTGTAAAGGCCCTGCTCGGCAGGGGGTTCCCTATCTTCGGGATCTGCCTCGGCCACCAGGTGCTTGCCCAGGCCGCAGGCGCGAGGGTAAGGAAGATGAAGTTCGGCCACCACGGCGCCAACCACCCGGTCCTCGAGAGGGAAAGCGGCCGGGTGTTCATCTCCAGCCAGAACCACGGCTTCACCGTCGACGGCAAGGGCGTGCCCCGCGACGTGAGGGTCACCCACGTCTCGCTGTTCGACGGCAGCGTCCAGGGTTTCCGGCACAGAAAGCACCCGGCGCTCGGCTTCCAGGGCCATCCCGAGGCGAGCCCCGGTCCCAAGGAACTTACGATCCTGTTTGACGAGTTTGCGTCGCTGGTTCATGCACATGCCAAGAAATCCTGACATAGAGAGCGTGCTCCTGATCGGCGCGGGGCCGATCGTGATCGGCCAGGCCTGCGAATTTGACTACTCCGGCTCGCAGGCGTGCCGCGCGCTCAAGGAGGAAGGGATCAGGGTGGTGCTCCTGAACTCGAACCCGGCGACGATCATGACAGACCCGAACATGGCCGACGCGACCTACATCGAGCCGATCACCCCCGAGTACGCCGCGATGATCATCGAGAGCGAGAAGGTCGGCGCGGTCCTGCCGACCATGGGCGGGCAGACGGCGCTCAACTGCGCGATGCGGCTCCACCAGGACGGCGTGCTCGAGAGGCACGGGACCCGATTGATCGGGGCGAACTTCAAGGCGATCCGCGCGGCCGAGGACCGGCAGGCCTTCCGCGAGCTGATGGACGAGATCGGCCTCGAGTCCGCGCGAGGGGGCCACGCCGGCACGCTCGAGGAGGCGCTGGCGATCGCGGAGGAGCTCGGAAGCTTCCCGCTGATCATCAGGCCGTCGTACACCCTCGGCGGCAAGGGCGGCGGGATCGCGTTCAACCGCGAGCAGTTCGCGGAGATCTGCGCGAGGGCGCTCGCGGCCTCGCCGACCAACAGCATGCTCATCGAGGAGTCGCTGCTCGGCTGGAAGGAGATCGAGCTCGAGGTCGTGCGCGACCGCAAGGACAACTGCATCATCGTCTGCGGGATAGAGAACGTCGACCCGCTCGGCGTGCACACTGGCGACTCGGTAACAGTCGCGCCGGTGCTCACGCTCACCGACCGCGAGTACCAGCGCATGCGCGACGCGGCCTTCAAGGTGCTCCGCGCGATCGGGGTGGACACCGGCGGCGCGAACGTCCAGTTCGCGATCGACCCGAAGACGGGCCGCCAGGTGGTCATCGAGATGAACCCGCGCGTCTCGCGCTCGTCGGCGCTCGCGTCGAAGGCGACTGGCTTCCCGATCGCGAAGGTGTCGACCAAGCTCGCGCTGGGCTACACGCTCGACGAGCTGAGCAACGAGATAACCGCCGGCAAGACCCCGGCGTCGTTCGAGCCGACGCTCGACTACGTTGTGGTCAAGGTGCCGAAGTTCAACTTCGACAAGTTCCCCGACGCCTCGCCCGTGCTCGGGACGCAGATGAAGTCGGTCGGCGAGGCGATGTCCCTCGGGCGCACGTTCGCCGAGGCGCTGCAGAAGGCGCTCTGCTCGCTCGAGTCGGACCTGTCCGGGCTCGACCCGCGCCACCGCGACCTGGACTCCGCGCTCGCCGAGCTGCGCGAGCCGCGGCCGGACAACCTGATCGCGGTCGCAGACTCGCTGCGGCACGGCGCCGGGGTCGAGGACGTCTGCGCCCTGACCGGGATCGACCCCTGGTTCGTCGGAGAGATCGAGAGGCTGGTCGGCATCGAGGGCGGGCTCCAGGGGCGCGGAGTCGGAGAGATCGGCGCGGACGAGCTCGTCGCGCTCAAGCGCGAGGGCTTCAGCGACAGGAGGCTCGCGAGCCTGCTGGGCTCAACCGAGGAGCGGGTGCGCGAAAGAAGGGCCGAGCTCGGGGTGCACGCGGCCTACCACCGGGTCGACTCATGCGCGGCGGAGTTCCCCACCGAGACCGCGTACATGTACTCGACCTACGGCGAGGTCTGCGAGTGCAGGCCTACGAAGGGAAGGAGAAAGCAGATGATCCTCGGCTCCGGCCCCAACAGGATCGGCCAGGGGATCGAGTTTGACTACTGCTGCATACACGCCTCGCTCGCCCTGCGCGAGAGCGGCAACGAGACGATCATGGTCAACTGCAACCCCGAGACGGTTTCGACAGACTACGACGTCTCCGACCGGCTGTACTTCGAGCCGCTCACCGTCGAGCACGTCCTCGAGGTGATCAGGGCGGAGTCGCCCGACGGCGTGATCGTCCACTACGGCGGGCAGACGCCGCTTTCGATCGCGCACGAGCTCGAGGCCGCCGGCGCGCCGATCATCGGCACCTCGGTCGCCGCGATCGACCGCGCCGAGAGCCGCGACGAGTTCCGCAAGCTGCTCGGCAAGTGCGGGCTGCTCCAGCCCGAGAACGAGGTGGTCACCTCGGTCGAGGCCGGAATGGAGACCGGCAGGCGGCTAGGCTACCCGCTCGTCGCGCGGCCGAGCTACGTTCTCGGCGGGAAGTCGATGGGGATCATCCACACCGACGGCGAGCTCCGCGAGTACCTCGACAGCCAGCCCGCGGTGGTCGTCAGGAGGGGCATACTGCTCGACCGGTTCCTCGACAAGGCGATCGAGCTCGACGTCGACGCGGTCTGCGACGGCAAGCGCGTCGTGATCGCCGGCATACTCGAGCACATCGAGAAGGCCGGAGTGCACTCCGGCGACTCGTCGTGCGCGTTCCCGCCCCACTCCATCGACCGGAAGATGGCGCGGGAGCTCACCGACCAGACGGTGAGGATGGCGTCCGAGCTCGGCGTGGTCGGGCTGATGAACGTCCAGTTCGCGATCCAGGAGGGGACGGTCTACGTCCTCGAGATCAACCCGCGCGCGTCGCGCACGGTCCCGTTCATCTCCAAGGCGACCGGGTGCCCCGTCGCGCGGATCGGCGCGCTCGCGATGGCCGGCGTCTCGCTCGAGAAGCAGGGGGTCGACTCGATCCCGGAGCCCGACGGCTTCTTCGTCAAGGAGGCGGTCTTCCCCTTCGACCGTATGCACAGCCAGGACACGATACTCGGCCCCGAGATGCGCTCGACCGGCGAGGTTATGGGCTGCGGCCGGACCCACACCCGCGCGTTCCTGCACGCGACCGAGGCGATCACGCCGATCCCGGTCGAGGGCTCGGTCCTGCTGTCGGTCTGGGACCCCGACAAGCCCGCGGCTCTCGACATCGCCCGCGAGTTCAGCGACTGCGGCTTCGAGCTCGTCGCGACCGAGGGCACTGCCCGGCACATCAACGAAAGCGGGACCGGCCTGTCGGCGCGCGCGGTGCGCAAGGTCAACGAGAAGAAGCCGACGGTGGTTGACGAGATCGGCGACGGCAAGGTCGCGATAGTGGTAAACACGGTCGCCGAGGACGGCAGCGCGATCAGCGACTCGGCCGACATCCGGCTGACCGCCATCGCCAAGCGGGTGTTATACTTCACGACGATCGAGAGCGCCCAGATGATCGCCGCAGGCATCAGGGAGAAGCTCGACGGCCACAGGGAGCCCCCTATCCCGATCCAGAAGCGCACCCGCAGGGCGTGAGACCTTACCGATGAGCGACAACAGGGTCCTGTTCACCCAGGAGGGGCACGACCGGCTCAAGGGCGAGCTGGACCAGCTGGTCAACGAGGAGATGCCCGACCTGCTCCGCCGCCTCAAGGAGGCGCGCGCGCACGGCGACCTGTCGGAGAACGCAGAGTACCACGCGGTAAAGGAGCGCAAGGCCGGCGTCGAGGCGAGGGTCCACCTCCTGAAGCTGAACCTGAGCAGGGCCGAGGTCTTCGCGCCCGACCCGAAGGTCGCCAACGGGACGTGCGTCTTCGGCTCGGTCGTGCGCCTGCGCATTGAGCGCGACGGCGAGAAGGCCTCCGAGCGCGAGTTCCGCATCGTCGGCGACCTCGAGGCGGACACCTCGGCAGGCAGGCTGTCGATGTCCTCCCCGCTCGGCCGGGAGCTCCTCGGCAAGGCCGAGGGCGACCTCGTCGACGTCGAGGCGCCGGCGGGAACAATCAACTACGAAATCGTCTCGATCAGCTACGGCGCCTGATCGCGGCCGCGGCTTGCGCGCGTGACCCGCTACGGGATATACACGGTCGAGTTCGTCCTCGGCTTCTTCGCCTTCCTGCTGCTCGTCAGGTTCTACATCTCGGGCGGCCCGATGGAGCGGTCGTCGCGGCTGAGCATGGCGGTCAACCAGCTGAGCAACTGGCTCGTGATGCCGATGAACCGGGTAGTACCGCGAGCCTGGGGGCTGGAGCTGTCCGCGCTTTTCGCGGCCTACCTGGCGGTGGTGCTCGAGACCTGCCTCGTGCTCACCATGCTCAAGGTCAAGTTCCTCGCGCAGCCGTCGGTCTCGCTTCCGGTCATAGCCGCCTCGGGCCTTCTCGAGGTGTTCGTGCGCTCCCTGCAGCTGTTCACCGCGGTGGTGATCGCGGGGGTTGTGCTCTCGTGGCTGCGCATCCCGGGTCCCGTTCCCGACTCGATCCGCCTGTTCTGCTCGAGGCTGCTGTGGCCGATACGCAGGCACCTGCCTCCTATCGGCGGCCTGGACTTCTCGCCGCTGGTCGCGCTGTTCCTCGCGCAGGTAGCGATGTTCGCCGCGACCGACGCGATGCGGTCCCTGACGGCGATCTTCCGCTGAGGCGGGCCGTGGCGAGGACGCGCAAGGCCGGGGCGATCGGGGCGCCGACGTTCCCGAGGGTGATCTCCTCGTACACGAGCCTCAACCAGCAGAACTACGGCAAGCACGACATAGTCCTGCAGCTCACCGGGATCCGCCGCCGGGCGCGCCTGCCGCACGAGCCGGCGTTCGCCGCGGCGAGGCTGCGGCACAAGCTCAAGGGCGACGACCCGGCGATGATCACCCTGCCCGGCGGGACGAGGGTCGTCCAGCTGAGGATCACCCGCCAGGACCGCTTCCACACCCAGCTGTTGATCCGCCAGGGGCTCGAGCTCGCCGGCGCGAAGCCGGGGGCAAGGGTCGCGGTTGACATCCGCAGGACATCGAAGCCGCGCGTGATCGTGCACGACTCGATCTACGCGACGATGGCGTTCCTCGCGCGGATGCCCGACTACAGCAAGGAGAAGGACAGCGGCGGCGAGTCGCTGATAAGCTTCCACGGCGCGGTCGGCAGGCCGAACCGCGAGAAGGCGGTAGCGTGCGCCGAGGCGAACATCCTGTGCCGGTGGCTTTCGATCCAGCCGAGCAACATGCTCGACCCCGGCTCGCTCGTCGCGTTCTGCAAGGCGCAGGCCGCGCGCCACGGGCTAGAGTTCGAGCACGTCGACGTCGGCCAGCTGAAGAAGCTCGGCGCCGAGGCGTTCCTTGCGGTCTCGGGCAAGGACAGCAAGGGCGGGGTTGTGCGGATCGGCTACAGGAGCAAGACCAGGTCCAGGTCCAGGAAGGCGAGGCGGATAGCGCTCGTCGGAAAGGGAATATGCTTCGACACCGGCGGGCTGAACGTCAAGGCGCCCAAGAGCATGCTCGGCATGCACGCCGACATGGCCGGCGCCGCCGCGGCGCTTGCAGCCGCAATAGCCGCGGCCAAGCTCAGGCTGCGGACAGACGTCGACGCCTGGCTGGTGATCGCCGAGAACCTCGTCGGCCCGGAGGCGATGAAGCCAGGCGACGTGGTCTCGTCCATCTCGGGCAAGACGATCGAGATCGTCGACACCGACGCCGAGGGGCGGCTGCTCCTGGCCGAGGGCCTGAGCCTGGCGGCGAAGGACAAGCCGGACGTCGTCGCGACACTCGCGACGCTCACGGGCGCGATGACCGTCGCGGTCGGCTCGGGCATGAGCGGGCTCGCGGGTGACGCGAGGCTCGTCGCGAGGGCGATGGAGGCAAGCGCCGACACCGGCGAGCGCATGCACGAGTTCCCGCTCCCGAAGGACTACGCAGAAAAGCTCGACTCGAAGATAGCCGACCTCGCCCAGTGCACCATGACCGGCGAGGCCGACCACATCCTCGCGGCGCTTTTCATCCAGCGGTTCACCAGGAACCTCCCGTGGCTGCACGTCGACCTGTCCGCCTCCTCGAGCGAGGGCGGCCTCGGCGCGGTCCCGACCGAGCAGACAGGCTTCGGCGCGTGCTGGGCGGCGGCCTGGCTCGGGCGGATGTCGCGCAGGTGACCGAAAAAAGGAGGAGTCTGCCCCGCAGGGAAGGCGGCGCGATCGCGGTCCCCTTCGACCGCGCCGCGAAGCCGGGCGAGATCGAAGGGCTCGAAGGCGACGGGGCCGACATCTTCGAGCTGCGCCTGGACATGGCCGGCAGCCCCTCCCCCGAGGACGCCGAGCGGATGGCGGCATCCTTCGGCGGGCGTCCGCTGATCTGCACTTGCCGCTCCGCCGCCGAGGGCGGGCGCGGCGGCGCGGACCACGAGCGGCTGATGGCGCTCGCAGCGACCGTGCGTCACGCGCACGCGCTGGACGTGGAGCTGTCCTCGCCGTCGATCCTTCCGCAAGCCGCGCTGCTCGCTGCCGAGAACGGCTGCGAGCTGGTCGTCTCGCTTCACTTCCTCGACGGGACGCCGGAACTCGGCGACCTCGAGGAGCTGGCAGAGCAGGCCGCGGCGGCAGGCGCAGACCTGATCAAGGTCGCAACAACTGTCTCTGCGGACGGCGACGTCGACACGCTCGCCGAGCTGCTAAAGCGCGAGAGGGACAGGGGCCGGGAGATCGCGGTGATGGGCATGGGAGACGGCGAGGCCGCGGCGGAATCCAGGGTGCGCCTTGCGAAGCTCGGCTCTGCGTTCGTCTTCGCGCGGGCCGAGATCGAGAGCGCGCCGGGCCAGCCAGGACTCAAGTGGCTCGCTGAAAGGCTCGGCCGCCCAGGCTGAGGCGCGGCCTGCCTGCCGCACGCGATGGGCGAGCTTGAGGAGCTGATCCGCTCGCGGATTGAATCCGGCGGCGGGTGGATTCCCTTAGAGGATTTCATGGAGGCCGCGCTGTTCGAGCCCGGGCTCGGCTACTACGCGAGCGGGCTCAACCCGCTCGGAGCGGGCGGCGACTTCACGACCGCCGCGCAGGAAAGCGAGCTGTACGCGCGCACCATTGCAAAGTGCGTTTCAGCGGCGATGCCCGATGGCGGAAGCCTGCTTGAGATCGGAGGCGGAAGCGGAACGTTCCTGTCGGCTCTGGCCTCGGAGCTTGCACGGGGCGGGACGGAGCCTCCATTGCTTTCGCTAGAAACGAGTCCGGGCCTTCAGGATGCGCAGCGCAAGAGCCTCGAGCGCGCCGGGCTTGCGGACCGCTGCAATTTCGTCGACGAAATGCCGCAGGGATTCAAGGGCGTTGCCGTCGCAAGCGAGGTCCTGGACGCGCAGCCGTGCGAAGTCATCGCGCGCAGGAAGAACGGCTGGGTCAGGCGCGGGGTTTCAGTTGCCGAAGCCGGGGAGCTGTGCTGGGCCGACGGCCCTGCGGCAGACCCCAAGGACGCCGAGAGGGTTGACGGGCTGGATCTCCCGGAAGGCTACCAGCTGGAAGTCGGCCACCGCGCCGAGCGGATGGTCGCAGACGTCGCAGGCAAGATCGACGAGGGAACTTTCCTCATAATCGACTACGGCTTTCCCCGCAGGGAGCTGTACCACCCGCAACGTGCGCAGGGAACCCTCAACAGCCACGGCCGCCACCTGGCGAGGGAAGACGTGCTGGAAAACCCTGGCGCCCAGGACATCAGCTTCCACGTGGACTTCACGGCCGTCGCGGAGTCGGCCGCGTCCGCAGGCGCGAAGGTTGCCGGCTACTCCCCCCAGGCGGCGTTCCTGCTCGAGCTCGGGATTTCAGAACTGGCAGACGGAGGCGACAGCCTTGCAGACAGGGCCCGCGCGAGCCACGAGCTGCAGATGCTGCTCATGCCCCAGGAGATGGGCGAGCTGTTCAAGGTGATGGCACTGACAAAGGGCGACACCGCGCCTCCACCGGGCTTCTCCTTGGGGGACAGGTTGGGAACGCTATGATCTGAGAGGCGACCTGTAATTCAGCTGGAAAAGCAATCAGTTGAAGAAGAAACCTATGAGTAGCAGCCAAGGCTATTTTTGGGGCTGGCCGCTTGCCTTCCCTCGCCGTTTCGGCTTCTCGAGGACGTCGAGTCTTTTCTCGAGCTCCTTGATCCTTTCGGAGAGTACCTCGACCTCGTCCTCGCATTCCCCGACCGACTCCCCGTAGGCGGAGAACTTGCGGTCCTTGCCCTTGCCGCCGCGCTCGGAGACCTCGTGACCCGGAACGCCGACGACGGTCGCCCCAGCCGCTACGTCCTTGACGACCACCGCGTTCGACCCGATCCGGGCGCCCTCGCCCACCTCTATCGGCCCGAGCACCTTCGCGCCCGCCCCGATCACCACGCCGTCGCGGATCGTCGGGTGGCGCTTGCCCTTGTCGGTCTGGGTGATGCCGCCGAGCGTGACTCCCTGGTAGACCGAGACGTCGTCGCCGATGACGGTCGTCCCGCCGAAGACGATGCCCATGCCGTGGTCGATGAACAGGCGCCTGCCGACCTCCACCTGGGGATGGATCTCGACGCCGAACAGCCACCTGCCAATGTTGGAGAGCATGCGCGCGAGCAGCTTGAGGCGCATCCTCCAAAGGAAGTTACACATCTTGTGCCACATGACAGCGTGCAGGCCGGTCGAGGTGAGCGCGACCTCTAGCCTGTTGCGCGCCGCGGGGTCGCGGTCCATGTAGGCGTCAAGCATCGTGTTCATGTCGCGCACCCAGCCGGGGCGCTGCTCGTCCAGGTCGAACGGCTGCGCGGCGGAGCCTTCGCTCGCGTCCTTTCTATCGGCGCCGGACGGCGCGCTCATGTCGCCCTTGCCTGGCGTTGCCTCGCTCATGCCGCTGCGGATTCTATGTTTGCCGGCCGGGCCGGCTTCCGGGGGCCCGACTCGCCTACAGCAGCTTCGTCGTCTGCCCCGACATCACGCCCGATATGTCCTTGCGGACGTAGATGAGCAGTGCGAGGCTCGGCAGCACCATCAGGGTGGTGATCACGAAGAACAGCGACCAGTTGCCGCCGAGGCCGTCGACCATAGCCCCGCTCGCCGCAGCCAGCGTGGTTCGCGACAGGTTGCCTATCGACGCCAGCGCCGCGTACTGCGTTGCCGCATACGCCCGCTCGCAAAGCTGCGACAGGAAAGCGACGAGCGCCACCGTCGACACCGCGGTGGTGAACTGGTCGGTGACGACCGCGACCGCGAACAGCCACTCGGACGGGTCGACCGCAAGCCAGGCGAACAGCAGGTTGGTCGACGCCATGGCGATGCCGCCGACGAGCAGCCCCTTGTACAGGCCGAAGCGCGCGTTGATGAAGCTGCCGAGCACGGCAAACACGCACAGCGAAAGCGTCCCGTAGCCCTTGGAGTACAGCGCGATGTCCGACTTGCTGAAGCCGACCTCCTTGTAGAAGATGATTGACATCCGGCCGAGGAACGCCTCGCCGATCTTGAACAGGAACACAAGCACCAGGATGGTGATCCCGATCCTGATCCCGTAGTTGACCACGAAGCTCTTGACCGGGTCGACAAAGATGCTCACGAAGCGCGCGGCTGCCGCGGCCGCGCCGCCCTCGAGCTCCGCGGCCGGCTTGCGGTCGGGCTCGCGCACGAAGGCAAGCAACATTACCACGCACAGGACGACGACCAGCGACATCACAAGGTAGGTCATCTGCCAGTACCGCTCGAGTCCCACTGACATCTCGAAGAACTCGGCGACGACGAGGCCGACCGCGCCGAAGCCGCCGAAGCCGATCCACCATCCGGAGGTCGCCATCGCCGAGCCCGCCCCGACCTTGCCGGTCTCGAGCCGGCCGATCAGCTCGATCCGCAGCGCGTCCACCGCGACGTCCTGCGTCGCGCTGCACAGCGCGATCAAAAAGGCGAGCACGGAGACGACCGCGAGCTGGCTCTTCGGCTCGACGAAGAACATCAGGACCATCAGCACGAAGATGCACGCCTGCATCAGGACGATCCACGACCGCCGCTGCCCGAGCCTGGACAGGAAGGGTATCTTCACCGAGTCGATCAGCGGCGCCCAGAACAGGTTGAAGGCGTAGACGGTGAACACCAGGCCGAACAGGCCGATGCCGGTGCGCGAGAGCCCCTCGGCCTTGAGCCAGAGGGACATCATCGATGCGATCAGGATCCACGGGAAGCCCGAGATGATCCCGATCAGGAGGATCTTCGCCATCCTCGAGTCCTTGTACAGGAGGAGGAGCTCGGAAAAGCTCGTTGCGGTCCCGCTCGTCAGCCCGGGGTTTTCCTCGGGGGGCCTTTCGCCCGCGGCGACAGCCTCTGTTGCCGCCGGAAGGTCCGGGTCTGGCTTGTTCTCCTCGCTCATCGCTCTCCCTGCCCCAGGCGCGTTTCCGGGTTGACGATCCGGAACCGCCTAGCCTTGGATTTTCGCATGTATCATCGTTCCGGCGCCCTGGTCGGTGAGCAGCTCGAGCAGCAGGGCATGCGGCCTGCCGCCCTTGAGTATCCGTCCGGACGGAACCCCGCCCTCCACCGCGGACAGGGCGCAGGCGACCTTCGGGAGCATGCCGCCCTCGATCACTCCGTCGGCGACGAGCCGCTCGGCCTCGTCGACGGACAGGTCCTCGACGGTCCTGCCGTCGCTTCCCTGCACGCCGTCGGTGTCGGTGAGCATCAGCAGCGCCTCGCACCCGAGGGCGACCGCCATCGCCGCGGCGGTCTCGTCGGCGTTGATGTTCAGCGCCTTTCCGTCCGGGCCGGACCCGAGCGGGGCCACCACCGGGACCACTCCGTCGGCCAGGGCGTTGACGCTCGCAGGGTTGACCGACGTGACCGTTCCGACCAGGCCGTAGTCGGTCTCCGGGTCCTCCTTGCGCTGCGCACGGACCAGGTGCCCCTCCCTTCCGCTCAGGCCCTCGGCCTGCGCTCCGGCCTCCCTGAGCGCCGCGACTATGTCGCGGTTGACCTCGCCGAACAGCACGCGCTCGACGACCTCGAGGGTCGCCTCGTCGGTCACCCTGATTCCCCTGACCTTTCGCTCCTCGATTCCGGCCCGCTCGAGCTCCGTCCCGATCTGCGGCCCGCCGCCGTGGACGACGACGATGCCGATGCCGACGGCCGACAGCAGCCCGACGTCCCTGGCGAACGCCTGAAGCAACTCGCGCTCGGTCAGCGCGGCGCCGCCGATCTTGACGAGTACCCTCTTGCCGCGGTACCTGCGTATGAACGGCAGGGCCTCCGCGATTATCCGCACCCGCTCCTGCAGTTCCGCGGCCATCGCCTCCCCCTAGCCGGCCGCAGCGGCGATCGCCGCCGCCTCCACGCTTGTCTCAACGAGCGCCGCGCCCTCGCGGATGAGCAGGTTGCATCCCCTGCCCGCGTCGTTCGACGGGTCCGCCGGAACGGCCGCAACCTCGCAGCCCATGTCGCCGGCGTCGCCGGCTAGCAGCAGCGTGTCGCAGTTTGCGGGAGCCTCTACGACCAAAAGCAAGTCGGCGACCGCCGGAAGCAGGCGGTGCCTTCTCGAGTAGCCGCCGGAGCCGGGCCCGGTTCGCGGCGCGTGCTCGGAGACCAGCAGGCCGGCGGTTGCGACGTCCTCTGTCAGGCGCATGCCCTCCCACGACGCGGGCGTGCCGACCACGCCGACCGCCGCCTTGCCCGCGGACAGCGCGCCCTTTAGCGCCGCCCCGCCGATCCCGGGCGACAGCCCGGCCGCGACCGCGACGCCCTCCCCCGCCAGCTCGTGCGCGAACGTCCTCGCCCGCACGGAGCCGGACTCGGTCGGCCGAGGGGTCCCGGTCATCGCGACGACCGTGCGGTCGAGAAGCGACATGTCGCCCCTGGCGTAGACCGCAAGCGGCGCGTCCGCAAGCCGGTCGAAGATCTTCTTCGGGTAGTCCTCATCGCCGAGAAACAGGCACCGGCCGCCGCTTTCCGCCGCCCAGTCGAGCACGCCGTCGATCGTCGCGGGCTCGACCCGGTCCTTGAGCGGCTGCGCCTCCTCGCTTACCCTCCTCAGGTCGCTGACCGAGCGCTCGAGTACAGACTCGGGCGAGCCGAACTCGCGCAGCCAGTCGAGCTTTGCCGAGATCGACACCCCCGGCACCAGCGCCAGCTCGAGCCACGCGCGGGTATGGGATTCATCTGCCACCGAGTCTGAAATCGCCCGTCGATCCCGTAATATACTGCATTGAGCGGACCTGCCGTGCGTCCGGAACCGAAGGAATCGCCCGTGAAGCTGCTGCATTACCCGGACAACGCCCTGGTGCGGGCCGCCGAGCGCGTGGAGGATCCAGGCGAGTCCGCAGCCGACGTCGCGCGGGAGATGGTAGCGGTGATGAGGGAGCACTCAGGCATCGGGCTTGCCGCAAACCAGGTCGGGATGCTCAAGCGAATCGTCGTCGCGGACGTCACCGGCGGGGAGCAGACGCCGATGTTGCTCGCCAACCCCGAGATACTCGAAAGCTCCAGGGAAACGAACGTCCACGAGGAAGGCTGCCTTTCCCTGCCCGGGATCGTCGCGCAGGTCAAGAGGCCTGCGAGGGTCAAGGTCAGGGCCCACGACCTGGCCATCGGCAGGCCGGTCGAGTTCACCGCCTTCGGGATGCTTGCGACCTGCCTGCAGCACGAGGTCGACCACCTAGACGGAATCCTGTTCGTCGACCGCGTGTCCAGGCTCAAGCGCGCGAGGCTGCTGAGCAAGTACCGCAAGGCCGCGAAGCGGGACAAGGAGCCGGAAGCGCAGGCGGCATGAGGCGGGTCGCCTTCCTGGGCGGCGACGCCTTTGCGGTCCCCGCGCTGAACGCCCTCGCGTCCCATGCCGGCTGCGACCCGGTCTTGGTCGCATGCCCGGCGGAGCGCCCTTCGGGCCGCGGGATGAAGGTCCGGCAAGGGCCGGTTCCGCAGGCGGCTGAAGGACTCGGGCTGGAGTGCATGCGCCTTGCGAACCCGGACGAGGTTGACGAGGCGCTCGAAGCGGCCGGGGCGGACGTCTGCGTGGTGTGCGCGTTCGGCATGAAGCTCGGCGCGCGCGCGCTTGCCGCGCCGCGGTTCGGCTGCATAAACATCCACGCCTCACTGCTCCCGCGCTGGAGGGGCGCGGCGCCTGTCGAGCGCGCGATCCTCGCGGGCGACGGAAGGACGGGAGTGACGATCATCCGGATCAACGAGCGGATCGACGCCGGCGACATGCTGCTTTCTGGCGGGACCGAGATCGGCCCGCAGGAGTCGGCCGGCGAGCTGCGCGGCCGGCTTGTGGAGATCGGCGCGAGATTGATGATTGAGGCGATCGACGGGATCGAGGGCATCGAGCCTGTCCCGCAGGACGAGGGCAAGGCAACCCTGGCAAGAAAGATCCGCAAGGACGAGGCGCTCCTCGACGTCAACGAGGACACAGCCGCCCTCTGCCGCAAGGTGCGCGCGTTTAACCCGCGGCCCGGCGCGAGCCTTGAGGCCTGCGGCGCGCGGCTGAAGGTCAACAGTGCCGAAGTAACAGACGCAAGCGGCAGGCCCGGCGAGCTGGCGTCGGTCGACGGTGACTCGGTGACGGTCTGCTGCGGCTCAGGAGGCATCAGGCTCCTTGAGGTCGTCCCGGCCGGGAGCAAGGCGATGTCCGCCGGATCGTGGCTCCGCGGGCTGCGCCCGCAGCCTGCCGTCGGCGACGCGGTCGCGCGGGGGCTAGAATCAGGGGAACTCGCGTCCTCGTAGCTCAGCTGGATAGAGCATATTCCTCCTAAGAATAGGGTCGCAGGTTCGAATCCTGCCGAGGACGCCATCGACAAGCCCCAGGCATGCCGTTAGTTGCGGCGCGCGCTTCCCGCAATAGAATATCCCGCCCCGAATACCGACTGCAGAGCAAGATGGCAGGCCACAGCAAATGGGCGAACATCCGCCACCGCAAGGAGCGGATGGACAACAAGCGCGGCAAGGCGTTCTCGCGGCTCGTCAAGGAGATCTACGTCGCGGCGAAGCTCGGCGGCGAGGAGGCAGCGTCCAACCCGCGGCTGCGGCTCGCGCTGCAGAAGGCCAAGGAGGCCAACCTTCCCAAGGACAACATCGAGAAGGCGATCAAGCGCGGGGCCGGCAAGCTCGACGGCGAGACCTACCAGGAGATCCGCTACGAGGGGCACGGGCCGTCCGGCATCGCCTTCATCGTCGACTGCCTGACCGACAACCGCAACCGGACGACCGCCGCGGTGCGCCACGCATTCAGCAAGCACGGCGGCTCGCTCGGCACCGACGGCTCGGTGTCGTACATGTTCGAGCGGGTCGGGCAGATCGTCTACGCCCCGCGCGAGGACGGCGAGAAGGTCGCCGACAGGGCGATCGAGCTCGGCGCGAGCGACATCACGGTCGAGGACGACGGCAGCATCGAGGTGCTCGTCGGGACCGAGGACTTCCACGAGGTCCTGAAGCAGCTCGAGGACGGCGGGCTCGCGCCGGACTCGGCCGAGGTGGTGATGCGCCCGAGCAGCAGCATCGAGGTCGACGGCGAGTCCGAGCCCAAGGTGCGCAACCTCCTCGAGGCGCTGGAGGAGTGCGACGACACCCAGCAGGTCTACAGCAACGCACAGCTCGACGATTAGCGGCAAGGTGGTGATAGGAGTCGATCCGGGCCTGGCCCGGACCGGCATAGGCGTGATCAGCATCAACGGCGGCACGATCAGCTGCGTGCACCACGAGGTTGTCCGCACCTCGGCCGACGAGCGGCTCGACCGGCGGCTCGCGAAGATCAGCAGGAGCGTGTCCGCCGCATGCAAGGCGCACGCGCCGTCGATCGGAGCGGTCGAGCACACCTTCATCAACGAGAACCCCGCCTCCTCGCTCGCTCTCGGCCAGGCGCGCGGCGCGGCGATCGCGGCGCTGGGCGTCGCCGGGATCAGCGTGAGCGAGGTCGCTCCGAACACGGTCAAGAGGACAGTAACGGGCGACACGCTCGCGAGCAAGGCGCTGGTCGCCACGATGGTGCGCTCGATCCTGCGCATCCCGAGCTCGGAGAAGCTCGCAGCCGACGCGAGCGACGCGCTCGCGGTCGCGATCAGCCACTACTCGGTCGGCCACAAGAGGATGCGGCTGCGCGGCCGGGGGCGGAGGCACGGCCGGTGATCGCCTCGCTGCGCGGAACGATAGTCTCGGCCACCCCGCCGGTGCTGGTCCTAGACTGCAACGGCGTCGGCTACGAGGTCTGGATGCCGGCGAGCTCGTTCGCGTCGATGCCGGCCGCGGGCGAGACGCTCCGCGTCCACACCACCCTTGTCGTCCGCGACGACTCGCACAGCCTCTACGGCTTCCTCGAGGCGCACGAGAAGGAGCTGTTTTTGAACCTGATCCGCATCAGCGGGATCGGAGCGAAGGGCGCGCTCGCCCTTTTGTCCGGCTTGGACGCCGCGGCGCTCGCCCGCGCGGTCGACACCCGCGACGCGAAGATCCTGATGCGCGCGCCCGGCATCGGGCGCAAGACCGCCGAGCGGATCATCGTCGAGCTGCGTGACAAGAAGGTGCTGCACCACGTCCCGGCCGAGACGCCGGTGCTCGCGCAGGCCGTCGAGGGACTCATCGCGCTAGGCTACCCGGCGAGCCAGGCGCGCGCCGCCCTGGCGGGCGTAGAGGTCGCGGGCGCGGACGCCGCGACCCTGATCAAGCAGGCATTGGCGAACCTGTCCAACCCTGCCTGAGCCCGCACCCGACCGCAGCGCCAGCCCTCCCGTGTTCCAGGCTGTCATAAGGCCTGCCGCCTTCGTCTTCGTGGCGGTGATGCTGTTCGCGAGCGGCCACCTGTCGTCGATCACGCTCGCGACGCTCGTCGCGTCGGACCGCGGCGGGAGCGACGTGGCGGTCGGAATCCTTACCTCGCTTCCGTTCGTCGGGATGTTCTGCGGAAGCCTCGTCATGCCGCGGCTGCTCGCGCGTACCCGGCACGTGCGCCTGATCGCGCTGTCGACCGCGGGCTGCGGGCTGACGCTCATGTTCCTGCCGCAGATCGAGTCGCTGCTCGCGTGGTCCCTTCTCCGCTTCGCGTACGGGGTATTCGCCGCTGCGGTCTGGCTGTGCTTCGACACCTGGATGGCGCACATCGCCGATCCGAGCACGAGGGGAAGGACCTTCGCGGTCTACCAGGTCGTTGCGCTCACCGGCATCTCGGTCGGCCAGGTCCTGCTTGTGACCGCCGACGACAACATCGAACTCGGCTTCGCGATCGCGACCGCTGCCATGGTCGCGGCGGTGATCCCGATCTGCTCGACCAAGCTCGGCGAGCCCGACGTCGGCGAGACCGCGCGCACGGTCAGCCTGGCGGAGGCCTGGCGGATGTCGCCGCTGTCCCTGCTCGGCGCTTTCTGCTCGGGGCTGTGCTTCTCGAACTTCGCCTTCGTGCTGCTGAGCTTCGGCAAGCAGGGCGTCTCGGCCGAGCTGCTTGCCGTCCTCGGCTCGACGATGATGATCGCCGGCATCGCGGGCCAGCTCGGCATAGGCTACCTGTCCGACCGCCTCGGCAAGAGAAGGCGCGTCATGCAGGGAACGCTCGCGGTGGTGATCGCTGCGATGGCCGTCGGCATGCTCGCCGGCGCGCAGAGCTGGCCCTTGGCGGTCGCGCTCGGCGCGCTTTACTGGGGCCTGCTGGTAACCATCTACCCGATCAGCCTCGCGATCGGAGGCGACCTGATCTCGAAGGAGAACTACCAGCCGTTCGCGGCCAAGGCGTTCCTGTGCATCCAGTCCGGCTTCATGGTTGGCCCGCTTGTGTGCGGCGCGATCATGGTCTTCATGCCGACGACCGGCCCGTTCGTGTTCCTGCTCTCCGTGCTGAGCGCCCTGCTTGCGCTCTCCTACTCGCGCCGGGTGATGGCGATGCACACCCCGGCGACATCCGAGGACATCCAGCCGATGGCGGTGATCGGGGTCAACCCCGGCATCGTGGACCCGCGCTCGGACCCAGAAGGCGGCGCCGGCGAAGGCGGCGGGCAGGAATAGAATCCCGCCTTTCCATGCCGCTTAAGGACGACGAGCTCAGGCAGCTTGCGCACCTGTCGCGCCTTGAGCTCGACGAGGCGGAATCGCAGAGGCTCAAGAAGGACCTCGAGCGGATGATGGACATGGTCCGCCACGTACAGGAGGTCGACACCTCGGCGCTCGAGGGCGTTGCGCACGTACACGGCGGCGACCAGCCGCTGCGCGAGGACGAGGCGAAGCCGGCGCCGGGCAACCTCGCCGAGGCGGCCGCGGAGAACCGGGGCGGCCACGTTGTCGTCCCGAAGGTAATACCCTGAGTTGCGCCTCGCAGCGCAGGCAGCCGCCCTGCGGGGGCGGAAGAGTTCCGTCGCCGAGGCGGTCTCGGAGGCCGAGGGGAAGATTTCCGCCGCCAAGGACCTGAACGCTTTCATCACCGTCCGCGCTGACGCGGCGAAGGCGGATGCGGAATCCGCCCAGGAAAAGATCGACGGCGGGGACGCCTCGCCCCTTTGCGGGATACCGATAGCGGTCAAGGACGTGTTCATGACCAAGGGCGACCGCACCACGTGCGCGTCGCAGATCCTCGCGGACTACGTGTCCCCTTACGAGTCCCACGTGTCCGGCCTGCTCAAGGAGGCGGGGGCGGTCTGCGTCGGCAAGAGCAACATGGACGAGTTCGCTATGGGCACGACCGGGGAGAACTCATCGTTCGGCCCGACGCTCAACCCGTGGGACACGGGCCGCTCGCCCGGCGGGAGCTCAAGCGGCTCGGCGGTCGCGGTCGCGGCCGGGATCGTCGCCGCGGCGATCGGGACCGACACCGGCGGTTCTGTGCGCATGCCCGCGGCGTACTGCGGGATCTGCGGGATCAAGCCGACCTACGGCCTGGCCTCGCGCCGCGGGATGGTCGCATACGCATCGAGCCTCGACCAGGCCGGCGCGTTCGCAACCTCCGCCGCGGACCTGCGCACGGTGCTCGGCGCGATGGTCGGCCACGACCCGCTGGACTCGACCTCCCTTACCGAACCCGTCGACCTCGAAGCGGAGTTCACCGAGGACGACGCGAAAGGAATCCGCGTCGGCATCGCGGAGGAGTTCTTCGCGGCCGGCGTCGAGGACGGCGTGGCGGAGCGGGTCCGGGAGGCCGTCACGGCCATCGAGGGTCTCGGGGCTACGGTCGTCGAGGTGTCGGTCCCCCGCCTCAGCCATGCGATACCCGCCTACTACATCATCGCCTGCGCCGAGGCGTCTAGCAACCTCGCCCGCTACGACGGGCTGCTGTACGGAACACGCGCCGAGGCCGACGATCTCACCGCGTGCGTCGAGCGCGCGCGCTCGAAGGGCTTCGGCGACGAGGTCCAGAGGCGGATACTGCTCGGCTCGTTCGTCCTCTCGCACGGCTTCGTCGACGCCTACTACCGCCAGGCGCAGAAGATCAGGAGGCTGTTGATGCAGGACTTCGAGGCGGCGTTCGGCGAGTGCGACATGATCGCGACCCCCGCCGCGCCAACGGTCGCGCCGAAGCTCGGCGCCTTTGCCGACGATCCCGTCCTGATGTACAGCCAGGACATCTGCACGGCCCCCGTCAACCTCGCGGGCCTGCCCGCGGTCGCGGTGCCCTGCGGGCTTTCGGACGGGCTGCCTGCCGGGCTGCAGCTGATCGGCCCGCGCATGTCCGAGCGCCGCCTGCTCGGAATCTGCGAGCTGTACCAGTCGCGGACCGGCTTCCACGAGCTCGTTCCCCCGGGGGCGGTGCAGTGAGCGTTTCGGACTGGCAGATGGTGATCGGCATCGAGACCCACATCCAGCTGAACACCAGGTCGAAGATGTTCTCGGAGTCGCCCGCGAGCTACTGCGAGCGGCCGAACGAGAACGCCAACGAGCTGGACTTCGGCCTGCCGGGCACCCTGCCGGTCGCCAACCGCGAGGCGGTCGACAAGGCGATAACCTTCGGCCTAGCGGTCGGAGGCAGGGTCGCGCGCGAGTCGGAGTTCGCGCGCAAGCACTACTTCTACCCGGACCTGCCGAAGGGCTACCAGATCAGCCAGTTCGACCACCCGGTGGTCGAGGGCGGCAAGGTCACGGTCAACAACGTGCACGACTCGTTCAAGGTGCCGCTCGTCCGCGCCCACCTCGAGGAGGACGCGGGCCGCCTGCTGCACGACGTCTCTCCGGACTCGAGCGTGGTCGACCTCAACCGCGCCGGCGTTCCCCTGCTCGAGATCGTCTCCGAACCCGCGCTGCGCACCGCGGCCGACGCGCGCGACTACGGCCGGGCGCTGCGCGAGCTCGTGTGCTGGCTCGACATCTGCGACGGCAACATGCAGGAGGGATCGATTCGCTTCGACGTCAACCTGTCGCTGCGGCGCGGGCCCGACGACGAGATGGGCACGCGCACCGAGACCAAGAACCTCAACTCGTTCCGCTTCATGGAGCAGGCGATCGAGTACGAGGCCGCGCGCCAGGCGGCGATCCTCGACGAGGGCGGGACGATAGTCCAGGAGACCCGGCTGTTCGACTCGGTCTCCGGCGAGACCCGGTCGATGCGCACCAAGGAGGACTCCGAAGACTACCGCTACGTTCCCGATCCGGACCTGCTGCCGTTGCGCATAAGCGAGAAGTGGATCGAGGGCTGCAGGGAGAGGATGCCCGAGCTGCCGAGCGACTGCCGCCTGCGCTTCATCAACGAGATCGGGCTCTCCGAGTACGACGCCATAGTCCTGACCGCCGACCGCGGGACCGCGGACTACTTCGGCGAGGTCGCGGAGCTGTGCGGCGACGCAAAGGCCGCGGCAAACTGGATCTCGGGCGACCTGACGGCCCTGTGCAAGGAGCGCAAGGCTGAGGTGTCCTCATCGCCGCTTACCCCGCCGCGGCTCGCGTCGCTCATCAAGCGGGTGTCCGACGGGACCATCTCGGGCAAGATGGGCAAGGACCTCATGGAGAAGATGTGGGACAGCGGTGATGACGCCGACGCGATCATCGACCGCGAGGGCATGCGCCAGATCAGCGACACAGGAGAGCTTGAGGCGATAATGGAGGGGATCATCGCGGACAATCCCAAGCAGGTCGAGCAGTACCGCTCCGGCAAGACGAAGATACTCGGCTACTTCGTCGGCCAGGCCATGAAGGCGACCAAGGGCAAGGGCGACCCGCGCATGCTCGACGAGATGGCGCGCAGGATGCTAGGCGAAGCCAACAGCGGAGACGGCAAAGATGGGTGACGACGCACCGGAGCTTTCCGGCCACGAGGACTTCAACCCGCCCGAAGGGTACCGTTGCGAGTGGGTCGACACCAGGACCGGGCGGATGCGCTGCGCGGTCTGGGACGCCACCGGCCCTCAGGCTGGCCGCGGGACGGTAGTGATCTCGCACGGCCTCAGCGAGCACATCGAGAAGTACAGCGAGGTCGTCGAGAAGCTCCTCTCGCGCGGCCTTGCCGTAGCGATGATGGACTGGCCCGGCCACGGAAGGTCAGCGCCCTGCCCCAAGGCGCGCAAGGAGGACTTCAAGGCCTACGACGAGGCCTTCGCCGACTTCATGGAGCAGAAGGTGGTTGCCGACCTGCCCGAGCCGCGCGTGATAATCGGGCACTCGATGGGAGGCTGCCTAGCCCTCTGCGCTGTCCACGACCACCCGGAGTGGTTCGCGGGATGCGTCCTCTCCTCGCCGCTCATCGGCTCCAAGGCCGTCAAGCAGGCAACGCTCCTTCCGCACCTGAGCAAGGGGATGGCGCTGCTGCCGGACAAGCTCAGGAGCAAGATAAACGAGAAGAAGCGGTTCGACGGGCAGTTCACTGCGGACAAGGCGAGGTTCGAGCGGAACCAGGCATTGCTCAAGGCGCACAAGGACCTCACCCCGAGCTACGACTTCGTGTTCTGGTTCAGCAGCATGAACAAGAGGCTCGAGTCGATGAAGTCCTCGGAATGGCTATCAGCAGTCAAGACGCCCACCCTGTTCCTGCTTGCAGGATCAGACTCCCTTGTGGACAACGACGCTGCCATCTCCGCCGCAACCCAGATCGAGGGGGCCGAGTTCACCATGCTCGACAACGCCTGGCACGAGCTGCTGATGGAGCGGGAGACGGTGCAGCTGCCGTTGTGGGAAAGCATCGACGGGTTTCTCGCCAAGCACGCGCCGATGGAGCTTGCGTCCTCCGGACCCTCTGAGGGGCCCTCTGACCAAGCACAACCCGAAGAACCTTCCGCTCCGGATCAACCTTTCATTCCGCCAACTCCCGACAAGCTGGTGATGTAATATATTTCGATGGCGATAATCCGAACATTCTACATGTTTCTTAGTATTGAGTTCGAATTGTTATTCCGCCATGAACTAAATATTTCGTGTCATATCCCACATGATCAATTTCAATCCTAGTCAGTGAATAGCAAATCCAATAGTTGCGCTTTCCATTCATTTTCAAAGATTATGCGAAATGTCATAGGTGAATACACTCCGTTATTGAATACATCTGTGTCTTTGGTTTTCTTTACGCGGACTGCCTTCTCAAGCGCACCCATCAATTTTGATTTATATTCTGTATCCTCATTCCCTTTCAGGTGACTGCCTTTGGTCTCCAGAATAAGCAATATATTGTCTTTTCGACATACCAAGAAATCTGGATATACGCGATGAGCCCTCCATCCCTGAATTGAGTATCCCTGCCGAGCCGCTATCCTATGCCACCATGAAATCGCTTCTGCTTCTTCTAAGTACAACGCAAATGCCTTTTCTAAGCTGTTATATTCGTTTTCGTACTCGATCTCAAACAGGCTTCGTTGAATCTCTGTTCCTGTCTCTTTCTGTAAGCCCCTTGCACCTTTAGGTACCAAGACTTCAAATGAATTCTGAATTTTGTAATTTAATTGTGGGTTGGTCTGCAGATGGAAACATATTTCCTTGCTATTCACCTTGTCAATAAACACTTTTTCTGCTTGTCCGTCAATTGCCCTTTCAACTTGTTGGCGTATCATGTCTGATATATACAGACGGTTATTATATAAAATGGATTTGGATATTTTCATTTTCTTGTGCAATTGGATGTAGCTCTCTGCAATCCGAGCTGCTTGCCATGGATTAGGTACGCAAGATAGATGTCGCGCGAAGTATTTTAGTTGTATTTCATCGTTAGACTCAATAACATGACTATGAATTTCCTCTGATCGATTAATATCTACTACAACGGTTGTTAACTGGGTTTGAATACTCTTATCAAGTCGTACCGCCTTTTCTGCTTTGATGTTTTCCCAGATAATCGAGCTTAGAATGTCACGTTCATAATCTAATTGCCGGTGTGTATTTCCATTAATGTGCAGAACCAGTGGCAGGAAAATATCCAACTTATCATATGCTTTCCTTCGTTTAACAATCGTTTGTGTGATGTTTGAGGCAGTTCCCTTGCCATGTATGAACGATCCTAAACCTGTAAGGCCTTCGTTTTCCAAACCACTTTTTATCTGGTTTACAACACTAGTGACGTCTTGGTTATAGCTATATATGTAGCAGCGATTTAGCAATGAATTCTCATCACTAATCTTCTGCGCCTGTGGTTGGCGCATAACACGGCCGACCATCTGAGTTAATGCAGTAGCAGCACTTGTGTTGTCAAGTAATACCAGAACATAGGCAAAAGAGCAATCCCAACCTTCTTTCAGCGCATCTTTTGAAATTATCCATCGGACTTGGCTATTATCCGAGAGTAAATCTTCACCAGCAAGCTCTTGATTTTCCGATGATTGAACTCGAATGTACCTCTCTGGTACAGAAAGATTGTTGATTAAAAATGACCGAACATCTTCTGCATGTATACGCCCTGTACCCAGTTGTTTCTTCCCAGTCTGCTGAACGCGAACGACAGCAATAGGCCGTATGTATCGTCCCTCGGCTGAATATAGTTTATCAGAAGCTTTTGATAGCTGTTGTAATTTATTTTTTGATGCTGATAACGTATTTTGCCAGTCAGTATCATGCAAGAAGGATACCTCCATGGGAAGTTTGATCATCTCTTCCTGAAGCAATTCTACTCCAGATATATTTACCAACAGATTGCTTATTCCAGCTTTAGGTGTTGCCGAGAGCTCCAAGACATGGCTGGGGTTGATCTTGTTGACTGAAGAAACAAATTCTTGTATGGCATTATCGTTTCTCCCATATGCCTTGTGCGCCTCATCAAGTATTACTATTGGACGAATCAACTTCAATGTATTTATCAGGCTTTGCTTTACTCGCCCGTCGTTAGTGCATTCTAGATCTCTATGAATGTCCTTGAATTTAGAATGGCCTTCATTATCATCAGCTTGAGGGAAAAACGAGCTGTAGTCACCACTATCTCGAAAGATTTTCAGAAATTCCGTGTTTTTTCTCCGGTTAGCAGAGGGCAACATCAGCAACATGACACAAATATAATTGTTAATGTCGTCCTTTTCGAAAGTATCTTGCTTTTCAAGTATCCTAATTTTATCGTGACCACCTACAAGTTGGTTCAAATGCTGCCGGTAAGGATGCTCACGCGTGCGGAAAGCCTTTAGTGATTGTTCATAAATCGCTTTGGTAGGCACAATCCACAATACGAATCCGTTCCCAGGAAGAAGTTGCCCTAATGAGGCAACTCCTAGCAATGTCTTGCCACCCCCAGTTGGCACCTTCATGCAAACATGTGGGATTGACCCACCGCTATCTGCTGTACGCTCGACGTATTCGGGCATCAATGATGCCATCTCACCTTCGACTATAGGGAGCTTGCCCTGTTCTGCAAGGGATTGCCATGCTAACTTCGGTGAACTGGGCAATATGTCCTTGCGTGACGCAGGTGTATTTTCCTGCATCGACTGTAAGTCTTGGCGTGCGGCTTGCAATTCCTGTTGCCAAGCGTTTAGCTGCTCAAGAGCTTTATTTTGAAAAATCTTCAGTTCCATAGTATTAATGCCTATATGACAGTGACCTTGTGATATTGCTATGCCAAGCAATATGGCAAACCGCAAAATACTATCCCCATCTTCGACAATTCTTTCTGCCCGATAAACTTGTGTGTTGCATAGACAATCGCTGATTTATTCGATTTTTTGCATTGTACTTCAATACGCCTTGCGGAATCACTATTCAAGGCAGATTCCGTGCTCTGTAAAAAAGATAAGTCTTGCTTATATATTAGGAAATACAGATTATAATCTGTTTCGTGGAACAACCCATCGCGCCCTCTTGCTCGAGGTTTACGAACTTTAGATAGAGACTTTCCAGTTGCCATCCAAAATAGTTGTCGCGCCAAAGTATCGTAATCAGGAAGATTTTTTCCGACTAGCATGTTCTCCACACTTAAGTCATCTCCTATTTCACAGAATGTAAATTCGCCACCAAGTCCACTAAATTGCTGCTTGTCCTTTGCTTTACCCCCCCCCCTTTCATGACGCGCCGTATGCGCTCAGCAGTAACTTTATCTGCATAGTTTTCACACTCGATTAGTATGAACTTACGATTTCCGTCGTCATCATTATTTTGCTTAAGCACTGCATGAGCTGTGGTGCCGGTGCCTGCAAACGAATCCAATACAATTGCAGACTTAGGACTAGTCGATATTTGAATGAGCAGTTTAATCAAATCCACGGGTTTACTGTTATCCAATTCTTTTTTTCCAAAAATTGACAATTGCTCATTCGTAGCATTTGTAGTATACGCAATTTTGTACAATATAGTTCTGTCCTTTATAATTTTTTCGCTGTTGACTTCATCGAAATATGTTACCTCAAAGGGCTTCAACCTGTTATTCCTCCGATCTAACTGCCACTCAATGTGATCCTTGTCTAGCTTGGTCGGGTCTTTCCTCCAGCGTCCAGGTTTGCCTCTTGGCGCGACTGGAAAGTAGTCGCTTCCATCTGGAGCTTTTATTGCGAAGTGCAACGTCGGTGCTTCATCTTTGCTAGCTCCTGCACCCCATTTTTCCAGTGGGGTGTACTTGCACTTTCTCCCGTTCTTAGTTTTCTTGAACTCAGTTTCCTTCACGATTTCCTTACGGAAAAAATATTTGAACTCCTTGCTTTTACAGTATGTGTGGATGTATTCATGCTCCCTAGCTAAATACTCACTATCTTGCCCCCCACCAGCTTTTTTTCTCCAAATGATGGTGTTTACAAAATTATTCCTTCCAAATATCTCATCCATGAGCATGCGTAGATGATGCTGTTCGTTGTCGTCTATTGAGACAAAAATTACCCCGTCCTCTGAAAGCAATTCTCTAAGTAACTGTAGCCTAGGCCACATCATGCACATCCACTTGTCGTGGCGCTCCATGTCTTCCCCATCAACAGGGCTAGCTGTCTTTAGCCAGTCCTGCATCAATGGGCTGTTCACGTTGTCGTTGTAGCACCAACCCTCATTGCCAGTGTTGTATGGCGGGTCAATGTATACGCAGTTGATGCGTCCAGCGTAATGTGGCAACAGAGCCTTGAGAGCATCGAGGTTGTCGCCGTGAATAATAAGATTCTCGGCTAGCTCAGTAGCAGTGGATTGCTGGATTAGCGACTTCCTCGCGGAAGGCTTGAGTGCTCGAACAGGCACAGTCAGATGATGAGCATAGACTGCCTGTTTCCCCTTGAACTCGCATTTCGGCATAATATAGATTAGGAATGTGTAAGGACGCTAGTTCCAGCAATGTATCTGCGCTGACTGTTGTTCGGAACCCGCCTGTCCTCGTATGAAGCATAGATTATAGTTCATTTTCATATTGAAAGTCAACCTCCACTCACTTCCCATCTGCGTTAGATCATTTTCCATTGCGAATTGTTGAGTGTTCCAACCGCTTTTTTCTATAATTTCGCTCATGCAGGACAGCCTGAGAAAGGAAATCTTCGCCATTGCGATCTGGATCGCGATCGCCTTGGCGCTAGCCGTCACGCACTTAATCACCGAAGTCAGGACACCCCTGCTCTTTGCCTTGGCTGTTTTCTGGCCTGTTGCCAGCAACACCAATCACCTCCTTCAGAAATTCACGTTCAAGGCCAAGGGCAAAGGCTTGCCGCCACCGTTTCCTGCTTATCTTGAAGTGTGTCAATGGCTGGGATTCGGCCTTTTCTTTCATTTTTTCGACCCGGACATACAGAATGCTGAGCTACTTGTTGGCGATTCGCTCGAATTGATGTTTAAGCGCAACTTGCTGGAAATCGCAAATTGGTACATGTTGCTTGCCATCGTTGCCCACATCCCTTGGTTCATAAAGGCCCGGGCCTATCAAAAGAAGCGGTTTCGGGACGGCTTGCTGGGACAGAAGGGAACCATTACCAAGTGGAAGGGAAAGTCTGGAAAGGCACGGGTGAGATTTGCGGACACGCACTTCGGAAAAGGCAACGTATGGAAGGCAGTATCCGTTGACGGCGAACCCATCTCCCCCGGAACTGTCGTGAAGGTGGTGGACGTAGACATGAAGGTGAAAACAGTGACAGTTCAGGCAACAGACGAGGAACTGGAAACAGCGGAGGAGAAGACTGAGCTTGCGCCTGCCAGGCGCCAGTCCCGAAACTGGCTGATCGCAGCTTTTTCCCTGTCAGGATTGTGGTTGCTTAGCAATATGCTGGAATTAGGCTTGCACTCAGTCATGGTTCCGTATATCATTTCAGCGTTCCTCTGCGCGGGACTGACCAGAGCTGAAAGAAGGTCAGGCGGAACGCTCTCCCCGCACGTGCAGGTGATCTACTGGTTCTTGGGGGGATCTGTGCTTTGGTTGTTTTTAGGAGCTGACGATCTGCTGCTGAATTGGGCATTCAAGGATCTGCAGGAATAGTTGAAACCGAACGTTCCCACAACATCATCCATCCGACGTCTTCCAGATTGCGGTTACGAACCTCCCCGAAGCCTTTCCGTCCCTCCTGGCGGAAAAGAAGTTCTTGCCGTCAAGGAACGTGCACCTGTCCTCGTTCTTAACTGTCCTGGCCTTGCAGTCATGCAGCTGACGCATGGCCAGCTTCGCGAGCGAAACGTGGAACTTGCCCTCCTCGCCCCGGTGCGCCATGTCGTCGGTCGCTCCTGCCGAGCGCAGCTCACCCCACACGTCCTCGCCGACAACGTACATCGCCTGTGAGATGCACGGGCCTAGGTAGGCCGTGTAGGTCAGCCCCTTGAAGGCTTGCGCAGCCGAGGCGATCACCCCTGCCGCCAGCCCCCGCCATCCCGCATGAGCTGCCGCAACGACGCTGCCGTCGTCGGCCGCAAGCAGCACCGGAACGCAGTCCGCGGTGAGCACCGCGCATGCAATGCCCTCCTCGTCCGTCCACGACCCGTCGGCCTCGGGATAAGGCTCCTTGCCGACCGCCTCCCTCGCCTCGACCACTGTGTCCGAGTGGACCTGCGTAAGCCACGCGATCTCCGGGCTGCCCCGCATGGCGCCCTGCAGCCGCATGCGGTTCTCGCCGAGCGCCATCTCCGAGTCGCCGACCACGTGCGACAGGTTGAAGTTGCCGAACTTGCCGTCGCTCACCCCGCCGTCCCGGGTGGTCACAACCGCCTTTACCTCGGGCGGCAGCTTCCAGTCCGGCTCAATCAGCGGCAAGCCCAACATCTTCCATTGCCTTCCTGAAGTCATCGGGCAAGCCCGACTCGCAGCTTATTCTCTCCCCGCTTGCGGGATCCTCGAACGCAAGCGTCTGCGCGTGGAGCATCTGCCGCGGGAACATTCCGCCTTCCGCCCTCGAGTGCCTGCGGTACCTGCGGTCGCCGGCGACCGGATGGCCGGCGTGCTCGAGGTGGACCCTGATCTGGTGGGTCCTTCCCGTAGACAGGAAGCACCGCACCAGCGAGAAGCCGGGCGACTCGGAAACGAGGTGGAAGCGCGTAAGGGCCGGCCTGCCCGACTCGGCCACTGCCATCTTCAGCCGGTTCGCCCTGTCGCGCCCTATCGGCCGCTCGATCGTCCCCGTTGCGGGAGGCGCGCCGTGGACGATCGCCAGGTAGCTGCGCTCGGCGGCGCGGTCGCGGAACTGCGCGACGAGGCTCAGGCGCGCGGCCTGCGTCTTGGCCACGACTACAAGCCCGCTGGTGTCCTTGTCGAGGCGGTGCACGACGCCGGCCCTGGGCAGCTGCGCCGCCTCCTCGCTGTGCGCCGACACCGCGTTCGCAAGGGTGTCGTCGCGGTGGCCCGGCGCCGGGTGCACGACCATCCCTGCGGGCTTGTCGATGACTATGAAATGCTCGGTTTCGTCGATGATGTCGAGGTCGATCCTCGCAGGCTCCACCAGCGCGCTCGGCGGGGCCGCAACGATCTCCGCACAGACGACCTGTCCTTCCGCAACCGGATGGCGCGGGTCCGTGACCTGCCGGCCGGCTACGTTGACCGCGCCCGCCTTGATTGCTTCCTTCGCCTGGGAGCGCGACACATGCCCGGTCAGGGTGGCGAACGCCCGGTCCAGGCGCGCGCCGTCCAGCTCCGGTGGTATCGAGAAACTGATGTCGCTGGTGTTCGCAGGCATCCCGCCAGCCGCGCGCCGCGGGAAGGTGTCTTCCGCCGCGCCTTCTTGACTGCGGAAAATTGTAGTTCAACACGTAAACGGCGCGCCAAACATATAATCGCCACCCGATGAATCGGACCTGCCGGCGCGGAGCGGCCGCATCGGGACTGCGCCTGGCGCTGGCGTCGATAGTCGCCTTCGCGGTTGCAGGGTGCGCGAAGGAAACCGAGATCAAGTCCGCCGCGGAGATGTACGCGGAGGCTGTCGAGATGCAGTCCGCCGCTGACTACGAGGGCGCGATCGAGCTGTACGGCGACATCCAGGCCAGCCACCCGTTCGGCCCCTACGCGCAGCAAAGCCTGCTCAACCAGGCGCACCTGCAGTACCTCGAGCGCGAGTTCGACAACTCGCTGTCCTCGATCAATCGCTTCATCCAGGACTACCCGGCGCACGACAACATCGACTACGCCTACTACCTCAGGGCGCTCGCCCTGAGGCGCGAAAGGCCCGACCTGATCGACCGCATCTTCCTTTCCGAGTACGCAAACAGGTCGAGGAGCGAGATCATCGAGGCGCACGACGCCTTCCTCGAGCTCGTGCGGCTGTACCCCGACAGCAAGTACGCGCCCGACTCGCTCAAGCAGGCCGGCGAGATCGTCGACGAGCTCGCCACAGGCGAGCTCGAGGTCGCGCTGCACTACCTGCGCCGCGGCGCCTACGGCGCGTCCATGAGCCGGGCCGCGGACATCGTCAAGAGGTACCCGGACTCGGGCAACGTCCTCGAGCCGGCGCTTGCGATCATCGTCGCGTCCTTAGTCGAGATGAAGGCCCAGGCGCCGCTCGCCGACGCCAGGGCATCGCTGTCGGAGAGCTTTCCGGGCTCTGGCTACATCGCCCCTGCCGAGGGCGGCGCGGTCGCGCTGCTCGAGCACATGGGCCTCGAGGTCACGCGCGGCGACTACGTCACCGGCTTCCTCGAGCGGAACTAGCCCTTGGGCGCCTCCGGGCGCAGGTGCGGGAACGCGATCACATCGCGGATCGAGTCGCAGCCCAGAAGCAGCATCGCCAGGCGGTCAACGCCTATTCCCTCGCCGGCCGCGGGCGGCATGCCGTAGCGCAGAGCGCCGATGTAGTCCTCGTCGTAGCGCATCGCCTCGGCGTCGCCCTGCTCGGCGAGCCGCGCCTGCTCGCGGAACACCCGCGCCTGCTCCTCGGGGTCGTTCAGCTCGGAGAAGCCGTTGGCGATCTCCTTGCCGCCGACGTAGAGCTCGAAGCGCTCGGCGATTGACGGGTCGTCGTCGCGGCGGCGCGCAAGCGGCGAGACGCTCGCGGGAAAGTCGGTGACGAACGTCGGCTGGACCAGGGCATCCTCGGCCGTCTTCTCGAACAGGAGCATCTGCAGCGCGCCGGTGTCGTCGCCCGAGGCAGCCTTCTCGGCCTTCTTGCCCTCGAGGCCCGCGGCCTGCTCCTTCAGGAACGCGGGGTCGGCCACCTTGGACGCCTCCCAGCCGTTTGCCGAGCAGAGGGCCTCGAGCAGCGTCACCCGCTCGTACGGCGGCTCGAGGTCGATTTCGTGACCGCGCCAGGACAACTTCGCCCCGCCGCTTCCGTCCCCGCGCCAGTCGGCCGCCGACAGCCTGCCGAGCATCCGCTCGGTGAGCTCCATCATGTCTTCATAGTTCCAGTACGCCGCGTAGAACTCGAGCATGGTGAACTCGGGGTTGTGCTCGTCGGACATCCCCTCGTTGCGGAACGAGCGGTTGACCTCGTAGACCCTGTCGTAGCCCCCGACCAGCAGGCGCTTGAGGTAGAGCTCGGGCGCTACGCGCAGGTAGCACGTGCGGTCGAGGGCGTCGAACTCGGTGACGAACGGCCGCGCCGCGGCCCCGCCCTGGATCGGGTGGAGCATCGGGGTCTCCACCTCTAGGAAGCCCTCGCCGTCGAGGAAGCCGCGCAGCTCCCGGACGATCCCTGAGCGCCTGCGGAAGCGCTCGCGCAGTTCGGGGACCATCGCAAGCGCCAGGTGGCGCCTCTTTCTCTCCTGCTCGCCTGTCGGCGGGACCTTGGGCGCGTAGTGCTGCAGGCACTTGGCGACCGTCCGCCCCACTTCGGCCTTGACCGTCAACTCGCCCATCTTGGTCTCGAACAGCTCACCCTCGACTCCGACGACGTCGCCGAAGTCCGAGCTCTCGAGCCACTCGAGGACCGCGGCCGCGTCCTTGTTCGCGTAGACCTGGATCGATCCAGTCCCGTCGGCGACGTCGGCGAAGCATGCCTTGCCCGCGGTGCGGCGCGACTCGAACCTGCCGGCCACCCTCACCCGCTCGCCGACGGCCTTGGCCCGCACCTTGGCGACCGTCCCGTCCGGGCGGAAGTCGTTGGGGTAAGCGACCCCCTCGCGCCTGAGGCCGTCCAGCCTCCCCTGGCGGCGCGACATCGCCTCCTCCTGGGTGTCGGAGCGGTCCGATGTCATCGGGCGGATTTTACTTGTGCGGTGCAAAACGCCGGTGGGCTATAATTCGCCGTTCAGCATGGAAGAGACACAGCCGGCGCCGGAAGCCGAGCAGAGCCCTGCGCCAGAGGAGCAGGAGGCGGTTGCGCCCGAGGAGCCCGAGGCTCCCGAAGCCGCCGCCGAGGAGGCTGAGGAGGCTCCCCGGGAAACCGAGGCCGTAGAGGCTGTTGAGGCGGAGCCTGCCGCCGAGGAAACTGCAGCCGCGCCCGCGGCGGCAATGCCCAAGCGCGCAGCCCAGTCCAAGCGGGGCAGCCGCAGGAAGGTCGAGCACGTCCAGACGCCCAAGGCCGAGACGATCGCCAAGCTGCGCAAGCACGACCGGGACGTCGGATCGACCGAGGTCCAGGTGGGCCTGCTGACCGACCGGATACTCCACCTGACCGAGCACCTGAAGGTGCACCGCAAGGACAAGCACACGAACCACGGCCTGCGGATGCTCGTATCCAAGCGCAAGCGCCTGCTCAAGTACCTCGAGGCCAACGACCCGGATTCGTTCCGGAGCCTCAAGGCCGCCCTGAACCTGCGCTGAGGCGCATCAGCCGCTGCGGCCCGAAGACCCAGGCAAGACAGATCCCAACCGAGACAGCACCAGGATTGATGCCGGTCGCGGCATGACAAGCAAAGGAAGGCAATGAACAAGATAACCGAGACCCTCAAGGTGGGGGACAGAAACCTGACGCTGGAGTTCGGCGAGATCGGCAGGCAGGCCGGCGCCACGGTGATCGCGAACATGGACGACACCGTTGTGCTCTCCGCGGCCACGAACAGCTCCAGGGCGACGAACCAGAACTTCCTGCCGCTGTCCGTTGACTACCAGGAAAAGGCGTACGCCGCAGGCAAGTTCCCCGGCGGCTTCTTCAAGCGCGAGGGCCGGCCGCACGAGAAGGAGATCCTCACCTGCCGCCTGATCGACCGCTCGATCCGCCCGCTGTTCCCGTCGATGTACCGCAACGAGATCAACGTCAACTGCTCGGTGCTTTCCTACAACCCCGAGGTGGACTCCGACGTCGTCGCGATGATCGCGAGCTTCGCCGCGGTGAAGGTCTCCGGCATGCCGTTCGGCTCGGCGCTCGGCGCGGTCCGCGTCGGCCTCGACGCCGACATGAAGCCAGTGATCTGCCCCACCGTCGAGCAGACCGAGGCGTCGCCGCTCGAGCTCGTCATGGCCGGCTCGAGGGAGGGAATCCTGATGGTCGAGTCCGAGGCCGCCCAGCTCGAGGAGAGCGTGATGATCGACGCCCTCGAGGCCGGCCACCAGGCGATCCAGGGGATCATCGAAGCGGTCGAGAGCCTGACGGAGAAGGCCGGCAAGCCCAGGCAGGAGTGGACGGACCCGCAGCTCGACGACGACCTGGCGAAGAAGCTCGAGGAAAAGGGCGAGCCGATGTTCCGCGAGGCCTACGGGATACTCGACAAGCAGGAGCGCCAATCCAGGCTGCAAGCCGCCCGCGCCGAGCTCGCCGCCGAGATCATCGGCGAGGAGCCGGACACCGACCAGGCGAACCTGTTCTCGGTCGCGACGAAGAAGCTCGAGTCGAAGGTCGTCCGCGCGGGCATGCTCGCCGGCGGCAAGCGCATCGACGGCCGCGAGCCGGCCGACGTCCGCGAGATCCACATCCGCACCGGCGTCCTGCCGCGCACGCACGGCTCGGCGCTGTTCACCCGCGGCGAGACCCAGGCGCTGGTGGTGTGCACGCTCGGGACCGGCCGCGACGAGCAGAAGATCGACTCGCTCGCCGGCGAGTCGTACGACCGCTTCATCATGCACTACAACATGCCGCCGTACGCCACGGGCGAGACCGGCAGGATGATGTCGCCCAAGCGCCGCGAGATCGGCCACGGCAGGCTCGCGAAGCGCGCCCTGCTCCCGGTCCTGCCGAACCTCGACGACTTTGGCTACTCGCTGCGGGTGGTCTCCGAGATAACCGAGTCGAACGGCTCGAGCTCGATGGCGTCCGTCTGCGGCGGCTCGCTCGCGATGATGGCCGCCGGCGTCGAGATCGAGGCGCCCGTCGCGGGGATCGCGATGGGCCTGATCCACGGCGACGACAACGACGTGATACTCTCGGACATCCTCGGCGACGAGGACCACCTCGGCGACATGGACTTCAAGGTCGCCGGAACCGCCGCCGGGATAACCGCGCTGCAGATGGACATCAAGATCGACAGCGTGAGCCGCGACATGCTCGCCAAGGCGCTCGAGCAGGCCAAGGAGGGAAGGGAGCACATCCTCTCGAAGATGAACGCGGTCCTCGACAAGCCGCGCGAGACGGTCTCCGAGTTCGCCCCGCGGGTGATGAAGATCAAGATCAAGGTCGACAAGATCCGCGACGTGATCGGCAAGGGCGGCGCGACCATCAACAAGCTCACCGAGGAGACCGGTACCAAGATTGACATCGACGACGACGGGACGATAACGATCGCCGGCCCAAGCCAGACGAACTGCGAGGAGGCCAAGAAGAAGATCGAGGGCCTGACCACCGAGCCCGAGGTCGGCAAGGTCTACGAGGGCAAGGTAGTCAAGATACTCGAGTTCGGCGCGATCGTCGGGCTGCTATCGGGCAACGACGGCCTGCTGCACATCTCGCAGATCTCCAAGGAGCACGTCGAGAACGTCCGCGACGAGCTGACCGAGGGCCAGGAGGTCAAGGTCAAGGTGATCCAGGCCGACCGCGGCCGGGTGCGCCTGTCGATGAAGAACATCGAGGAGGAGAAGCAGGAGAAGGTCGAGGAGACCCAGGACGCCTGAGC
>CAZDYI010000106.1:0-6853 GCA_964509765.1 uncultured Gammaproteobacteria bacterium
CAGGTTCGGCAGCAGGTGCGAGAACACGATGCGCATGTCGGACGCGCCGATCGCGCGCGCGCCCTGGACGTACTCGCCCTCGCAGATCACCAGCGAGGGCCCGCGCAGCAGGCGCGCGAAGATCGGGACGTAGACGATCGCTATCGCGATCGAGGCGCTCAGCGCGTTGGGGCCGAGCACCGCGATGATCCCGATCGCGAGCAGGATGATCGGGAAGGCGAACAGCACGTCCATCACCCGCATGACCACCCGGTCGAACCAGCCGCGGTAGAAGGCCGCGAGCATCCCGAGCGAGCCGCCGACGGCCAGCGCGAGGACCACGGCGATCCCGCAGGTGACCAGCGAGGTGCGGTAGCCGAACAGGATGCGCGCGAGAACGTCGCGGCCGAGCTGGTCTGTGCCCAGCAGGTACCCGGCCGACGGGCCCTGCATGCGCGACGCGATCACCTGCTCGATCGGGTCGCGCGCGACGACCGGCGCGAGGACCGCAAGCAGGACCTGCATCGCGACGAACGCCAGCGCGAAGGCCAGCAGCCTGTCCTCCCTGACGGCCTTGATCACCGCTGCGTCACCCGCGGGTCGATTGCCGCATAGAGGATGTCGACGAGGAAGTTGACCAGGACGAAGGTCAGAGTCAGCACTAGGATCGAGCTCTGCACAAGCGGATAGTTGCGCTCGGAGATCGCCCCGAGCACCAGCTGGCCGAGGCCGGGGATCGCGAAGACCTGCTCGACGACGATTGCCCCGCCGAGCATGTAGCCGGTCGCCACGCCGACCGACGTGATGTAGGGGATCAGCGCGTTGCGGAGCGCATGCAGATACACCACCCTGAATCGCCCCGCCCCCTTGGACTTGGCCGTGCGGACGTAGTCCTGACCGAGCGCGTCGAGCATCGCCGAGCGCACGAGCCGCGACAGGTTCGCGAGCATCGGCAGCGACAGGGCGAACACCGGAAGGACCATGCGCTGGAGGTTGCCGAGCGGGTCCTCGCCGAACGGGACGTAGCCGAGCATCGAGGCGCCCGGAAACAGACGCGCTACCAAAAAGATCGAGACGATGCCAAGCCAGAACGACGGGATAGTCAGCCCCGCGATCGCCCCGACGCGGACCAGGACCTCCGTGCCCTTGCCGCGGGCCTGCGCCATGAAGCAGCCGATCGGCACGGCCAGGCCCGCACCGACGAGGACCGACAGGAACGTGAGCTCGAGCGTAGGCCAGATGTTCGCGCCGATCTCCTGCGCGACCGGGCGGCCGGTCCAGATCGAGGTCCCCAGGTCGCCGCGGAACAGCCCGCCGACCCAGTCGAGGTACTGGACCAGGACAGGCTTGTCGAGCCCGATCCGGCGCTCGAGCTCGGCGATGCGCTCGGGCGTGATCTCGGTGTTCGCCCCGAGCATCACCGCGACGGCGTCGCCGGGGATAAGGCGGATCATCAGAAAGACGATCACCGACACGCCGAACAGGACGACGGCGAGGTCGACCAGTCGGCCCGCAAGGTAGCGGGCCGGAAGTATCCGGCTCATTGTCTTGCGGCGCGCCCGAGGCGCGCCGGGTGCGCGGGGGGCGGCTGCGCTACTCGCTCACCGAGACCGACTTCAGGCTCGACAGGCGCCGGTTCGGGTTGATCTCGAATCCGGACACCCCGCTTCCGACCGCGGTCGACAGCGCGCCGTAGGCGATGTGCACGATCGGGCCCTCGCAGGCGAGCTTTTTCTGCGCCGCGTCGTAGGCGCGCTTGCGGTCCGCGGCGCCCGTCGAGGTGCGGCCCTCGTCGAGCCAGCCGTTGACCTCCGCGTCGTCGTACTTGAACACGTTGGTCGACCCGCCGCCGTAGAAGGTGCGGTAGAAGTAGCCGTCCGGGTCCGGGTTGCCGCCGTTGGCCGATACGAACAGGTCGAAGTCGGAGTTGCGCCAGTCCTGGACGAAGTCGCCGATCTCCTTGTTGACTAGCTCGATCTCGAAGCCGGCCGCAGCAAGCTGCTGCTGGACGACCTGGGCGATGTCCTTTGCGTCCTGGCGCGGAAGCACGAGCAGCTCGGCCTTGACCGGCGTGGACACGCCGGCCTCTGCGAGCAGCGCCGCGGCCCCGGCCGCGTCGCCCGCGTAGCAGTCGAACGAGGAGGGGTCGAGCGCCCAGTTGCGCAGCGCCGGGCTGAGCGGGCCCGCCGGGACTCCGTTGCCGAAGAGCGCCGCGGCGATGACCTCGTCGCGGTTGACCGCCATGTTCAGCGCGCGGCGCACCTCGGGCCTGTCGAACGGCGCGCGCGTGGTGTTGATCCCGATGAGCGTGTAGGACAGGTCGCGGGTCTCGTGCATGGTCACGCCGGTGGCCGACTGGAGCTGGAGCGCGGTCGCGGGGTCCACGCCGGGCAGCAGGTCGTACTGGCCCGAGGTCAGGCCGACCTGCCGGGTGGCGGCCTCGGGGACGATGTTGAACCTGACGCCCTCGACCCTGGGCAGTCCGCTCTCGCGGTAGCCGTCGAAGGCCTCGAGGTCGATGTGGGCGTTCGGGACCCAGTCGGCGAACTTGAACGGGCCGGTGCCGACGGGCACCTGCTGCAGCGAGTCCTTGTCGGACTCCATCTCGGCCGGGACGATCGCGATGCCGGCGAGCGCGGTCAGGATCGGGGCGAACGGCGCGTCGAGCGAAAGGGCGATCGTCGAGTCGTCGACCACCCTGATGTTTGTGATCGGCGTGATCCGGCTCGCGAGCGGCGAGGCCATCTCCTCGTCGAGCACCCTGCGGAGCGAGGCCGCGACGTCGTCTGCGGTCATCGCCGAGCCGTCGTGGAAGGTCACGCCCTGGTGCAGGCTGAAGGTGTAGGTCAGGCCGTCCGAGGAGATGTCCCAGGACCGCGCGAGACCCGGCTGGACCGAGAGGTCCTCGTCGATCGCCGTCAGGCCCTCGTAGACCGTGTCGCCGATGACGAGCACCGAGGCGAAGGCAGTTACCAGGTGCGGGTCCAGGCCCGCGGGCGACGAGTCGACCGCGACGTCCAGGGTTGCGGCCTGGGCGCCGAACAGGCAGGTTGCCGTCAGGAAGGCGGCGCCGAGAGTCTTCTTTTGCATTTTTTTGCCCCTGTTGTTCCCTGCCCGGACGGGAAGAGCGGGGGAGCGGCTCCCGCAGCTGCGTCCGGGACTGAAATCCATTCTAGCAAAGCGCCCTGCTGCTGTTTCCTAGAATCAGCGCCGGGGAAGGTTAGGTGAAAACCGTGGACGCGCCGGGAGGGCCGGGAACGCCGGCGGCGGAAGCGGCCTCCGCCGGGCCGCCTGCCCCGCAGGGCGGGGCGCTGCTCGGGCTGAGGGACCTGAGGGTCTGCGCCGGCCAAACCCCGATAATCGAGGGGGTCACCCTCGACATCCGCGAAGGGGAGATGGTCGGGCTCGTCGGCGAGTCCGGCTCGGGGAAGTCGGTCACGGCGCTGTCGGTCATGCGCCTTCTGGCCGAGCCGCCGATGCGGATCGCGGAGGGCAGCATCCGCTTCGCGGGCCGCGAGCTCACGGAGCTCGGCGAGGACGGCCTGCGGCGGCTGCGCGGCGAGGAGATCGCGATGATCTTCCAGGAGCCGATGACCTCGCTCAACCCGGTGTTCACCGTCGGCCAGCAGATCCGCGAGATGATCCTGCTGCACCGCGACGTCGGCAGGAAGGAGGCCGACGAGCGGGCGGGCGAGCTGCTCGGGCGCGTCGGCATACCCTCGCCGGAGACCGCCCTGCTGCGCTACCCGCACCAGCTCTCGGGCGGGCAGCGCCAGCGGGTGATGATCGCCATCGCGCTCGCCTGCGGGCCGCGGCTCCTTATCGCCGACGAGCCGACCACGGCCCTCGACGTTACCGTGCAGGCGCAGATCCTCGACCTGATCGACCGCCTCCGGCGGGAGGCGGGGATGGCGGTGCTTTTGATCACGCACGACCTCGGCGTGGTCTCGCAGCACTGCGACCGGGTCGCGGTGATGTACCTCGGGCGGATCGTCGAGGTGGCCGAGGCCGGCGAGCTCTTCGCGAGCCCGCGCCACCGCTACACCGAGGCGCTGATGAAGACCGTGCCGTCGGCCAACGAGCCCGGGGCGCGCCTGCCGGCGATCGGCGGGACGGTTCCCGAGCCCGCGAGCCGGCCGCCCGGCTGCGCCTTCCACCCGCGGTGCCATGCCGCCACCGAACGGTGCTCGCGCGAGGCGCCGCCGCTCGAGGGCGGCGAGCACAGGACCGCCTGCTGGAACCCCGCGCAGTGAGCCTGCTCGAGGTCCGGCGCGTGACCAAGACCTTCCCCGGCCCGGGCGGGGCGAAGGTCCGCGCGGTGAGCGACGTCTCGTTCTCCATGGAGCAGGGCGAGGTCCTCGGCGTGGTCGGCGAGTCCGGCTGCGGGAAGTCCACGCTCGGCCACGCGATCCTGCGCCTGATAGAGCCGGACTCCGGCGAGGTGGTCTTCGACGGTCTCGACCTCGCGCGGGCAGGCAAGGCGGAGCTCAAGCGCCGGCGCCGCGACGTGCAGATCATCTTCCAGGACCCGTTCGGGTCCCTGAACCCGCGCCACAGGGTCGGCCACGTGATCGGCGAGCCGCTGCTCGTGCACCGCATCGGCGACAGGGCCTCGCGCAAGGCGCGCGTGGCCGAGCTGGTCGACCTCGTCGGGCTGCCCGCGGACTCCGCCGGCCGCTACCCGCACGAGTTCTCGGGCGGCCAGCGCCAGCGCATCGCGATCGCGCGGGCGCTCGCGCTCAGCCCGAAGCTCGTGATCGCCGACGAGTCGGTCTCGGCGCTCGACGTCTCGATCCAGTCGCAGATCCTCAACCTTATCGCGGAGCTGCGCGAGAGGCTCGGGCTGTCGATCATCTTCATCAGCCACGACCTCTCTGTGATCCGCCACGTCAGCGACCGGATAGCGGTGATGTACCTCGGGCGCATCGTCGAGATCGGCCCGGCCGCGCGGGTCTTGGAGGACCCGCGGCACCCCTACACCCGCGCGCTGCTCGCGGCGGTGCCGACTGTCGGCGGGGACCGGAGCGGCAGGCGGCATATCGTCGCCGGCGAGCCGCCCGACCCGGCCAACCCGCCGGCGGGCTGCGCCTTTCACGGCCGCTGCCCGAAGGCCATGGACGTCTGCCGCGAGGTGCGGCCGGAGCTCGCCGCCGGAAGCGGCGAGGCGGCGGAGACCGAGACAGCATGCCACCTGTACGAGAGCTGACGGAGGGCGCATTCGCGCCCGTCAAGGCAGCGCTCGGTTCCGGCGCGGTCCCGGGGGCGGCGCTGGGCGCGGTCTGCGCGGACGGCGAGCGGGCGGTCCTGTTCGGCGGGCAGGCGCAGCTCGTTCCCGAGCCCGTTCCGCTTGCCGAGGATACTTGGTTCGACCTGGCGTCGCTGACCAAGGTCATGTTCACCACCGTCCAGGCGCTCGAGGAGGCCGAGCGCGGGAACATCGACCTGGACGCGCCGCTGACCTCGCTGCTGCCCGACTTCCGCCAATACGACGCCGGGTGCTGGGAGCGGAAGGTGACCTTCCGCGAGTGCCTCGGCCACCGGACCCCGTTCCCCGCGGTCGAGCCGCTGTACACCTACGGGCAGGACCGCAACACCCTGCGGGCGTTCGTCCTGCAGAGGGAGTGGCGCCGCGGGCCCTGCGTCTACTCCGACATCAACTTCATCCTTCTCGGCCTTGCGCTCGAGCGTCTGCGCGGGAAGGAGGTCGCGGAGATGGACCCGGGCTTCGGGCTGAGCTTCGCCCCTCCCGCGGGCGAGTGCGCCGCGACCGAGGACTGCACCTGGCGCGGCAGGGTCGTGCGAGGAGAGGTGCACGACGAGAACGCATTCGCCCTCGGCGGCTCCGGGCACGCCGGGCTGTTCGGGCGGATCGGAAGCGTTCTCGACTTCGCGCAAGGGCTGCTTACTGGAGAGGGCTTCGCAGAGCGGACCGTCGCGCTCATGCGCGAGCCTGTTAGCGACACCCGCACCCACGGCTGGGAGCGCGCCCGCGAGGGCTGGTCCGGCGGCGACAGCTGTAACGGATCGGTGATCGGGCACACCGGGTTCACCGGCACCGGGCTCTGGATCGACTTTGAGCGCGGGCTGGCATGGACGCTGCTGACGAACAGGGTGCACCCCTCGCGCCACGCGGACAGCGGCATCGCAGAGCTGCGGCGCGCGGTCGGCGACGCCTTCTGCGCAGGCGAAGGACAGGCCTGATGGAGCCGCGGTGGTTCGCCGGCCTGATGACCGGCACGGTCCTCGACGGGCACATCGACGTTGCGCTGCTGCGAACTGACGGCGAGCGGATCGAGGAGTTCGGCCCCTACGACCTCGTCCCCTACCCGCAGGAGATCCGCGGCCTGCTCGAGGAGGCCGTCGATGCCGCGCGCAAGTGGAACTTCGACGGACCGGATCCCGCAGTGTTCGCCCGAGCGGAAAAGGAGCTCACTGTTGCGCAGGCCGACGCGGTTGCGCAGCTTGCGGGCAAGGCGGACCTGGACCTCGGGGAGATGATCGCGGCCGTCGGCTTCCACGGCCAGACCGTGCTGCACCGCGCTCCCACAGAGGAGGAAAAGGGGCGGACCCGCCAGCTCGGCGACGGGCAGCTGATGGCGGACCGGCTCGGTGTGCCCGTCGTCTTCGACCTGCGGAGCGCAGACGTCGAGGCGGGCGGACAGGGAGCGCCGCTGTGCGCGACCTACCACGCAGAGCTGCTGGAGCGGATCGGTGCGGGCCCCGAGGCGGCCGTCCTGAACCTCGGCGGCGTGGCCAACCTGAGCTGGAGGGGAGCCGACGGCAGGCTCGTCGCCTTCGACACGGGCCCTGCCAACGCGCCGATCAACGACTGGGTGAAGTCGCTTGGGCTCGGAGAGATGGATCGCGGCGGCGA
>CAZDYI010000107.1:0-19931 GCA_964509765.1 uncultured Gammaproteobacteria bacterium
ACATAGTCGTTCCCCGTCCCGCCGCGCAAAGCCACCGCGTGGAAGTCCGCCGAGCCCCACACAGTCCCGTCCGAGAACACCACCGACTCGATCTTGGCCGCTGCAGCGTGAAAGTAGTCTGAAACCTTCAGGCTGTCCGTCACCGACCGAACTCCCTGGCCGTTCGCAGCGCCAAGCAACTCAACCCACAGGTGGCGGTCGTCGCGGCGCAACACCACGTCGCCAACGCCGTAACCGGCCTCGATCACGATCTTGTCGCCGTCCTCACCCGTGCCGCGGCTGTTGCCGCTGCCCTCGTAGACAATGTCATGACCGGTTCCCGAGCCCAGCCGGTACTCGTCGTCGCCGCCGTAGCCGTACAGGTAGTCGTTACCGCCGGCGTCCGCGTCGAATATGTCCGCCAGGTCGTCGCGGCCGTACACATAGTCGTTACCCGTTCCCCCGCGCAAAGCTACCGCGTGGAAGTCGTCCCAATCCCAAGTCGTCCCGTCAGAAAACACAACCGTCTCGATCTTTGCAGCAGCGGTGTGGTAGTAGTCGTCCACCTTCAGGCTGTCCGTCACCGACCGAACGCCCTGGTCATTTGCCGCACCCAGCAACTGCACCCACAAGTGACGGTGGTCGCGGTGCATAACCACATCGCCCACGCCGTATCCGGACTCGATGACAATGCTGTCGCCGGCTTCACCTGCGCCGCGGTTGTTGCCGCTGCCCTCGTAGACAATGTCGTGCCCAGTGCCCGAGCCCAGCCTGTACTCGTCGTCGCCGCCGTAGCCGTACAGGTAGTCGTTCCCGCCGGCGTCCGTGTCGAATATGTCCGCAAGGTCGTCACGGCCGTACACATAGTCGTTCCCCGTCCCGCCGCGCAAAGCCACCGCGTGGAAGTCCGCCGAGCCCCACACAGTCCCGTCCGAGAACTCCACCGACTCGATCTTCGATGCCGCGGCGTGAAAGTAGCCGTCCACCTTCAGGCTGTCGGTCACCAAACGCACCCCCTGATCGTTCGCAGTCCCCAACAACTGCACCCACAGGTGTCGGGCATCGCGAGACAGGACCACGTCGCCCACGCCATGTCCGGACTCGATGACTATCCTGTCTCCGGCGTCGCCCACGCCGCGGCTGGTGCCGCTGCCCTCGTAGATGATGTCGTGGCCCGTGCCCGAGCCCAGCCGATACTCGTCGTCGCCTGCATAGCCGTACAGATAGTCGTTCCCGCCGGCGTCGGTGTCAAATTTGTCCGCCAGGTCGTAGCGACCATACACGTAGTCGTTCCCCGTTCCGCCGCGTAATGCGACAGAGTGAAAGTCCGCCGAGCCACACACAGTCCCGTCCGAGAACTCCACCGTCTCGACCTTCGCCGCTGCGGCGTGAAAGTAGTCGTCCACCTTCAAGCTGTCGGTCACCAACCGAACACCGTCCTCATTTGCCGTGCCCAGCAGCCGCACTCACAAGTGACGGTCATCGCGAGACATGACCACGTCGCCCACGCCGTATCCGGACTCGATGACTATCCTGTCCCCGGCGTCGCCCAGGCCGCGGCTGTTGCCGCTGCCTTCGTAGACGATGTCGTGGCCCGTGCCCGAGCCCAGCCGGTACTCGTCGTCCCCGCCGTAGCCGTACAGGTAGTCGTTCCCGCCGGCATCCGCGTCGAATATGTCCGCCAGGTCGTCGCGGCCATACACGTAGTCGTTCCCCGTTCCGCCGCGCAACGCAACCGCGTGGAAGTCCGCAGAGTCCCACACTGTCCCGTCCGAGAACTCCACCGTCTCGACCTTCGCCGCCGCGGAGTGGAAGTAGCCGTCAACCTTCAGGCTGTCGGTCACCAACCGAACACCGTCCTCATTTGCCGTGCCCAGCAGCTGCACCCACAGGTGACGGTTGTCGCGGTGCAAGACAACATCGCCCACGCCGTGCCCGGACTCGATGACAATGCTGTCGCCGTCTTCTCCGGCGCCGCGGCTGTTGCCGCTGCCCTCGTAGACAATGTCGTGGCCCGTGCCCGAGCCCAGCCGGTACTCGTCATCGCCACCGTAGCCGTACAGGTAGTCGTTGCCTCCGGCGTCAGAGTCAAACACGTCGCTGACCGTTGAGCTGCCGTACAAATAATCATTCGAAGCAGTCCCGCGGATCAAGGTCCCGGCAGTGTACGTCGGCTCGGTGTGGGTCAGCGCGGCTATCGCGTCCGCATCCCAAAGGACCGTGCCGTCATCCAAGACAACCTTCTCAACACCTGCCCAGCCGTGGCGATACTGGTCGCGGACCGTCAGCGTGTCGGACACATCGCCGTCGTCGTCCAGCAACTCGACCACCAGGTCCCACATCGTACGGCGCATCCGGACGTCCGACGACGTGATCCCCGCCCCCATCCTCACCGTGTCCCCGCCGTCGCCGGCCACACGGTTGCCGAAACCCTCCTCAACATAGTCAGTGCCGCTGCCCGAGTCGAGGACATACACGTCGTTGCCAGACTGGCCGCGGAAGGTGTCCGTGCCGCCGTCCGAACCGAACGTGTCCGCTACTCCGCCGCCGATGCCCTCTATCACTCCGCCGGCTGAGCCGTTGAGCAAGGCAAGGCCGGCCTGCGCCGTCTCCAGGTCCAGCAACAACGTGCCGTCGCTGGACTCAAGGCGCTCGACGCGCGCCGAACCGTGCAGGAACTGTCCCTTGACCGTAAGGCTGTCAGAGACCGCGCCGTTTGCCCCCACCAGGCCGACCACAAGGTCGGCGCCTGAACGGGTGAGCTTCACGTCTGTCAGCCCCAAGCCCGACTTGAGCCTGATCGCGTCACCAGTCGATCCGCTACCTTGGTTAAGGTGATACTCGTCTACTGTGGCTTCCCCTGTCCCGCGGCCAAGCAGATATGTGTCCGAGCCGGCGCCGCCATGCTGCACTATTGCAGCGCTTGTTGAGAGTGAGGCATCGAAACTGTCCGAGCCCGATGTACCCACGCCACCGGACAGGGACACCTCTGCGAAGTCTTCCGCTCCGTAAACCGTCCCGTCGGACAGCTCCACACGCTCTATCCTCGCATCTTCGTTGGAGTAATGATTTCGCACCCGCAGGCTGTCAGTCACGGAACCGTCTGATCCCTTAATCCCGATGACCAAATCGTGACCTTCACGGCTCAGCAGTACATTGGCGCGGGCAACTCCCGGAGCGACCATCACCACATCGGTCGCCTCGCCGCCGCCGTTGAGTCCGAGACGGTCTTCGTCTATCACGTCGTGGCCTGTGCCCGGACCCAGCTGGTATGTGTCCGATCCTCCAAGTCCGGCGAGCACGTCCGCGCCGCTGTCGGTGCTGCGGAAAGTGTTCGTTCTGCCATCTCCCAGATACTCATCGATGTTTTGTGTCAATCCGTCAGACACCATCCCATCCAGATGTACACCGTGATAGCGGTACTCGTAAGCCCATTCGGACGAGACTGCTTCCAGCGCAGACTTTACAACAGCGGAATTCGGGGACAATACTGCAAGAGTTCGCAGGAACTCGCCAAGACGTTGAGAAGAGTTTTCTACCGCTGACACGCTACTAAAGTCCAATCCAATGGTGCTAATTTCCGCATCGCTTAGATCCGTACCTGTAGTAATTGCCTCGCCATCAATTGTCACTACGATGGCCTTGAACATATCTGTTAAGAAAGTCTGATACGATAATTCTGCGCGAAGATTCTCGAACAGGGTAATGTAAATCCGATTGATTTTCTGGGCGGTGCTTGCGGCAGGATGGCGGTAGTCCTCGCCTTTTCGCCAAATACTGCCCTGAAATGCTTCCACGACTGCAAGTTTCTGTGGTGTGGTGTAAGCAAAACCCACGCCGCGCCAGAAATCAGCCGCAACTGCTCCTTCAGCACCAGCCCAACGCAATAGGATTTTATCCGCAAGCTCGTCACGGGAGGCTGTATCTGTCGCGTCCTTGAAGGCTTGGACAAGCTGTTCGAGCGTTCTCGTCTCGCTTCGCGCGTCGCCATAGAACGGTGGGGTCAGACTTCCTTCGCCGTCAAGAGCCATTGCATCGCGGAGGTTATACACCCGACCAGTTCCGAAGACTTCCGGCAATGCAGTAATTTCCTCGCTGTGCTCAGGTACTCCGGTATCGCTATATATCGTTACCCTTTCATTGTTTCTCAACCAGACGTCTGTCATAGTTCCAGAATCACCACTAGCCTTCGAAAAACTGCCCACAAGGCGATGCTCGTTACCCACATCATCCACGTGATTCGATAATACGCTAGTCGTGCCCAATGACACGATTCCGTGAGATGTTAATGACTGCAATTCCATCCTGTCCTTGCTCCCGTTGCCGTCGCTATCAGTCCAGCACAGCAATTGCAATGACGCCCAGTCTCTATCGTTAGTGTCCAATACACCATCTTCGTTGGTGTCCATGTCTGCTAGGGCAGCAAACCCATCCGATGCGTTATCACCGCTAGACAGTACCGTGTTCTCGCCAAATATCTCTGTACCATCTCCGATGACACCGTCACTGTTTCGATCCCATACCAAGATTGCGTCGTCTGCTCCTATCCAATAGCACAATTCTGCAAAGCCGTCACCTCCATGATCGAAGAATGCTAGACCGTCTGCCTCCACACCGTCTCCGTCCAAATCCAAGATAAGCGGCGAAACAGGATCTGTGAAACCAATTCGATCATCGTTGTCTTCGTCATCATCATCACCGTCATCATCCTGATCGTCGTTGCACACCTCCAGTATTTTACTCAATTCTTCTTGATATTCAATCAGTTCCGATCGATCGAAATTTTCCATTCCTCCAAAATGGCTGAGCCGCCCATGGGAGCGTGACCTTGTAAACTCATGATTGTCTGTTGTTTGTTCAACTTTTCCCTTACGTCTTTGATGGCCTTTGCCGCAATCTTGCAGGATTGATCTCCCACAACTTCAACTGCATCTTCTGGCCCCACAGGGTTAAATATTCTCCTCAGCTTTATCAGTGCTTGCCTGATCCAATCTCCTGCTGCAGTTGTGCTTGCTCCTGACATCAGATCACAGACTCCTTTCCCAAGTTCCCTTTCGGAGTTTCAAGTATAACATATAGGCTTTTTAATGGCACCTCGATTAATCCAAAGACGACAAGAACACCATTGCTGTAAGCATCTCAGGCGGCTAATTCGTGCCTGCCCGAAAACCCCCAATTTTGGCAGATGCCGCCCGTTTTCCGACTTGAAGCTCGCCTTCAGTCAGGCCTGAAGCCGTCGATTTCCGCCTTCAATGGCGGTCCGGTGCTGCAAAGCGACGAAATCCTGCAGCGCGGTCACGGCTCTTCCTGCGACCCCTGCTTCAGGGGTCGTGATGCGAGGAGGTCAGCCCCTCAGTGGGCCTGTCGTTTTCGCTTGCGCCGCTTGGCGGCGGCGACCTTGCGGTCCATGACCATCTTGCCGAGCCTGAGGATGTTGCCCGCAAGGATGGACATGGCGACGTTCCGGCTGAAGCCTTCGCGTCCGCTGCGGCTGCGCACCCGGTCCAGTCCGTGGTTGTCCAGGAAGTTGCCGGCCGACTCAACGCGGGAGTGCTTGTTCCTGGCAGCCTTGAAGGGCTTGGCCTCCTCCCTTGCGCGCTTCTCTTGGTTGAGGTAGCCCCGGAACGGCATCGCGTTGAGGCCGAGGATGCCGTCGAGCTCCTCAATGTTCGACTTGCTCGAGAAGCCCTTGTCGAAGCTGCACGAGTAGATGCCGGGGTGGCGCTCGACCGCTCCCTTGACCAGCGGCACCGCCGCGTCGGTGTCGCTTCCTTGCCACATCACCACGTGGTTGAGGATGAAGCCGTGCTGGTCCTCGATCACCGAAACCGGCACGCCGATCTCAGGCGGCCTTCCCTCCTTGCCCTTGTCGATCCAGCGCACCCACTCCTTGTGCAGCGAGTGCACCTTCTCGCCGTGCGGGATCACCTCGCCGCAGAGCACGCGGCGGTCCACCTGGTCGACCAGGCGACGGGCGTGGCCCAGCGCGTCCTCGATCTTCTCGAGCAACTTCGGCTTCACTTCCGCATGAGGCAGCAAACCATGGGTCTCCTCAGCCTTGCTGACCACCGACCTCGCGTGCGCCAGCCACTCCTCCACCAGGTCCGGATGGCGGCGGTACTGCCTCGCAGTCCGCACCCGGGCGTGAAGCCTGTTGGTCTTGCGCATCAGGTGGCTGCTCTGACGCCAGCCCGGAATGCCGTGGGCCGCCGCAGCCCTGCCGATGTGAATGACCGCCTTGTCGAGTGATTCGCGCAGCAGCCTCACGTCTGTCGGCCATCTCACGTCGGCACCGACCGGGAACGAATCCGCGCGGCAGTCCAGCCAGTCGCTGCTAGCGCCCTCGACCAGACCGCCGAACATGCCTCCCGCCCGGCCGCCGCGCTTTTTTTTTTTGCAAAGCCCTGGCCGTACTCCGCCACCAGCGAGTACGCCTCGCACAGCAGCTCCGGCGGCAGCAGGTTCAAGTTGTCCGTGATCGCCTGCTCGCTGAAATGCATCGCGTCGTCGAAGCCCACGTCGATCCCGCCGAGCATCTGCCGCACCTCCCTGTTGCTGTTGGCGTAGTTCTCCAGGCGGGCGAAGTCGCAGTTCAGGCTCTTCTGCAGCACCCCCAGAACCAGGATCTGCCACAGGGTCATCCCGGGCCGGCCCACGTCGCGGCGCACGCCCGGCAGCATCCCGCCGTCGAGCAGCGCGAACACCCGAGCGCGGCCCTCCTCGTCGCTGTAAAGCTGCTGCAGCCCGTACAGAGCCTTCACCACGTCGTCGCGCGACCTCTCGTTGAGACGGATCTTCTCGATCCCCAGCTCGCCCAGCTTCATCTGCTTGGATTCAACATTTCTCATCGAAGTTTACTCACGAGAATACGCCTCTTGGTGGATGGTACTACCACAGACACTAGCTCTGCGAGCAGTTCGAATGCAAAACTTCAGGGGTTCACAACTGGAGTAATATCAAGCTGGTGTTGACTCTATCGGGTTTACAGGCAAGCACTAATTTCCGAAATCATCGCAATATACTACTCTTGGATACCATTGAAACATCTCATCGCAAAAGTCACCTTCCATTGTTAACATCATCCAAGGCATGACAGGCTTCTCAAAATGAAGAGCCCATTTTGGATAGTCGTCCAGTACAGCCAAGCATTCATCCTCTGTTCCGCTCCCGATATCTGGCGCAAGTACGGCACCATGGGCAGTCAGCTTGTCATGAAAAGACCGTTTACCGAAGCAAGAAGCGTAATTCAGTGGTGAATGACCGACAGCATTTCTTGCGTTTGGATCCGCTCCTGACTTGAGCAGGATTTCCAATGAGTCATGGTCTCCGAACAATGCGGCGTAATGTAACGGAGTAGTTCCATGATACTTGCCTCTGTCAATGACTCCATCCACCGCCGCCCCTGCGGAAATCAAGATTTCCACTATCTCATGATGCCCATGAAACGCGGCAGTATGAAGCGCAGAATTACCAGAACCAAGTGTGACATTAACTTCAGCTCCGGCTGACAACAAGGTCTCGACCACATCCGCATGGCCGTTTTGTGATGCAACGAACAAAGGTGCCACATAAAGCTCGTCTTTGTTGTCCACTTTTCCTTGAAGGTTTATGCGGACACCACTGGAAAGCAAACGTTCAACAACATCCTTGTGTCCATTGCCAGCTGAAGCAGACAACGGCGTCCATCCCTCCCATGTGGCCTCAGTGTCCGCACCTTCCTGCAAGAGCAGTTCAACAACCCGATCATGGCCGTGTTCCGCGGCATACAGAAGCGGGGTGCGCCCGAGGTCATCCGTTCCATTTATGTCTGCTCCTCCATCCAGCAGTACGGACGCTAGCTCTGCCCCTCCCTCTCTGGCTGCGTTGTGCAGGTCGAATGGAGGTGCACTGAACCCTGCTGCCGGGATCAACCCCAATGCAAGCATGGTCAACGCTCTTACGAAATACATGACATCGGATGTCCAGTTACGCGAAATTATATCAGATTTCCCCAAAATGCCCGATTGAAAATCTGATCTTCCATAAAAAAACACGGTGATTACCTAGTTAGTGCTTGCCAGAAATCCCGATAGAGTCAACGCCTGCTTGATATTTCTTCAGTTGTGTGCCATCGATAGTTGGCTTTCGGATTGCTTGCGTAGCTAGTATCTGTGTAAGAATATTCCACTGATAAACGAGTCTTCGAGATTGATCTTCGATGTGAAAAGTTGAAAGCAAGCAGATGAAGATGGGCGAGATAAGGATCGATCGGATCCGCCACAACGACAATTCGCGCGACGACGTGGTGAAGGTGTTGAACGGCCTACATCAGCTGTGCATCAACGAGGTGAGCCGGGCTCAGCTGTTCGCGCTTTCGACCGTGGGATGTTGTGCGGTGCTCACCGCGACGCGGGCCGAACGGGTATGAGCCTGTGGCAGATCGTGGTTCTGGCAATGTTGCAGAGGGCTTATACTGCGACTTCGCTCGTCTGAAGAACTACGCCAACAGCAATAGGGAAGTGCGCCAGATGCTCGGCGGGATCGACGTGGACATCGACGATGCGAAATAATTCAGCGAGCATGCGATCACCGACAACGTGAACCTGCTACCTGCGGCGATGCTGCGCGAGGCGTACTCGATGGTGACCGAACACGGCCAGGTCTTTGCAACAAATAACGCTGCGGCGGGTCGGCGGGTCTGTCCGGCGCTCTGGTCTAGGGCGCGAGTAGCGACTGGCTGGACTGCCGTGCGGATTCGTTCCCGGTCGGGGCCGACGTGAGCTGGCCGACCGACGTGAAGCACTTGCGCAAGACACTCGTGGACGTGACCGTCTTCGTTGGCAGGGCAGCGGACGCGCACGGACTTGCGGGTTGGCGGCAGCGCCGTCACCTGATCCGCAAGACCAACAGGCTGCATGCCCGGGTACGGACTGCGAAGCTGTACCACCTCCTCCCGGACCGCGTGGAAGTGCTTCTGTCGCGCGCGCGGGCCTTGGTCGCCAAGGCTAAGGAGAGCCATGGCTTGTTGCCCTTGCGGAAGTGAAGCCTAAGCTTCTCGGGGAGATCGAGGGCTCGCTGGCCACGCCCGTCGCTTGGTCGGCCGCCGCGTGCTCAAGCGCGAGAAGATCCCGCACGAGGAGAAGGTGCAATCGCTCCACAAGGAATGGGTGCGCTGGATCGACAAGGGCAAGGAAGGCCGCCCGACGGTATTCGGAGTGCCGGTTGCGGTGATCGAGGACCAGCACGGCTTCATCCTCAACCACGAGATGATGTGAGAAGGCGGCGACATCGACGCCGCAGTGTCGCTGGGAAGGGACGTCGTCGCAAGCCACTCCGGCATCAACTCGTGCAACTTCGACAAGGGCTTCTCGTGCCAGTCGATCATCGAGTCGCTTGACGCGATGCTCGGACTCAACACGATGCCGCGCAGGGACTACCTCAGGAGAAACACGCAAGGGAGGAAGCCAAGCCGTTTACCGCGGCCAGGAACATGCACTCCCGCGCCGAGTCGGCAGTCAACTGCCTGTACAACCGCGTCTTTGAACGGGTACGCAGCCGCAACGGAAGCGAAGGATAAGACCGGAACGTAGCCATATTGATCCTTGCGAGCAACAACCTCAGGCTCGGCATGATGGTCATGGACCAACAAGCCGCCGCCGGAAAGTGGCACAAGCGACAACGACAGTTCCACTGAGGGGCTGCCCCCCCCCCCGCATCACGACCCCTGAAGCGGGGCCGCAGGAAAGCTGTGACCGCGCGGCAGAAAATTGGTGATTTGCAACTTTGGACAATCCTTGGAGGCGGAAATCGACGGCTTCAGGTCAGACTGAAGGCGAGATACGAGTCAGAAACAGGTCTGCATTTTCCGATAATCAGGGGCTTTCTGGCAGGTACTACAAATCGATACAACATAGCATTCGAATTACATCCTTTACCACTCTCTCTGGAGTGGTTTTCGGAAGTGGAAATCGATCATCCCAAGTGGCAATTCCAACCAACATCGGAGATATCCGTGCAATGAACCGCAATTCCCATGGGTAGTTATCACCCAGAAGTATGTCACAGGCCTTGGCATGATTATGCAGCTCATTTTCACTTTGTACTGTATCACTGTTCATAGTTAACATTTCCTGCATTTCATTATTCCCTAAGCAACTGGCATAATCTGCTGGCATCATCCCCACAAGGTTGGTTGCATTGAAATCGGCTCCAGCATCTAGCAATAATTGAACTGTATCGACATAGCCCATAAATGCGGCATAGTGCAATGGGGAAGCTCCTGAAATATCGCGGGTGTCCGGATCAGCCCCATGCTCCAACAGCCACCTGACTAGTTTCTTGTCGTTGTACCGGTCTATCGCAAAATGCAGCAGTGACATGCCGTTGTACTGTTCTGCGTTGATGTCGGCACCAGCTTCGAGAAGTATAGTTGCCGCTACGTAATTTGAGCGTTGAACTGCAAAAAAAATCGGGGAAACGCTTTGCTTATCTCGTGTACCGCGTTCCAGACCATCGATTGTGCCATCAGATAATGCCATAATCTTGTGTGCGGCATCTGCAATATTTCTGCTTACCACAAGTCTTCCATGCTTTTCCTCAGTACTAAACTTCATATCAGGATCAACTTTCGCATCCAGCAAGAAATCTACTCCTTCATGATTTTCCCGGATTATTGCCCAATACATGGGTGGTAGAAAATATGGAGGTCCGCCGTCGAAGTTCAGATCTGCTCCAGCTTTCAACAAATCTGGAACCAAATCGTTAGGACCACGACTTACAGCACTAGAAAATGCCTCTGTGACAGAGTTCGGATCTAATTCAATTCCTGCAGTCAGAATATATCTTACAACGTCTTCATGTTCTAACCATGTAGCATAGAATATTGGAGACGACCATTCGTCAGTTGTATTCCCGTTGATATCTGCACCAGCGGCGATCAACACGCTGACTGCTGACAAGTTACCGTATCTTGCGGCAATTACCAAAGGGGTGCTTTCACCAATAAAATAATGTGCAGATTTTCTGTCTTTCTCTGCACCTGCATCAAGCAATGTTGTTACGACTTCATGGTTGCCATACCTAGCAGCTTGATACAGAGGTGTCGGCCCATCATCTACAGACAAATTTACTTCCGCGCCAGCAGCGATTAGTTTTTTCGAAATTTCAGCATTTCCGAAACGTGCTGCATAAAGCAGTGGCGTTCTGTCTCTTCGATTCCTTGCTGAATGATCGGCACCGGCTTCAAGCAGAACATCAACGGCATCAGCATTCCCCGCTTCCACAGCAACATGCAAGGGGATTTCGCCTGCTCTGTTGCGAGATTCAAAGTCCTCTCCTTCCGAGAGCAGTTGTGACAATTTTGTCGAATTGCCATCGAGCGCCGCTGTGTGAAGCGGCAATGTGAGCCGTTCATAACTGCGCACTATCAAGTCGGATATGCTGGCATGCGAATCGAGAATCAGCAAGAACGCAGGCAAGAAGGCGAAGGAGGCTACCAAGCACACTGTCCGCATTGCCCTTGCAGGCCGAGAGAGACCGCCTGAACCCGAATCTGGAGGGCTGACAGACTTCACCGTTTCGGAAGTAATGCAAAGAGAGGCGACGGAGTGATTGTACTGCATTGCGTCTGCGCGACGGCAAGCAACGCTTCCAGTGTTGTTTTCCGCTTCAGCACTGACAGCCACAAATCAACATTAGAAAACCCAGGAGGTTGCTGGAATACAATTTCTCCCTGCACTACATTGGTGCAACACTTGGACCTTCCCCGTTTTGCCTACGCACACCAACCCGCGGCAGCCATTTAGATCAGAGCCTACGCATGAACCCAGCAGGAGATCAGTCAGTGCGTCTCAAGTTCACCTTCCACGGCGACACCGTGGAATACCTCCGCATCCACTTGGTCAACCTCTTGCTTACCATCGCCACCTTCGGCGTGTATCTGGCTTGGGCCAAGGTCCGCAACCGCCGTTACTTCTACGGGCACACCAGCTTCTGCGGTCACAGCTTCGACTTCGATGCCAGCCCTCGCTCCATTCTTCTCGCAAGAATGATCGTCCTTGCCATTGTAGTGCCTCTGTTGTTCAGCGAGAGATTTTTCATTCTTCTCTGGCAGGGGATCGGGATAATGACGCTCTTCCTGTTGATATTAATTCCCTTTGCCTTGGTGCGCGGAAGAGCATTCAACGCCCGACACACCACACACAGAACCGTCCGCTTTCGCTATCTGAAAGACTATATCCCCTCTTACAGGCTATTCGTTGGCTACTACCTGATCGGTTGGATCATTCTGAAATTCGTCGGTGAACTTTGGGAGCAGGACCAAGACAGCGTATATCTGAACACCCTGATTTTTTTGCCGATTCTCTATTGGTTTGTATTAGGACCGGCATACCACTATTTCCGGCACAGAATCATGATCAACCAACTCCGGTTCGGAAAGCTCGTGATGGGATACCATGCCAAACCTTGGCTCTACTACCGTAACTTCATAATATCGATATTCTGGGCTACTCTGGTTGTTTCCATACTTCTCGCGGCTGTCTGGTCTTTCTTTACCTTTGAAACTCCTTCAGCAAAGTATTTCGAGTTTGAATCCTTCTGGGCTAGAATTTTGTTCCATGGAACTTATAACTATGCAATATACAGCTTGCTGTTGTTTGCCTACTTGGTCATTGGAGTTTACCGCTCCAAGATGATTCCTCTTTTCTACTCTTCCATAAGGTTCACCGACGGAAGCCATTTGAGCTGCAACCTGTCATCAAGGAGATATTTCTTCAGGTACTATGTCGTAAATGGCGTGGCCTTTATCATGTCATTGGGCCTTCTCCACCCTTGGATCAGAGTAAGGACATGGCGCCTCATTACCGAGTCACTTACGCTCCGCCTGTCGGCTGAGACCGCCTCGGTGCTGTCGTCTCCGGAGGGGGAGGTCTCGCCGCTGGCAGAGGAGTTCGCCGACGTCCAGGACGTCGACATCGACTTCGGCCTGATCTGAGCGCGTGTTCGTCGATGCTGGCTGCGGCGGTCCGTCACCGCTCGTCGAGCGATTCGTCGAGTCGCTCGAGGACCGGCTCGAGGAAGTACTCGTAGGGGCGCCGCGTGCCTGTGGTGATCTCGGCGGTCACCCTCATGCCCGGCCTGAGCGGCACGGCCCTGTCCCCGACCTGCACTGATGTCTGGCGCAGCTCAATCACGGCCTTGAAGGCGCTCCCGAGCTGTTCGTGCCTCGTTGCGTCAGCGGCGATGTCGACCAGGGTGCCTTCGATCGTGCCGTAGTCGATGTGCGGGAAGGCATCGAGCTTGATGACGACGTCCTGTCCGATCTCGACGTGCGCGAGGTCCTTGTTCTCGATGAAAACCTCGGCTTGGAGGGTCACGCCTTGCGGAACGATGACCAGAAGCGGCTGTCCTTCCATGACTACCGCCCCAGCGGCGTTGATCTGCAGGTCGACGACTGAGCCGGTTGCCGGGGCGGTGACGGTGTGCGCGTCCAGGCGCGCCTGCGCCTTGGTCCGCTCCTCGACCAGCCCGCGCAGCCGCGCCTGCGCCTCGACTTCCGCCTCGGCGGCCTCGCTGGCGATGCCGGCAAGCAGCAGCTCGCGCTCGCGACCGAGGGTCTCGCGGCGGGCCTCATGGCCGGCCGCCCGGTCCTCCGCGGCCAAGGCCCCGTCCTCGAGCCTCGCGGCCTCGGAGCTCGCCGCCTCCTCCATGAGCGCAAGTCCCGCACGCGCCTCGGACACCCGCTGTCCTGCCTCGAGCGCCTGCTGCCGGGCGCCGTCCACGGCCGCGGCCGCGACCACGCCCCTTTCGAACAGCGTCTCCTGCCTGCCGAGCTCGTCCTCGGCAATGCCGCGCAGTTCCACGAGGACCCCGATCTCCCCGCGCCTTGCCCGGCCGTCGATCTCGGCGCGATCCCTCGCCCTGCGCGCCTCGCTCCGCAGGTTCCCGGCCTGCCTCATCTCGGCCGACCGGCCCGCATCGGACTCGGCGACCTGGGCTTCAATGCGCGACAGGGCCGCGCCGATCTCCGCATGGCGACGCTCCAGGGCGGACTGGCGCCTGGCAATCTCCTCGGCATCAATCCCTGCTACCGACCCGGCCGCCGGAAGCGACGGCAGAGGCCCGCCCGGGTCGGCGGCCAGAGCGGCCAGCGCCTCCGCCGACGCGACGTCCAGCCGCGCCTGCTCCTCGAGCACCAGTACCCGCTCCAGGTCGGCTGCCGCGGACGTGGCGTCGAGCTCGATGAGCACGTCGCCGCTTACCACAAACTTGTTCTCCTCCACCTCCAGGCCGACCACCGTCCCAGACACCTGGGACTGGACGGCGACGACCTCGGAAACAGGACGGATCTCTCCGGACGCCGAGGCGCTGACGTCCAACTCGCCTGTGACCAGCCACACGAGGAAGCCCAGGAACGAGAGGCAGATGAGCCTTATCAGCCACTTGGCCGTCCTTGGCGGCGGTGTGTTGACGAACTCGTCGAACTCCGAGCTGAACTCGAGCTCCTCGCGCGTGACCGCGCCGGGCCTCGCCCTCGGCCCGCGCAGGCGGCCCATGGCGGACCGGACCGCGACCCACAGGCCCCGCACCGCTCAGCTCAGGTGCGCGACTTGGCGTTTTTGTAAAACTCGGCGTACCTGCCGCCTGCGGCCACAAGCTCCGACTGCGTGCCGAAGCCGACCACCTTCCCGCCCTCGAGCATCAGGATCTTGTCGCTCTGCGAGTGAAGGGCCAGGTCGTGAGTGACCATGACCAGAGTCCGGCCGCGGCGGAAAACGGGAATGTTGCGGCGGAACCTCTCCGCCGACTCCGTGTCGAGCTCGCTCGTCGGCTCGTCGAACACCAGCAGGCTCGGGTCCTGCGCCAGGGAGCGGGCCAGCGCGACCCGCTGCCGCTGGCCGCCGGACAGCGACGAGCCGTCCTCGCCCACCTGCGTCTCGTAGCCGTCGGCGAGCTCGTCCGTTATGAACCCGTCTGCGCCGGCGAGCTTGGCCGCCGCCTGCACCTCGCCGAAGCCCATCCCAGGGTCGGACTTCGCTATGTTCTGCCTCACCGTCCCGGCGAACAGCCTGTCAGCCTGCAGCATGAAGCCCACCTTGCGGCGCAACCACGGCAGGCTCAGCGACAACACGTTGTGACCGTCCAGCAGGACACGGCCCGAAGTCGCATCGTGGTGCCTTTGCAGCAAGGACGCCAAGGTGGTCTTGCCGGAGCCCGAGGGTCCCATTACCACCAGCACCGTCCCCGGCTCGACCGAGAGGCTCACCTCGTCGAGAACCTTCCGGGACCTGCCCTCATGGACGAACGACACCCTGTCGAACGTGACCTGACCTGCCAGGCCCTCAGACGGCTCGATGCCGCCGCCGGCGCCCTCGCCGGGAGAGTCCGCCAGCTCGGCCACGCGGGCCATCGCCACCTGGGCCTCCTGGAACTGCTGCCACAGCTGCGACAGACGCAGCACCGGCTCGACCATCCTCCCGGATATCATGCTGAAGGCAACAAGCGTGCCCGCCGTCATCGCGCCCAAGAGGACCTCGCGTGCGCCGAACACCAACACCGCAACCGACATCAGGGCGCTTACGCCCTGCACCATGCCCATGGTCACCACGGACGCGGCCGCTGCGCCCATGCCGGCCGAGGCCTGCGACGCCACCCGCTCCTTCCATCCCTCGGCCTGGCCCGGCTCCAAGGCCTCCGCCTTCACCGTCCGAATCATCCGGAAGGTCTCGACCAAGTATCCGTGGTTCGAAGCGCGGCGCTCGTAGTTCCGGCGCACGCGCAACCGGATCACCGGAGCGGACGCCAGCGTGATCAGCAGCAACAGCGACAGCGCAACGAGCACCACCGTCGCCAGGCGCGCGTTGATCCAGAACAACAGGACGAGATACACCATCGAGGCCACCGTCTCGACGAACAGCGTGACCACCCCGTTGACGAACAGAGCACGCAACACCTCGACCTCCCCCACCCGCTGGGCTATCACGCCCACCTGCCTGGCGCTGAAAAAACCCATGCCCTGGGAGACCACCTTGCGGAACAGGTCCAGTCCCATCAGCGCGTCCAGGCGAAAGCCCATGTGCGCAATCTGGTAGTCGCGCAGCGTCAGCAAAAGCCTCCCCATCAGGACCGCGAACACCAGGAGCACGCCGACCGTCTCCAGCGTCGTGTGGGAGCCGTGCCTCAGAACCTTGTCGATGATCACCTGGTATCCCAGCGGCATCGCCAGGCCCAGCAGCGTCGCCGTGAACGTCGCCAGCACCAGCTCGAACATCTCGCCCTTCTTGCCGTGCATGTGACCCGTCACATAGCGGAAGTCGAAGCGAACCGGATCGGCCTTGTCGACGCCGCGCGGCACTAGCAGAACGACCGTGCCCTCAAGACGCTCCTTCATCTCCATGAGCGTCAGCACCTCCTGGCGTCCGTCAGGATGCATGAAGACGCCGACGTCGGCGTTGTGACCCACGGTCGGACCGTAGCTCAGCAGCGTGGCCCAGCCGCCGCCGCGCAGCATGCATATCGCCGGATAAGCCTTGTAGCGCAGCCGCGGCCAGTCCATCCCGACCTTGCCCGCGCGAAAGCCCAGCGACTCCGCCGACTGCAGCAGCGCGTCGCCCACCCGCCCCTTGGACGCCGCAGGCCCGTGAGCGTGCAGCAAAGAACCCACGTCGCACTGCACCTTGTGCACCCTGCACACCAGCGCCAGGCATGCTAGGGCAGACTCAAAACCGTCCTTCTGATCTTCACTGCTCATGTCGCCGGCCCTCCCGGGACGACAGGCCGAAGGCCTGTCACAGCAAACGACTGCGCATTCGCATCCACTCCGACAAGCCCGCCGCATCGGGCTACCGACGCCCGGGACGGCCTTGCCTGGGTTCCTTCCTGCTTTATCGCCATGAGAGCGGGATTATCGCATTAACACATGCGCTTCGTCCTGCCCTCGTCACCATCCAGACTGGTCCGCCGCTTCCGAACGAACAGCGGCACTACACCCTGCCCACGCCATCCGTTACTGACCCTCTGCAGGAGGGCCCGCCGCCTTCTCTCCGCCTTCCTCAGGCCCATCCTTCCCTTCCGGTGGCTCATCGCGCGCGGCCACCTCCCTGACCTCGCGCCTGCCGTCCTTCCCCGGCCACACCACCCGGAACGGACGGCCCGGAAACACCTCCAGCTTCACCGCGCCCAGCACCCGGCCCTCGAAGCCCGCCCGGCAAGCCAGCTGGACAACCAGCGGATCCCCGCCGCCGCGCCACTCCGAGTGCTTCAGGCGCACCTCGCCGCCATCCAGCATCCGACCCTCCAGCTCCGGGCCGGCCTCCGCCCAGGAGACGTAACCCGCTATCTTCCCGTCGCCGTCGTCGCGCACCAGCCTGTACTGCCTCAGGTGGATCGCAGGCATCACCAGCCAGTGCAGGTCAGACAAGAACAGGTGGCGGTAGCGCCTGCTCCCGCCAAGGTAAGCAACCACCTCGCCCAAGGCGCGCTGCTCGGCGGCAAGGACGCCGCCCTCCGGAGGACCCTCGCCGCTTGCGGGCGGCCCGCCATCCTCAGCCACCCGGGCCGACCGGCAGCGTCGTCCAGTAGTCCTGGTGGTTCTGAGCCAGGAACGACGACACGTCGCCGCCGCCCTCGACGTGAGACGCGATCGCCGACACCAGGCGCTCGGCCGAAGCCGCGTTCAGAACGCTACCGCCGGCCTCGATCCGCTCGATCTTACGGGCGTCACCCGTCGCATACCAGCTGTCGACCACGACCTTGGAAGTCCCGTCAACGTCGCTGATCACCATGTCGTCGCCCTCCCGAGACAGCGACAGGCCCGTGGACGCGTGACCCAATATCCGCACCGTGTCCGTCCCGCCGCTGTCGACCACCCGGTCCTCGCCGAACGTCCCCGAGAACGCATACACGTCGTTCCCCGACCCGCCGTGAAGGGTCTCCGAAGCCGCAGTCGAGGCCAGCGTGTCGGCCGAGGCCGTGCCCACCACGAACGGGCCGCTCCACACCGTCCCGCCTGAGAACTCCACCGACTCGATGCTTGCCGAGGAATAGTAGAAATGGTCGTGGACCCACAGGCTGTCCGTCGCCGTGCGGACGCCCTGGTCGTCCGCCGCGCCCAGCAACTCAACCTTCAGGTGGTTGACGTGACGGCTCAGCAACACGTCTTCCACGCCGAAGCCCGACTCCACCACGATCCGATCGCCCGAATCGCCCGTCCACCGGAACCAGCCGCGCGGGCCGCGCGTCTCGTCGATTGCGTCCGCCCCCGTACCGGAGCCCAGGTAGTACACGTCGTTGCCGCCCGCGCCCCGCAACCAGTCGTTGCCTCCCGCGTCAGCGTCGAAATAGTCCACGCGGCCGTCCATGCCGACCAGGGTGTCCGCTGCTGCCGTCCCCCGCATCGAAACCACGTCCAGAACCGAATCGCCCCACACCGTCCCGTCCGCAAAGCGCACGCTCTCCACCTTAGCCGAGGCGGTGTAGTAGTGGTCGTGAATCCAAAGGCTGTCCGTCGCAGCCCTGTTGCCGTCGCCGTCCGCCGCCCCCAGCAACTCAACCTTCAGGTGGTTGCCGTGACGGCTCAGCACCACGTCCGACACCCCGTGGCCCGACTCCACCACGATCCTGTCGTCCGAATCGCCCGCCCGACGGAACCAGCCGCGCGCGTCGCGCGTCTCGTCGATCACGTCCGCTCCCGTCCCGGAGCCCAGGTAGTACACGTCGTTGCCTCTCGCGCCGCGCAACCAGTCGTTGCCTCCCGCGTCAGCGTCGAAGTAGTCCGCCCGGCCGTCCAGGCCGACCAGGGTGTCCGCTGCTGCCGTCCCCCGCATCGAAGCCACGCCCAGCACCGAATCGCCCCACACCGTCCCGTCCGAAAAGCGCACGCTCTCCACCTTCGCCGAGGCGGTGTAGTAGTGGTCGTGAATCCACAGGCTGTCCGTCACCGCACGGTCGCCGTCCCCGTCCGCAACTCCCAGCAGCTCAACCTTCAGGTGGTTGCCGTGACGGCGCAACTGGACGTCAGACACCCCGAAGCCCGACTCAACCACGATCCGGTCGTCCGAATCGCCCGTCCGCCGGAACCAGCCGCGCGGGTCGCGGGTCTCGTTGATCACGTCCGCTCCCGTCCCGCTGCCCAGGTAGTACACGTCGTTGCCGCCCGCGCCGCGCAGCTCGTCGTTCCCGCCTGCGTCCGCGTCGAAATAATCCGCCCGGCCGTCCAGGCCGACCAGGGTGTCCGCTGCTGACGTCCCACGCATCGAAGCCACGTCCAGCACCGAATCGCCCCACACCGTCCCGTCCGAAAAGCGCACGCTCTCCACCTTTGCCGAGGCGTAGTAGTAGTGGTCGTGAATCCACAGGCTGTCCGTCGCCGCCCGGTCGCCGTCATCGTCCGCCGCGCCCAGCAACTCCACCTTCAGGTGGTTGCCGTGACGGCGCAACTGGACGTCAGACACCCCGAAGCCCGACTCCACCACTATCCTGTCGTCCGAATCGCCCGCCCGGCGGAACAAGCCGCCCGCGTCGCGCGTCTCGTTGATCACGTCCGCTCCCGTCCCGCTGCCCAGGTAGTACACGTCGTTCCCGCCCGCGCCGCGAAGCTCGTCGTTGCCTCCCGCGTCCGCGTCGAAATAGTCCGCCCGGCCGTCCAGGCCGACCAGGGTGTCCACTGCAGACGTCCCCCGCATCGAAGCCGCGTCCAGAACCGAATCGCCCCACACCGTCCCGTCCGAGAACACCACGCTCTCAACCTTCGCCGAGGCGTGGTAGTAGTGGTCGTGAATCCAAAGGCTGTCCGTCACCGCACGGTTGCCGTCGCCGTCCGCAGCGCCCAGCAGCTCAACCTTCAGGTGGTTGCCGTGACGGCGCAGCTGGACGTCCGACACGCCGAAACCCGACTCCACCGCGATCCTGTCTCCCGAATCGCCCGCCCCCCGGCGGACGCTCGGAATGCTGAAACCGCTCAGGTAGTAACGAGC
>CAZDYI010000108.1:0-12127 GCA_964509765.1 uncultured Gammaproteobacteria bacterium
GGCGCCGGGGGCGGAACCCATGAAGATACACGAATACCAGGGCAAGGAGATCTTCCGCAACCACGGGATTCCCGTGCCCGACGGCGGCCCGTGCTTCTCGGCCGAAGAGGCCCGCGCGAAGGCCGAGGCGCTCGGCGGCGACGCCTGGGTGGTCAAGGCCCAGATCCACGCCGGCGGCCGCGGAAAGGGCGGCGGCGTGAAGGTGTGCAAGAGCCTCGACGAGGTCTCCGAGACGGCGGGCAAGCTGCTCGGGATGAACCTCGTCACCCACCAGACCGGCCCCGAGGGCCAGCAGGTGCGCAGGCTGCTCGTCGAGCAGGGACTCGACATCGCAAAGGAGCTCTACCTCGGCATGGTCGTCGACCGCCAGGAGCAGAAGGTCGTGATCATGGCCTCGTCCGAGGGCGGGGTGGAGATCGAGGAGGTCGCGGCCAAGACTCCCGAGAAGATCGTCAAGGCCTGGGTGGACCCCGCCGCGGGCGTCGACGAAGGCAAGGCGCGCGAGATGGCCGCCGGCATCGGCCTCGAGGGCGAAGCGGTTGACGGGTTCGCCGACATGGCCGGCAAGCTCTACAAGGCATTTTCCGAGACCGACGCCTCGCTGCTGGAGATAAACCCGCTCGTCGTAACCGGCTCGGGCTCGCTGATCGCCCTCGACGCGAAGATCAACTTCGACGACAACGCGCTCTACCGCCACAAGGACCTCGCCGGACTCAAGGACCAGGACGAGGAGGACCCCGACGAGCAGGTCGCAGCCGAGCACGACCTTTCGTACATCTCGCTCGACGGCAACATCGGCTGCATGGTAAACGGCGCGGGCCTCGCGATGGCGACGATGGACATCATCAAGCTTTGCGGCGGGAGCCCGGCGAACTTCCTCGACGTCGGCGGCGGCGCGACGAAGGAGCAGGTTTCCGAGGCGTTCAAGATCATGCTCGGCAACCCGGACCTCAAGGCGATCCTGATCAACATCTTCGGCGGGATCATGCGCTGCGACGTAATCGCAGAGGGGGTGGTGGCCGCGGCTTCGGCGACGGACCTCAAGGTCCCGCTGGTGGTCCGCCTCGAGGGCACGAACGTCGAGGACGGCAACCGGATTCTCAGGGAGTCGGGCCTGGACATCATCACCGCGGACGACATGGAGAGCGCGGCGAGAAAGGCCGTCGAGGCCGCGGGCTGACGGCCGGGGAGGTTCACGGTGTCGATACTCATTGACAAGGACAGCCGCATCGTCACCCAGGGGATGACGGGCAAGACCGGCCAGTTCCACACCAAGCACAGCAAGGAGTACGCCAGCGGAGCGCAGTGCTACGTCGCGGGCGTCACCCCGGGCAAGGGCGGCCAGGAGTTCGAGGGCATCCCGGTGTACGACTCGGTCGCAGACGCGAAGGAGGCGACCTCGTGCAACGTCTCTGTGATTTACGTCCCGCCGCCTTTCGCGGCCGCGGCGATCGAGGAGGCGGTCAACGCCGGGATGGACCTCGTGATCTGCATCACCGAGGGCATACCGGTGCTCGACATGGTCCGCGTGCGGGACATGATGCGCGGCTCGAAGACCAGGCTCGTGGGCCCGAACTGCCCCGGCGTGATCACGCCGGACGAGGTCAAGATCGGGATCATGCCGGGCTACATCCACAAGAAGGGCCCGATCGGGGTCGTCTCGCGGTCGGGGACGCTGACCTACGAGGCGGTCCACCAGCTCACGACGCTCGGCCTCGGGCAGTCGACCTGCGTCGGAATCGGCGGAGACCCGGTTAACGGGCTCAAGCACAGGGACGTGCTCGAGCTTTTCAACGACGACCCCGACACCGAGGCGGTGGTGATGGTCGGCGAGATCGGCGGCACGGACGAGGAGGCCGCGGCCGAGTGGGCTCGCGACAACATGAAAAAGCCCGTGGTCGGATTCGTCGCCGGAGTCACAGCGCCGCCCGGAAAGAGGATGGGCCACGCCGGCGCGATCATAGCGGGCGGCAAGGGGACCGCCGAGGAGAAGATCGCGGCGATGGAAAGCGCCGGGATCAGGACCACGAGGAACCCCGCCGAGATCGGCAGCCTGCTCAAGTCGGCCCTCGACGGCAAGTAGGCCGTCCCGCCCCGGGACGATGGAAAGGTTCGAGGACTTCACCGGGCTGGTCGCGCCGTTCCCGCACGACGACGTCGACACCGACAGGATCATCCCGAAGCAGTTCCTGACGAGCACGACCAAGACGGGCTACGGCCTGTTCCTGTTCAACGCCGACCGCTGGGTAAACCCGGCGAAGTCTTCCGGGACGACCCGCGGCGAGCTCGATCCCAACCCGGCGTTCGTGCTCAACGAGAGGCGCTACGAGGGCGCGCGGATCCTCGCGACCGGGCGCAACTTCGGCTGCGGCAGCTCGCGCGAGCACGCGGTCTGGGCGCTCACCGACTACGGCTTCCGGGCGATCATCGCGCCGGACTTCGCCGACATATTCAGCGTCAACTCGTCGAAGAACGGCCTGCTGCTGATCCGGCAGCCGGCCGAAACCGTCGAGCGGATCTGGGAGCTGTGCGCGTCAGATGAAGGCTTTTCCATCGGCGTAACGCTGGACGACCCGCAGCCGCACATCACGGTAAAGGGCGAGCGGCATCCCTTCGAGATCGACTCCGGCACCAAGGAGAGGCTCCTGTCCGGCATGGACGAGATCTCGGTAACCGAGCTGCTGATGGACAAGATCAAGGACTACGAGGATCGCCGCCGCGAGGAGGAGCCCTGGCTTGAGATCGGCGGCGGGGGCGCCGGCCGCAGCTAGAAGAAGCAGCCGACCTCACCGGTCGTGACGCGCAAGGTGCTGTTGCTTCCCGGGGACGGGATCGGGCCTGAGGTCACTGCCCAGGCCGAGCGCGCATTGGAAACCGCCGGCAAGGCCGCGGGAGAGATCGAGTGGGAGTCCGCCCCCTTCGGCGGCGAGGCCATCGACCTGCACGGCGACCCGCTGCCGGAGGCGACGCTTGGGAAGGCCCTCGCTGCCGACGCGGTGCTGCTCGGCGCGGTCGGGCTGCCGAAGCACGATTCCCTGCCGCTGGAGCAAAAGCCGGAAAAGGGCCTGCTGCGCCTGCGGTCCGCGCTCGGCGCCTATGCCAACCTGAGGCCGGCCGTCTGCTTCGAGGGTCTCGCGGACGCGTCGACCCTGAGGCGGGAAGTGGTGGAGGGCACGGACCTGCTGATCGTCAGGGAGCTGATAGGCGGCATCTACTTCTCCGAGCCGCGCGGCTTCGATGGCGATGGGGAAGGCCGGAGCGCCCGCAACACGATGCGCTACTCGGCGGAGGAGGTGCGGCGCGTCGCGAAGGTGGCATTCGAGGCCGCGCAGGGCCGCGGGAAAAGGCTGTGCTCGGTGGACAAGGCGAACGTGCTTGAGGTGAGCATCCTCTGGCGCGATACGGTAACAAAGATGTCAGCAGATTATCCCGACGTCGAGCTCACTCACATGTACGTCGACAACTGCGCCATGCAGCTTGTCCGCGACCCGCGCCAGTTCGACGTAATCGTCACATCAAACCTGTTCGGCGACATACTCTCGGACCTGGCCTCTGAGCTCGCGGGATCGATCGGCATGCTGCCGTCCGCGGCGACAGGTGAGGGGCCGGGGCTGTACGAGCCAGTCCACGGCAGCGCCCCTGACATCGCGGGTAAGGACTTGGCCAACCCCTGCGCCGCGATCCTTTCGCTTGCGATGCTCCTCGAGCACAGCCTGGGCGAGCCCGAGCTGTCCCGCAAGCTGGCCGCCGCAGTGCGTGAGGCTGTCTCGTCCGGCCTTCGCACCGCAGACATCGCAGGCGGCGGGGACAAGGCGGTCGGGTGTTCGGAGATGGGCGACGCGATCCTGGAGAGGTTCGAAAAAAGCCTCGGTCAGGGATAATGCACGCCGGAAGCGAAAATGGCTGACGAAAACGAAAACAGCTTTGCGGCGTCCGGGGTGGACCTGGCGGTAGCCGGCGTGACGGGCGCAGTAGGCGGCGAGATGCTTGCCGTGCTCGAGCGGCGCGGCTTTCCCGTGCGCAACCTGTACCCGCTTGCGTCGGGCCGGAAGCAAGGCAGGACCGTCGGGTTCAGGGGCAGGGAGGTCGAGGTCGGCAGCGTCGCCGACTTCGACTTCTCCAAGGCCGGCATCGCGCTGTTCTCCATGGGCGGCGGGCCTTCCCTTGAGCACGCGCCGCGCGCGGCCGAGGCCGGCTGCCTGGTGGTCGACAACTCGTCCGCGTTCCGCAGGGACGACGACGTCCCGCTTGTGGTGGCGGAAGTCAATCAGCAGGAGCTCGACAGGCGCCCGGAGCGGGGAATCGTGTCCAACCCCAACTGCTCGACGATGCAGCTGTTGGTTGCCCTAAAGCCGATCCATGACCGGGTCGGGATCGAGCGCCTCCACGTTGCGACTTACCAGTCGGTGTCCGGCGCAGGCGCTTCCGCAATGAGCGAGATGCTGGAGCAGACCAGGGCGGCCCTGGACGGGCGCGAGCCCGTTTGCGAGAGGTTCCCGGTGCCGGTTGCCTTCAACGCCATCCCCCACATAGACGAGTTCCAGGAAAACGGCTTCACGAAGGAGGAGATGAAGGTCGTCTGGGAAACGCACAAGATACTCGGCGACAGCTCGATCGGGATCTCTGCGACCGCGGTGCGCATCCCGGTCATGCGCGGCCACAGTGAGGCCGCGTTCCTCACCACCCGGGAGTACCTGGGCGCCGAGTCGACCAAGGCGCTTCTGGAGGAGGCCCCTGGGATCGTGGTGGTCGACGAAAGGGCCCCCGGCGGCTACCCCACGGCCCTGACCCATGCCGACGGCGACGACTCGGTGTACGTCGGGCGGATAAGAGACGACATCTACGAGCGCTGCGGCCTGCACATGTGGATCGTCTCGGACAACCTGCTCAAGGGAGCCGCGCTCAATGCGGTGCAGGTCGCTGAGTTGCTGGTCGAGCGCAAGTACTGATGATCAAGACTGTAATCGCCGTTTGCGAGCTGGCGTGGAGTAGACAGGCATTGTCCATGACTCCTGCAGTCAAATCGGCTTTCCTGACTGACGGGCCTCAACGCCCGCAGCTTGCGAAACCCTTTGCAACCGATGTCATTAACTCTGCGTAACTGCCTTTGTTTACGGCAGATATCTCGCCGAATGGAATTACTGATATTGTCCCGGTGTCGGCAATGTCGGTGAACGAGTCTCCGTGGGATTCCTCGACCTCAGGAGCCCCGAAGATCAGGCATCCCGGACCGTCCTCGGCGAGGCGCTCGCGGATCTCGACAAGCCTGCGCCCGGACACGGTGGAGAAGTGCACGTCCTGCTGTTCCGCATCGTAGTACGGCCGGACGTCGTCTCGAAGCGCGAAGTACCGGTAGGAGTCATGCCAGACCACGACCTGCCTCACCGTTGAATTGCCAAGGATGGATGACAGCTGCGCGTCCAGCTCTCGCAGTCCCTGCACGGCCCGCTTGGCGTTTGCGGAATAGGACCCTGCGTTTGCGGGATCTGATTCCGAAAGGGCGGTTGACACGACATCGACGATTCCCGAGGCCGCGTCGAGCGACAGCCACATGTGTGGATCCACGCAGCCCGGCTCTGAACGGGACATTTCATCGCCGTTGCGGTCATGATCGTCATGGTCATCGTGCTCATGATCCTCGTCATGTGAATCGTCATGTGAATTGTCGTCATGATGATCGTCATGATCGTCGTGTGATTCATGGTCATCGTCGTGCTCGTGATGATCGTCGTCATCATCATGCGAGTCATGGTCATCGTCGTGCTCGTGATGGTCGTCGTCGTCATCATGCGAGTCATGGTCGTCGTCGTGCTCGTCCAAGTGCCCGTCGCGGTCGTGGTTATGGCAATGCTCGCTGAAGACTAGCAGTTCGTACGGAAGGTCCTCGACCAGCCTGACGACCCCGCCCCTGTCTCCGCGCAGCTGGTCCAGCTCGTCATGGTCGAGCACGTCCGGCTCGTCGGCGCCGAGGATGACCACGAGGTCGGCGCCGGCCAGCATCTCCAGCTTCCGTGCGGTCAGGTTGACGTCGTGGACGGAATCGCCAGGCTCAAGAAACAGGGCTGCGTCCGCTTGCGTTCCGTCAACGACCTGCAGCACAAGCGAGTGTATTGCAGGAACAGAAGTGACGACGGAAGGCTTGCCGTCGGCGGCAAGGGCAGGGGAACCCATAAGCGAAATCAACGCTCCGGACAGAACACGGAGAAAGCGGTCGGACAAGGTCCATTGCTGGGAACGAAACATGGTTCAGCCTCACTATGCGACCGCAGTTTATCACTTGCGGCGGCGATAGTATAGCACAAAAACGTGGGCAGGATGCTCGTCCTCCCGCTCCTCGCTCGATGCTTCCCAGGCATCAGGGTCGATGTCGGGAAAGAAGGCGTCGCCCTCGAACTCGTCGTCGAAGCGGCTTATTGCCATCCCGTCGGCCAGCCCGATCGTCTGGCGGTAGATCTCCGCCCCGCCCGCGATCCAGGTGACGTCGCCGGGCAGTTCGGCCGCGGCCTGAAGCGCCTCGTCGATCCCGCCGCAAGTCACGCACCCTTCCGGACGGAACGACTTGTTCCGCGTGACGACAACGGTGTGCCGGCCCTCGAGCGGCTTGCCGATCGACTCGAACGTCTTCCTGCCCATCACCAGCGCGCATCCCATCGTCAGCCTCCTAAACCTCGCAAGGTCGCTCCGGGACCTCCACGGCAGGCGGCCTTCGCTGCCGATCACGCCGTTGGCCGCGACCGCGGCGATCAGCCGGACTTCCTTGCCTGTGCCGTCACTCACACCGCAACCTTGGCCTTGATCGCAGGATGAGGGTCGTAGCCCTCGAAGCTCACGTCCTCGTACCGGAACGAGAGGATGTCGCTCACTTCCGGGTTCAGCCTCAGGGTCGGCAGGGGCCTCGGCTCGCGCTTAAGCTGCTCGCGCGCCTGGTCGACGTGGTTTTTGTAAAGGTGCACGTCGCCGAAGGTGTGTACGAACTCGCCTGCGCGCAGCCCGGTCACGTGGGCGAGCATGTGAGTGAGCAGGGAGTAGGACGCGATGTTGAAAGGCACTCCGAGGAACAGGTCGGCGCTGCGCTGGTAGAGCTGCAGCGAGAGCGATCCGTCGTTCACCCACGCCTGGGCGATCACGTGGCAGGGCTGGAGGCGCATTGCGCCCAGGTCGCCGACGTTCCACGCCGATAGGACTATCCTGCGCGACTGCGGCTCGTTCCTGATCGCGTCGACCATTGCGGCTATCTGGTCGTGGCCGCTGCCGTCAGCCCCTTGCCAGTTCCGCCACTGCTTGCCGTAGATCGGGCCGAGGTCGCCGTCGCCGCCGGCCCACTCGTCCCAGATCCGCACGCCGTTGTCCTTGAGGTATGCGACGTTGGTGTCGCCCCGCAAGAACCACAGGAGCTCGTGGACGATCGACCTGACGTGGAGCCGCTTCGTCGTGAGCAGGGGAAAGCCCTCGGCGAGGTCGTAGCGGACCTGGCGCCCGAACAGCGCGAGGGTCCCGGTCCCGGTGCGGTCACGGCGCTCGGCGCCGGACTCGAGGACCTCGGAGAGCAGGTTCAGGTAGGCGCGCACTGCCGTTCAGGTGCCGGCCTCGGCCCCGCCGCCGTCTGCCAGGAACGACCGCCTGCGCGCGAAGCGCACCTTGAGGCCGGTGCGGAAGTAGCGGGCGTACTCGGACAGGACCATGTGGCTCTTGCCCTCCTGGCGCCGGCGCCAGCTCACGGGGACCTCGACCACTTTCATTCCGTCGCGCAGCGGCTTGACGAGCGACTCGAGGAAGAACGCGAGCCCGGTCTCGCTCCACTTGTAGCGCTCGAGCACCCCGCGCCTGTAGGCGCGGTAGCCGTACGTCATGTCCGTGAGCCTGCACAGGTACAGGAGCGAGAACGACCTCTGGAAGATCCAGTTGCAGACGAGCTTGACCCGCGAGTAGTTCCCGAAGTCGCCGCCCGGCAGCCAGCGCGACGTGGCGACGATGTCGACGTCGCCCTTTTGCGCGCGGTCGATGATGTCCTTGAGCCGGTCCGGAGGGGTCTCGAGGTCCGAGGACATGATCACCACCCAGTCGCCCTTGACGATCGGTATGCACTCGCGCATCGCGCCGCCGACGCCCTTGAGCCGCGACTGGACGTGCTCGCGCACGAGTCCGGGGCGCTCTTCCATCATCTCTGCGACGACCTTGCGGCATTCAGGGGTAGAATATGGCGCCGTGGCCATCAGGATGTCGACGATCCTGCCGTCGTCGTCCCGCAGCGCGGTCTCGATCGTCTCCCGGACCGACCAGGTCTCGTCAAGGGCCGAGATGATCAGGCCGACCTTCATCCCGTCGCCGTCCGCCGGCCGTTGCCCCTGCCTGCCTTCCATCGCCTGAGCAACCTGCAAGGAAGCGAATCTTACCTGATGGGCGCGGCCACGACGCTTGCTGGCATGCCGGGCACGTTTCGCCCGTGGGCTCCGTGAGCCCGACAAACGAGCCGGTCAGGGGCATGCACGACGTCATGCCCGAGCAGCAGGACCTCTGGCACAGGCTCGAGGCGGCGGTCAAGGCGGCGCACGATTCGTTCGGCTACAGGAGGGTCCGCACCCCGGTCCTCGAGCACGAGGACCTGTTCCTGCGCACGGTCGGCGGCGAGAGCGACATCGTCACAAAGGAGCTCTTCTCGGTCGACGCAAGGGGCAAGCGGAAGGTCTGCATGCGTCCCGAGGGCACGGTGCCGGCTGTCCGCGCCCTGGCGAACCTGGGCCTGCTGAGGGACAAGAAAAGAAAGCGCCGTGTCTGGTACATGGGTCCGATGTTCCGGCGCGAGCGCCCGCAACGTGGCAGGCTGCGCCAGTTCCACCAGTTCGGGGCCGAGCTGATGGGCGTGGCCGGGTTCGAGGCCGACGTCGAGATTGTTTTGCTGTGCGCCGCGATCTGGCGCGAGCTCGGCATCGCCGACAGGCTGGAGCTTGTCGTCAACAACCTCGGCGGCCTTGAGGAGCGCAGGGCGTACGCCGAGGAGCTGCGCGGGTACCTGGCAAGCAGGGAGGGATCGCTTTCCGCTACTGACCGGATGCGCGTGAACGCAAACCCGCTGCGCGTGCTCGACAGCAAGGAGGAGGGCATCGACGAGGTGCTCGCCGAGGCTCCGGCCATGTCGAAGCACATCGGCGACAAATCGCAAAGGCATTTTGATTCGTTCCTAGGGTTCCTTGACGACAACGGAATCGATCACCGCGAAGACGACAGACTCGTCCGCGGGCTTGAGTATTACACGCTCACAGTCTTCGAGTGGATTCCCAAGGGCGACACCCGGCGGCAGAGCGCGGTTTGCGGCGGCGGCAGGTACGACGGCCTGGCGGAGGCACTGGGATCGGACCCGTGCCCCGGCACCGGGATGGCCGCCGGCGTCGAGAGGATCCTGGAGATGATGGATGGCGGAACTGAAAGATCAGTGCCAGACGTCTACATCGGAATGACCGGCCAGGTGTACGAGGACAAGGCCAGCCGCATCCGGCTGCTGGAGATGTCGGAGCAGCTGCGCAAGGCCGGCTTCAGCGTTGAAACATGCATGACAAGGGTTAAAATCAGCTTGTTCTTCCAGCTGGCCAATGAATCCGGAGCCAGGCTCGCGGCGCTTGTCGGAAAGCGCGAGCAAGCAAGAAAGGAAATATCGATCAAGTCGATGGCAACAGGGGTCCAGGACGATCCCGTTCCCCAAGACGAGCTGGTGGACAGGGTCAAGAGCATGCTGAAACTCGGGGAAGGCAACTGATGGCCAGCGCGCTGATGGACGACGTGCTGTCCGTGCTTCCGGCGCGGTACCGGAAGGTCGCGCTGCCGTGGCTGGCCGCGGTCATAGCGGGAGCCCTGGTCTTCGTCGGGACCTACTACGCCTACGACGGCTTCGTCTCCTCGAGGAACGAGGAGGTGAGCACTTATTACTGGCAGCTGACAAGCGCGGTCAACGACGACGACCTCGCGGCCGCCGAGGAGGCCTTCGCACAGGTTGCGGACAGGGCGACCGACGAGCAGTACAGCCTCGCGGCTACCGTCCTTGCGGCGGGCGCGTTCGCAGCGGGCGAGCACGACAGGGCAGAGGGGCTCTACCGCGAGGTCATCGAGCGCGCCGGGCAAAGGAGCCTGCGCGACACCGCCCGCAGCCGGCTCGCGAAGGTCCTGCTCGCGAAGGAGCAGTACGCCGACGCGCGCCAGGAGCTGCTCAAGGTCGAGTCGTCCTCCAACGTTTTCTCGGTGGTGGTCTCCGACCTTCTCGGGGACATCTCGGTCGCGCAGGGCGACCTCGAGGAGGCGCTGAGCCACTACGCCGAGGCCCTCGACCTGCTCGGCGAAGGCGACGAGCAGCTGACCTCGCTTTTGCGCACCAAGGTCGCTATGGTCTCGTCGAGGATCCTCCAGGGAGCCGGGGGAGGGGCACAGTGACCCGCGCCCGCGCTTCGCTTTCCGCCGTCGCGCTCGCGGCGGGAGCGCTTCTTGCCGGCTGCGCGGGGGAGGGCAGGCAGTTCGGCGAGGACTTCGGCGCAGGGTGGACAGAGGGGTCGGTCGACGTCGTCTGGACCGCGCGGGTCGGGAACGTCACCCGCAAGAGCGGCATCACCAGGGCCGGCGACGAGCTGTGCGTGACCAACCGCGACGGGCAGGTGATGTTCGTCGACATCGGCTCGGGCGAGGCGCGCGTGGGCGGCGAGCTCGGCGGGGCGGTGACCGCAGGCGGGCCCTGCACGAGGGGAACAGCCGCGGCCGTGGACGAGGACGGCAGGCTGGTGGTCTCGGACCTGGCCGACGGGTCCCGCTCGTGGTCGAGGCCGCTCAACGGCTACCCGCTAGGCCCGCTGATCGGGGCGGCGGGATCGGTGATCTCGGCGCACCCGTCGGGCGAGGTCATCTCCTACTCGCTGCTTTCCGGCGACGAGCTGTGGCGCCTCGAGCTCCAGGAGACTGAGTTCCGCTTCGACGGGTCCTTCCGGCCGCGGATCGACGGCGACTTCCTCTACATGGGCACCCCGGAGGGATCGCTTGTCGCGATCAACGTCATCGACGGGTTCGTAGCGTGGAACGAAAGGCTGTTTACCAGCCGCTCGCCCGACCCGACCGCGAACCTTTCGCTCGTTGCGGGCCCCGGGCTCGGATCCGGGCTCGCATGCGCGTCTGCGTTCAACGGCAACACGGCGTGCTTCGACGCGCAGTCCGGGCGCAAGGCATGGGAGACCGAGATGTCCTCCGCAGGGACGCTGGACGCAATCGGCGGGACGGTTTACCTCGTGAGCCAGTCAGGCGCGCTGGTCGGCCTTGCCCTGGACAGCGGCAGGGAGCGCTTCCGCTCCGAGGGCGCGAGCTCGAGCCGCTCGCCCGTCGTCGTCGCCCACCGCGGCAGGGTCGTGGTGGTCAACGGCTTTGCGGGCCTGAGCGTGCACGACGCCGGCGACGGGTCCGCGCTCGGAGGGCTGCGGCTCGGCGGCCAGGTCGTCGACGTCGCCGACCTCGGGCCCGACGGCTTGGCTGTGCTGAGCTCGACCGGCGAGCTCCGCAGGGTCGAGCTGCGCTGAAGGGCGCGGGCATGGCCAGGGTCGTGATCTGCGGCCGCCCGAACGTCGGCAAGTCCACACTGTTCAACGCGCTTGCGGGGCGCTCGCTCGCGCTGGTCCACGACAGGCCCGGCGTCACCCGCGACTGGGTCGGGACGGAGCTTGCCGGCCTGGACGTCGAGCTTCTCGACACCGCCGGCATGGCCGCGGGAAAGGGCGAGGGGCTCGCCGGGACTGCGTGGGACGGAAGCCTCGCGCAGATCAGGGAGGCCGACCTTGCGGTGCTCGTAGTCGACTGCAGGAGCGGCCTGACTCCCCAGGACTCCGAGATCGCCGCCGGACTGCGGCGCATCGTCCCCGAGGGCCGGATACTGGTGGCCGTGAACAAGTCGGAGAGCATCGACGCATCGGTCGCGCTGTCGGAGTTCCACGCGCTCGGCCTTTCGCCGATGCTCGCGGTCTCGGCGGCGCACGGCCACGGCGTCGCGGCGCTCAGGGAGGACATCCGCGCTGCCCTCGGCCTGGAGGAGGGCGCCTCAGGCGGGGCGGAGGGGGATGGGGACGGCGTGACCCGCGTCGCGATCATGGGGCGGCCCAACGTCGGC
>CAZDYI010000109.1:0-14032 GCA_964509765.1 uncultured Gammaproteobacteria bacterium
CCGGCCCACCACAGGGTGGCGCATGGTGTCGGCAGACGAGAAGCGCACCACCGCGCAGCCCTTGACGCCGTCGACTCGGGCGATGACGTCGGTCAGCCCGCTGTGCTCGGGGCGCTGCAGGTCGACCTGCGACTCGTCGCCGGTCACCACGCAGCGGGAGCCGTGGCCGAGCCTCGTCAGGAACATCTTCATCTGCGCCTGGGTGGTGTTCTGCGCCTCGTCGAGGATGACGAAGCTGTTGTTGAGGGTCCGCCCGCGCATGTACGCGAGCGGCGCGAGCTCGATCCGGCCGCGCCGAAGGTGGTCGTCGACCCCGTTGCCCGCGGAGATCTCGTGGAGCGCGTCCTGGAGCGGGCGCAGGTAGGGGTGTACCTTCTGCACTGGGTCGCCCGGCAGAAAGCCGAGGCTCTCGCCGGCCTCGACCGCCGGCCGGACGAGCACGATCCGCCCGACCCTGCCCTCGGCCAGCTCGTCCAGGGCGCAGGCCATCGCGAGGAAGGTCTTGCCGGTCCCGCTCGCGCCGACGCCGAAGGTTATGTCGCTCGCGCGAATGGTCTTGAGGTAGTGCGCCTGGGCGGCGTTGCGCGCCCTGACCCCCGCGGCGGCCTCGGCCTGGCCCTTTGCCGGGCCCGCCTGGCCTAGCTCCTCTCGGACCCGGGTGAGGTCCACCGTTCCGTCGGCGCTCCTGTAGAGGGAGTTGAGCAGCTCGCGGGCGCGGGCGGGGTGGCCGTTCGCGCCGGTCACCCTGAAGGTGCCGCCGTTGTGGCTGATCCTCACCCCGAGCATCCGGCCGATCTCCTTGAGGTTGTCGTCGTACGAGCCGCAGAGGTTCGCCAGCCGGGAGGTGTCCGCCGGCTCGAGGGCGAACCTCAGGGTTTCCTGCCGCGTGCCGCTCAGGAGACCAGTTCGCCCGCCAGCGAGAACCCGCGCGAGGCGGTTATCCTCGCCTCGCGCAGCTCGCCGACCTCGCCCCTGCCTGTGCAGGTCACGGTGCGGTTGTCGGGCAGCCTGCCGCGCAGGCCGTTGCCTCTCTTCGCCTCTCCCTCGATGAGGACCTGCTGCGTGGTGCCGACGTAGCCCGCGCTCCGCTCCCTGGCGAAGCCCTCGAGGGCGCCCTGAAGCTCGGTCAGGCGCCTGCCGGCGTCCTCGCGCGGGACCTGCCCCTCGAACGCCGCGGCCGGCGTCCCGGGCCGCCTTGAGTAGATGAAGGAGAAGCCGCCGTCGAAGCGCGCCCAGTTGACGGCGCCGAGGGTGTTGCGGAACTGGGCCTCGGTCTCCCCGGGGAAGCCGACGATGAGGTCTGTGGTTATCGAGATGCCCGGGCGCGCCTTGCGCAGCTTGCGTACGACCTGCTTGAATTCTAGCAAAGTGTGGCCGCGCTTCATCCGCGAGAGGATGCGGTCGTCGCCCGACTGCAGCGGCAGGTGCACGCTCGGCATCAGCTTGCCTATCCTCGCGTGGGCGTCGACCAGGTCGTCGGTGAAGTTGACCGGGTGCGAGGTCGTGTAGCGGACCCTTTCGATCCCGTCAACGTGGGAGACGCACTCGATCAGCCGCGCGAGGGTCGCCTGGCCGCCGCCGCGCTCGGCGCCGAGGTAGGCGTTGACGTTCTGCCCGAGCAGGGTCACCTCGCGCACGCCGGCAAGGGCGAGGTCGGCGACCTCGTCGAGGACGTCCTCGAGCGGCCTCGATACCTCGCGGCCGCGGGTGTACGGGACGACGCAGAAGGTGCAGTACTTCGAGCAGCCCTCCATTACGGTCACGAAGGCGCGCGGGCCGTCCGCGCCGGTGCGCGGCAGCGAGTCGAACTTCTCGACCGCGGCGAACGTCAGGTCGACCTGGCTCTTGCCGGTCTCGTCGCGGCGGCGGAGCATCTCCGGCAGGCGGTGGATCGTCTGCGGGCCGAAGACCAGGTCGACGAAGGGAGCACGCTTGAGTATCCTGCTTCCCTCCTGGCTCGCGACGCAGCCGCCGACGCCGATGCGCACCTTCGGATTGGCCTCCTTGTGCGGGCGCAGCCTGCCGAGCTCGTCGAACAGGCGCTCCTCGGCCTTCTCGCGCACCGAGCAGGTGTTGACGAGGATCACCTCGGCGTCGCCGGGATTGTCGGTGCGCTCCATGGCTCCGCCCTCGGCGAGGACGTCCGCCATACGCGACGAATCGTAGTCGTTCATCTGGCAGCCGAACGACCTTATGTAGACTTTGGCCATGGGCAGGACCGCCTCAGCCGCGCTCGCGGCGCTCGTCGCCCTCGCCGCGTGCAACGGCGGCGCGCAGCTCTCGCCGTTCGAGCGGGCGCTCGCCGAGCAGAACCTCAGGCTTGCCGACATCGTCTACCTGCGCGACCTCATGGAGGTCGCCGAGGGGATGTCCGTCATCCACTTCGACCGCTTCATCGAGGACAACGGCATGTCCGTCCGCGGCGAGGGCGGCGGAAGCTACGTCTACGGCCGCGACCTGCTGCGGGCCTGCGGCCCAGGCTGCAGCCCTGACGAGGGGCTTGGGGAGATGCTCGTCCACTTCGTCGAGAGGCGGGAGCGGAGGTGACGCGCGCATTGCGCGCGGCCGCGCCTGTTCCTGGGTTGTCGTCAATGCGGTGACTGTCTGTCGTGCGATTGGTAGCGGAGGAGGGACTCGAACCCCCGACTCGCGGATTATGATCCCGCCGCTCTAACCAGCTGAGCTACTCCGCCACTGGGGAAGCCCTGGACCGGGACAGGCCCGGGCAGGGACGGAAATTATACTTTCCGCGAGGTTCATGACTCCGTCAGCAGAGGGTCCCTGGCGCGTCGCCGTCGTCGGCGCCGGCACGGTGGGCTCGGCCGTCGCACTGGCCGCAGCCCGCGAGGGCTGCGGGGTGCGCCTGTTCGACCGGCCTGACAGGGCCGCCCGCGGCAGGAGGCTGTTCACCCTCAACGCGCCGTCTGTTGCCGAGCTCCGCAGGGCCGGCGCGTGGGGCCTGATCCGGACCGCGACAGCGGCGCGGGCGATGAGGGTCGTATCGCCCGGAGAAAGGGTCCTTGCGATAGACGCGCGCGACGCAGGGATCGCGCAGATATGCCACACGGTGTTCGAGGACGACCTCGGCGAGGCGCTGGACGCCCGGCTCAAGGAGGCCGGGATCGAGGTCGAGACCGCCTCGGAAATCAGGTCGCTGTCAACAGCCGGGGACGCCGCCGCGCTCGACATCGACGGCGGGAGGGTCGAGGCCCACCTCGTCGTCGGAGCCGACGGCGCGTCGTCGCAGGTGGCGAGGCTGTTGGGGATCGACGCGCCGCGGACGGATTTCGGCCAGGTCGCGCTCACCGGCGAGGCGCGCTTCTCCCGCATGGGACAGGTCGCCTGGCAGTGGATGAGGTCCGACGGAATCCTTGCGCTCCTTCCAGCACCGGGCGGCCGCTCCGGAGTAGTGTGGTCCGTCCCTGCCTCCCGCGCTGAAGGGCTGTCGGAGCTGCCGGAGGCCAGGCTCAAGGCCGAGCTCGAAAGGGCAAGCTCCGGCATGGTCGGGGAATGCCTGGAGGCCGGCAGGCTCCGCGGTCACCCGCTCGGCTGCAGGATCAGGAACCCCTGCGCGGGGCGTGCGGTCCTGATGGGCGACAGCGCCCACACCATGCATGCGCTTGCCGGCCAGAACCTGTGCGCCGCGCTCGGCGGCGTCGCCGACCTGTTCGAGTCCGCAGCCGGCGGGGACCCCGGCTCAGCCGAGGCTCTTTCGCGTTACGCCAGGCTGCGCCGCGTTCGCATTAAGGTAACAGCCGGGATCACCTCGCTGATGTCGGGAGTGGTCGGAAACCAAAGCGCAGGTTCATTCATGGACGTCTTCTTCTCGGCTCCGCGATGCCTGGCGACCGCCGTCCTGCCATTGCTGGCAAACTCAAGGTAGCGGCAAGCAGAAAATGAGCCGCCGCTGTGCGGGCGGGATATCGCTTCGGTCTAGATGAACACCGAGGCGCCGCAGTTCTGCTCGATCGGAGGAGAGGCGTTCGCGGGCCGCCAGTACTGGACGGCGTCAGCATACAGGTCACCGTCGGTGGAGCCGCCCTCGTCTTGCTTCATGCATTCATCGGTGTTTGGCTCTGTGCCAGGCTCATAAGAGGCGACGACATCGTAGTAGTTGAATACGAAGTCGCCTGAGTTCGGGGAGCCGTCGTCGATCTTGCGGTCGACCTCGGCGATTATGTTGCTCGGTATGCGCGGACCGGTGTGGATCATCAGCCGCGGCGTCCCGCCGGACGCGCCGCCCCGGATGGAGTAGTAGTCCGAGTCATGCCAGATGGACATGATCCCGCCGTATGTGTTTACAAGCTGGCCCCGTACCGTAGGGCGGCGGGCAAGCTCTGTTCGCGTGCACTGGGGGCAACGCAGGTAGCCTGCGGAGGTAAGGTTCTGCATGACGCGGTCGGCTTCAGTGATCTCGATGATGCCGTCGCCGTTGCCTGCGGCGGCGCCGGTGATGTAGATGTGCGCCTGGGCGTAGTCGCCGGGCAACGCCGAGAAGCGGTCGATGAACGAGAACCACGCGATCTTGAGCGAGTTCTGCCTGTCGGCTATCGCGCGTACCTTGGCGTTGTTGATGAGTTCCTGGCCCTTGAGGATGCCGCCGAGCAACAGCCCGATGATCACCAGGACGATCGCGATCTCCACTAGCGTAAAGCCGCCGTCCGCTAGGTCATGTTCCTGACCCCCCCCCCTTGTTGTTAGTCGTCATTTCATGTTCCTCCCTGCGCGAGGCTGACAGGAAGTTTAACCGATGGATGACGTATCCCGCATGACAAGTGTCATGGAATTCCAGGAAGAGCTTTGGCGCACCAAAATTCAGGCGCGTCTCAAGAATCAGGAAAGGTGCCTGCGGAGCGAACGAAGCCGCGTCGCGCGTCAGATGAACACCGAGGCTCCGCAGTTCTGCTCGACCGGCGGCGAGGAGTTCGCGGGGCGCCAGTACTGGACGGCATCAGCATATATCTCGCCGGGCTTGGAGCCGTCCTCGTCTAGCTTCATGCACTCATCAGTTTTCGGCTCTGAGCCTGGCGAATATACGGCGATGACATCGTAGTAGTTGAAGACGAAGTCACCCGAGTTCGGGGAGCCGTCGTCGATCTTGCGGTCCACCTCGGCGATGATGTTGCTCGGTATCCGCGGGCCGGTGTGCACCATCAGTCGCGGCGTCCCGCCGGACGCCCCGCCACGGATGGAGTAGTAGTCCGCATCGTGCCAGATGGACATCATCCCGCCGTAGGTGTTGATCATCGTGCCGGCAAAAGAAGGGCGTCGGACTCGATCTGTATGCGTGCACTGGGGGCAGCGCAGGTAGCCCGCGGAGGTCAGGTTCTGGAAGACCCGGTCGGATTCCCAATTCTCGATGATGCCGTTGCCATCGCCTGCTGTGGCTCCGGTGATGTAGATGTTAGCCTGGGCGTAGTCGCCGGGCAGGGCGCCGAAGCGGTCGATGAACGCGAACCACGCCACCTTCAGCGAGTTCTGGCGGTCCGCTATCGCGCGGACCTTGGCGTTGTTGATGAGCTCCTGGCCCTTGAGGATGCCTCCGAGCAAAAGCCCGATGATCACAAGTACGATCGCGATCTCCACGAGCGTGAAGCCGCGGCTCGCTAGGGTTTCAGACCCCCCCCCCTTTCTCGTGTGTAATCATTTCCATGTTCCTCCCTGCGCGAGGCTGACGGATAGTTTAACCGATAGATGGCGATGCCTGCATGTCCGGCTCCCGGCAAATTTGGAAATCATCATGGCACCGCCATTGTGTTGGGGCCTCCCGCAAACCGGCAAAGGGCCCCGTGGCCCCTGTCTCTTGAGTTCCGCTCGCGCGGCCTGTGTCAGATGAACACCGAGCCGCCGCAGTTCTGCTCGACCGGAGGCGAGGCGTTAGCGGGGCGCCAGTACTGGACTGCGTCGGCATACAGCTCGCCGGGATCATTCCCGCTCTCGTCCTTCTTCATGCACTCATCAACGAGTGGCGCGAGTTTATCAACGAGAGAGTTGTTTCTGACGTCGTAGTAATTGAAGACGAAGTCTCCTGAGTTCGGGGAGCCGTCGTCGATCTTGCGGTCAACCTCACCGATGATGTTGCTCGGGATCCGAGGGCCGGTGTGGATCATCAGGCGCGGCGTGCCACCGGAAACGCCGCCCCGGATGGCGTAGTAGTCCGAGTCGTGCCAGATGGACATGATTCCGCCGTAGGTGTTGACCAGGGAACCTTGGGCGTTGGCGCGGCGCCAGAGTTGTGTGTCCGTGCAATGCGGGCAGCGCAGGTAGCCCGCGGAGGTCAGGTTCTGGAAGACGCGGTTGGACTCCCCTATCTCGATGATGCCGTCGCCGTTGCCTGCCGTGGCCCCGGTGATGTAGATGTTCGCCTGGTAGTAGTCGCCGGGAAGGCCGCCGAAGCGGTCGATGAACGCGAACCACGCCACCTTCAGCGAGTTCTGCCTTTCCGCTATCGCGCGGACCTTGGCGTTGTTGATCAGCTCCTGGCCCTTGAGGATGCCTCCGAGCAACAGCCCGATGATCACCAGGACGATCGCGATCTCCACGAGCGTGAAGCCGCGGTCCGCTAGGGTTTCAGACCCCCCCCCCTTTCTCGTTTGTCATCATTTCCATGTTACTCCCTGCGCAAGGTTGCCGGAAAGTTTACCCGATTGATGCCGATGCCTGCATGCCCGGCACCAGGGAATTCGGGGAGCCGGCACTGCCGTTAGGCTGTGAGTCTCCGATGAATCGTCATGGGGGGGGGGCTGCAGCCCCTTTCCCTTGGTTGCGACTGATGCCGCGGCCTGCGTCAGATGAACACCGATCCGCCGCAGTTCTGCTCGATCGGGGGAGAGGAGTTTGCAGGCCTCCAGTACTGGACTTGGTTTGCGTACAGGTCTCCGTCCTTTCCGCCGGTTTCGTCCAGCTTCATGCACTCGGCGGTCTTCGGCCGGTTGGCGGGAAAGTTGTCGTAGTAGTTGAATGAGAAGTCGCCCGAGTTCGGCGATCCGTCGTCTATCTTGCGGTCCACCTCTGCGATGATGTTGCTCGGTATCCGCCCGCCCGTGTGTATCATCAGCCGGGGGGTTCCGTTGGAGGCTCCGCCCCGAATGGAGTAGTAGTTGTTGTCATGCCATATGGACATGATCCCCCCGTACGTGTTGATCAGCGAGTTGAACGCTTCCGGAAACTCGTCCTGGGTCTCGGTGCACTGGGGGCAGCGCAGGTAGCCGGCAGACGTCATGTGCTGGAAGGCTCGGGGAGAGTGATATGACAGCAGGATGCCGTCGCCGTCGCCCGCGGATGCCCCGGTGATGTATATGTGCGCCTGGACGTAGTCGCCGGGCAGGGCGCCGAAGCGGTCGATGAACGAGAACCACGCCACCTTCAGCGAGTTCTGGCGGTCCGCAATTGCGCGGACCTTGGCGTTGTTGATGAGCTCCTGGCCCTTGAGGATGCCGCCGAGCAATAGCCCGATGATCACAAGGACGATCGCGATCTCCACGAGCGTGAAGCCGCGGCTTGTTAGGGTTTCAGACCCCCCCCCTTGATGCTGTTCATGGTCAGTGTCTCCCGATGAAGTCGTGTGGCTGCTGCCGGCCTGTGCGCTACGCGCCGCCGGCCTGAGTCCGCTCCCGCTGCTTCTTCTCCTCGAGCAGCTGGATCGTCTTGGCGTCCTGGCTCGCCTTGGCCGAGTCGCCGATCAGGTTGTAGGCGTTGTGCCGGGCCCTGTAGGCGTCGAGGTTCTCGGGCTCAAGCCTGATTACGGTCGACAGCTCGCTCACGGCGTCCTCGGGGCGGTTGAGCGATAGGTAAAGCAGCGACCTGCGCATGAACGGCTGGGTGAAGCTCGGGAAGTTCTCGGTGACGAAGTTGTAGTCCTCTATCGCCTCCTCGGCCAGGCCGAGCTTCTCCTTGATGCCGGCCCTGGTCATGATGATGTTGGTCAGGTCCTTGGTGGGCGGGTTGTGTGCGAGCGACTCGTCGAGGGCCTCGAGGGCCTCCTGGAACTGGCTTGCCAGGATGTAGGTGCTGGCAAGGCCCTGCCAGACCTGCCAGACGTTGTCCGGTTCCTCCGCCTCGAACGTCAGCGCCGCCTTGTAGTTGTCCTGCGCGTCGGCGATGTTCCCGATCTGGGAGTGGAGGTAGCCCAGGTACGAATAGCCTGAGAACTTGCTGACCATCTCCTGCTCGATCAGGCTGGTCATCTCGGTGATCTCCGCGTTGACCCTGTCGATCTCGGCCTGCTCGATGATCACGTTCTCCGGGTTTTCCGCGGACGCCAGAACCTCCTGCTCGGGCTTGTAGGTCGCGCGCTCGAGCACCTCGTACACCTCGGCGAGCTTCGGCGAGTCGGGCTCGTATTGCTCCAGGAGCTCTCGGGCCTTGTCGAGCGGCGTGGTGTCTCCGGGGAGTATGTTGAAGATGTGCAGGTAGATGTCGGCGGCCTCCTGCCATCTCTGGTCCTTGGCGAGGACCTCGGCCTTGACGTCGAGAAGCCCGGTGTCCTCGGGATGCTCGCGCTCGGTGTCGGTGATTATCTCGATCGCCTCGGGGATGTCGCCGAACGCCGCGAGGGCCCGCGCCCTTGCTATCCGCAGGGTCAGGTCGGTGGGGTCTGTCGGCAGGGCGTTGCGGGACGCCTCGAGCGCAACCCTGGTGTCGCCGACCTTTAGAAGCTGCCTGATGTAAAGGTCGGTGACCTGCTTGTAGAGGCCGATGTCCTTGATGGTGTCGAACGCCGCGGCAAGCTCCTGGGTCGCGTCCGGATCGTCCGTTATGTACAGGATCTCGCCCTTGACCGTCTGGGCCAGCTCCCGGAAGTAGTCGACGTTGCGGAACTCCTCGGACTCGAGCGTTTCCTCGATGCCGTCGATGTCGTCGAGCGCTCCCTGAGGGTCGTCGAGCAGCGCCTTCATCCGCGCGAGCTTCACCGCGGCCTCGATGTTCTGGTCGTCGATCTCTATGGCCGTCTCGTAGAAGCCCAGCGCGGTCTCGTACCCGAGCGGCTCGCGGGCGAACACGTCGCCGAGGGCGATGTTCGACAGCGTGCCGTAGCCCGGGTTGTCAACCGAGTTGCGCCAAAGCGCCACCGCCTTGTCCTCCTCGCCCAGCCCCGAGAAGGTCTGGCCGACGTAGTAGTTGATCCCGGGGAAGAACTCCTCGGTCCCGCTGAGTGTGTTGAACTTGTTGAGGGCGACCTCCGGGTCACCGCTGAGAAGCTCGACGATGGCCGAGTTGAACACGGCGTGGATGTAGAAGTTGCGGACCGACAGCGCCTGCTCGAGGTCGGACCTGGCCTTGCCGTAGCGGCCGTTGAGCATGGAGATCACCGCCCGGTTGTTCAGCGCCTGGGCGTGGTCGGGGTCCTCCTGGAGGGCCTCGTCGAGCAGCGCGGTGGCCTCCTCCCAGTGCTCGGCCCCGCGCAGCATGTTCGAGATGTTCCTGCTGACGAGAACGTCGGCGCTGCCGATCCCGGTGCGCAGGAAGGCTGACTCCGACTTCTGGAACTCGCCTATGAACGTCAGGAGCAGCGCCTCGATGTAGGCGTTGAACGGCACGCTCTGGATCGCGGTGCTCTCGGAGACCGACTGGACCGCGGTGTCGTAGTCCTCGTCGAGGATCGCGATGAAGGTCTTGATTGCGTACAGCATGAGGCCCAGGTCCGCGTCGAAGCCCTCGGCCGAGATCGCAGTGGGGACGACCACGCAGATGTCGAGCTTCAGGCTTGTGTCGAGGCCGAAGATCAAGAGGTCGCTGCCGCGCAGGTCGGCGGGGTAGAGGTCGAAGCCGGGCGAAAGCGTCGAGATGAACGGCTCGTCGGTCCGACAGAGGTTGACGATGAAGATCGAGACGAATTCCTGGTAGCGCTGGTAGGTCTCGCCTCCCTTGCGAAGCTCAGAGAACACCCTGATCGCCTGGTCGATGTCCTTGGTCGCGTCCTCGAACTCGTCGTCCTCGAGCAGCGCGCGGGCGACGAGGGCCGGCAGGTACTCCTCGCTGGTGACAAGCACCTCCGCCATCTTGCCCTTGGTGGTGTTCAGGCGCGGCAGGTACGACATGGCGGACATGTACTGGATGTCGAGGTCGTCGCGCAACGGGGAGCTGTTGATCAGCTTGGCGTAGACGTTCCTGCCCCTCTCGTGGTCGCCCAGCCTCATGAGGAGCTGGCCCTGCTGGGCGAGCCGCTCCCAGTCCTCGGTCTCGATTGACAGGTAGCGGTCAAGTGCGGTCACGGCTGTGCTCAGGTCTCCTTCGGCCAAGGCGCTTTCGTATTCACTAAGAAGCCGTCCAGGTATCAGGGCGGTCCATATGAACCATAACAAGGATGCCAGCACCGGCCCGCCGATGCCCACGCCCGCCCAAATAGCCAGCTTCTTCGGCGACAGGCTCCTGACTCGGGTGACGAAGCCCTCGCCGCTGTCCTCCTTCTTGCCGATGACCTGCTCGAGCTCGTAGCGCGCCCCGTCGAGCTCGCGCATCTCCGTGGCGCGGGCGAGGTTGCGCGCCGCCTTGAGCCGGTCCATGGCCCCCATGCCGGCATCGCCGTCCCCCTCGCCTTGCGGGCTTTCGCCTGCTCCCACCTGTGGGGCATTCATTAGAAAAGAAGGAGGGCGCCCAGGTCTGTGCCGGCGCTTGAGGGGTCCATCCAGCCCCTCATTTTATACCCTAGCCTCCTCCGCGCCGGATCCGCTTCCCGAGGCCGCAGCGGCGACCACGTCCAGCCAGTGGTTTACCGGCATCCGCAGCGCGCGGCGCATGTGCAGGGCGCAGCCGATGTTGGCGGTGACCGCCTCCGCCGCGGCGGTGGCCTCTACGCTCCTGCGCATCCTGTCTGCGAGGCGCCCTGCGATCTCCGGCTGGAAGATCGAGTAGGTGCCGGCCGAGCCGCAGCAGTTCGGCGGTCCCTCGGGCTCGAGCACGTCGAAGCCGGCCCTGCGGAGGATCTCGGCGAAGGCGCCGGGCGACCGGAGTCCGTTCCTAAGAGTGCAGGGAACATGCGCGGCCACCTTGCGCCCCTCGCCGATCCCGCCGAGCGCTTCCCCGTCGAGGCGCTCGAGCAGGAACGACGCCGGGTCCTCGGTCCTGTCCGCGACCTCCCGCGCGTCGGCCGCGAGGGGATCGCCTTCGCTGAGGACCGACCGGTACTCCCTGGCGAAAGAGCCGCAACCGCTCGCGGCGACGAGCACAGCCTCCGCGCCCCCGTCTATCTCCGCCTTGCACTCGCGCACCGTCCGCCGCACGTCCGCGAGCGCCGCCTTGTGGCGGCCGCCGTGCATGCGCAGCGCCCCGCAGCAGGGGGTTTTCAGGAACGCCGCGTCGTACCCTGCGAGGTCGAGCAGCGCGGCGAGCGCGCTGTTGCTCTCCGGCATCAGCCCGGCCTGGGCGCAGCCGGCGAGGACCGCGACCTTGCGCCCGTGCCTCGGGACCGGCGGCCGGAGATCGCCTGCCGGCGACTTCGCGAGCGCGCGCCTGAGCCTGCGCGGGGCGAGCGGGCCGGCCGTGCGGACGGCGCCGCGGGCAACCCTGCACGCGATCCTGCTGCGGGCCGACTCGACAAGGGCGAACCTGCCGAGGCGCCGCGGGATGCCCTGCGGGCTGAGCTTCGCCGCGACCTCCCTTCCCGCGTGCGCGATCCTGGAGTAGCCCACGCCCGAGGGACAGGCCGGCTCGCAGGAGCGGCAGGTCAGGCACCGGTCGAGGTGGAGCTGCGCGGCCTTGGCGTTGGAGCCGTCCTCGAGCATCCGCTTGACGAGGTAGATCCGCCCGCGCGGGCTGTCGAGCTCGTTGCGGTCGAGGGCGTAGGTCGGGCACGCCGCGGTGCAGAAACCGCAGTGGACGCACTTCTCTATCTCGCCCGCCGCGGCCCTCGCAAGCTCCCCGCCGGCCCCCGGGACCTTGCCGACGGTGATGTCCATGCGTGATATTCTTGCACAGGGGCGGCGGTTACAATCCCATGTCCCATGGCTCAGGGCGCAAGTCGGCAACTGGACCCAGAGCAGCTCCGCGGCCTGATGCGGAGCGTGCCGGACTTCCCGGTGCAGGGCATCACGTTCCGCGACATAACGACCCTGATCGGCGACCCGGAAGGGCTGGGCTCGGTGGTTTCGCTGATGGCGGAGATGGCCCCGGCCGACTACAGCCACATCGCGAGCGTCGAGGCCCGCGGCTTCATCATCGGCGGCGCGCTTGCCGACCGGCTCGGCAAGGCCTTCGTCCCGGTTCGCAAGAAGGGCAAGCTCCCGGCGGAGACGGTCGCGCGGGAGTACGACCTCGAGTACGGCAAGGGCGTGCTCGAGATCCACAGGGACGCGGTCGGCAAGGGCGACCGGGTCTGGGTGGTCGACGACCTCCTCGCCACCGGCGGCTCGCTCGCCGCCGCGTGTTCGCTGATCGAGAACATCGGCGGCGTCGTCGCCGGCGTCGGGGTGATCATCGAGCTCGAGGGCCTCGACGGCTGGTCGGCCCTGCCGGGCCGCGAGGGCCGCTCGCTGTTCAAGATGGACGCCTAGCGGGGGCCGCCCCCGCGCCGCGGCTGCCCCGCTGGCTGTATCAGGTCCCTCGTCCGCAGCCTTCTGTAGGCAAGCGGCGTCATGCCGTGTTGCCTGTTGAACAGCTGGTAGAAGTGGGCCATGTTCTCGAAGCCGCACTCGAGGGCGATCTGGCCGATTGAGCGGTCCGAGTGCGAAAGCCGCCTCGCGGCGTAGTCCATCCTCACCCTGTTGACGTAGGCCGTCGGCGAGCAGCCCAGAAAGCGCCTAGCGGACCTGCAGACGTGCTCGTGCCCGCGCATCGAGGCTTCGACGAATCCCGCCGCCCCCCTGCTGAACACCTCGGGCTCGAGCGTCCTTTCGCAGGCCTGGCGCAGCCACTCTGGCATGTCGGCGCGGGAGGGCGCGCGGCCCTCCGTCAGCAGCGAGAAGACCGTGAGCAGGAACTGGTCGAGGGCCAGGACGTCGCCGCGGTCGTCCTCGAGCCGACCCGCCCGCCTCTCGACGTCCGCAAGGACCGCCTCCCCGAGCGCGCGCTCGTCCGGCAGGTCGCCGCCGGCCCAGAAGAAGCGCCCGCCGAGCTGGCTGCCGTAGCGCCCAAGGTAAGCGCCGGCCGCCTCGGCCGGAAAGGCCAGGTTGACGATGTGGCAGGGCGCCTCTCCGACCGACCTGAAGCCGTGCAGGTCGGGCGGCCGGATGAAGACCATGTCGCCCTTCCGAAGCCTTCGGGCGCGCCCGTTGACGTAGTGCATGCAGCCGCCCTGCGTTATCCAGAACGCCTCGAAGTAGTCGTGTTCGTGCAGCATGCCGGGCGGCTCGGCGGGCAGGACCGAGCTCGCTATGTGGAACGCCTCGCCCTTCGCGAGGTAGTACTTCAGGTGGAAGGTGCGGACCTCCACCGCGCCCAGGTCGGGGTGCGTGCCGGCGGAAGTCACGCTACGTCAAGACTGCCGCATTGGCTGCCGGCAGTGCCCTCTCGTTTGTAGCGCAAGGAAGCGTCAGCATTCTTTGGTCGGCGGACCTCCGGCGACGGAAAATTGCCCGCATGCCGAAAAAGTCAATTCAGCATAATAACATGTCAATCCCGATGACGAAATCCGGGGGTGTCCTGGCATAACATTCCCGTGTCCATGGGAGAGGCGGGATTGCAGGTCAGCGCCGACGCCGGAAGCGCCCCGGTTTTCGAGCCTGTCGCCAACGGCTCGCCGCGTTGCCTGAGCGCCGAACAGATCGACCATTACAACAAGCAGGGATACATCTCCCCGCTGCCCGGTCTTGGAGAGGAGAGGGCCGAGGCCAACAGGGCATACTTCGACCGCCTGATGTCGGGGCTCGACAGCGGCCAGTCCTACGCGATCAACTGCTTCCAGGCGCGCCTCGCAGGCGTGTGGGACATCTGCACCGACCCCGTCATCCTGGACCACGTCGAGGACCTGCTCGGGCCGGACTTCGTGTGCTGGGCCTCGCACTTCTTTTGCAAGATGCCGCGCGACCCCAAGGCGGTCCCCTGGCACCAGGACGCGGTGTTCTGGCACCTCGAGCCTACGCGGACGGTCACCGTC
>CAZDYI010000110.1:0-3023 GCA_964509765.1 uncultured Gammaproteobacteria bacterium
CAGTTCGCGCTCGACGTCATAGGCGGCGAGCTCGGCGGCGACGTGCTCTCGGCCCCGGGCCTCGACCTGCCGTCGCCGTCGCTTGCGGACGCCGAGGACGGCGCGTGGGCCGACCCCGAGTCCGGCTGGCGGGAGGACTTCGAATCGCTCATCCGCGGCGGCGCCGGCTTCAGGATGCCGCTCGACGGGGGCGGCAGGCTCAACCCGTCCGTGCTCTGGGGCCAGGTCGGCTACTTCGACGTCTCCGGCGAGTCGGTGTTCGAGGACGAGGTCACCGACTACGACGGCGAGGCCTTCGCCGGCATGTTCGGCGTGTCCTGGCGCGGCAGGGAGGGCCGTCCCGACCTCGGGGTCGCGCTCTCGCACGTGACGGCGTCCACCGACCTCGACGGCGAGAGCCGCCTGGTCGCGGTCGACCAGCAGGTGCTCGGGGTGCACCCGTACCTCGGCTTCTCGTTCGGCGCGGGCAACCGCGCGTGGGTGGTCGGCAGCTTCAGCTTCGGCGAGACAGAGGTCGAGCTCGACGACGGCTCGACGGCAAGCGCCGACTCCGGCTCGATGGCGGTCGGCCTCGGCGTCGAGGGCCGCTGGACCGTCGGCGGGACGGGCGTTGCCGCCCGCTTCGAGGGCCTGACCGGGCGCAGCTCGATAGACGAGTCGGAGGAGTTCACCGACGCCGGGATAGTCGAGGAGGACGGCAGCGCGGTCGAGACCGACGTTATGCGCCTGCGCGCCGAGCTCGAGGCGACGAGGCCGTTCGAGCTCGAGTCCGGCGACACGGTCCACCCGTACGTGCTGCTCGCGGTGCGCCACGACGGCGGCGACCTCGACGGCGAGCAGGCCTACGAGCTCGGCGGCGGGATGCGCGCGGCCCTTGCGGACGCCTACTCGGTGGACCTCAGGTTCCGCGTCCAGGTCGCAGGCGGCGAGCACACCGAGCACAGCGTGACCGGCCGCGTCACCTACGACGCCGGCCGGGACGAGCGCGGCCTGGTTTCCTCGGTCTCGCCCGACGAGTCGAGCGTCGGCTACCGCTGGGGCGCGAGCCTGTTCGGCCACGGCGGGACTTACGGCCCGTCGCTGGAGTACGACGCCGGCGACAGCCGCTTCACGCCGGGCTTCGGCTTCGACTCCGACAGGCTGCGGATGTCGGTCGAGCGCGACGCCGGCGGGGTCGAGGCGAAGATCAGGTACAGCGCCGGGCGCTGACTGCCCCTTGGCCGGCCCGCCCGGGGCCGGTGAGCATGGCCGCCCGCCGCCGCGCGGGCAGACCCGGACCCCCGCCGGTCGGAGGCTCGGAACCTTTGCCGGCGGATCCGTTTCTGGGATGGTGTATGTTACGCCCCCCAAGGAAGGAACCAGGGAGGAGAACATGAAGGAGAAAAGGGAACACGAATGACTGACTCAAAAACCGACCGCGACATCTGGGACGCCATCCACGGAAACATCCCCTTCAGCATGGCCATGCTCATGCTGATCGACTCAGAGCCGTTCCAGAGGCTGCGCCACGTCCACCAGCTGGCGCTGACGTTCCTGGTGTATCCAGGGGCGACGCACAAGCGCTTCGAGCACTCGCTCGGAGTGGCCTACCTCGCAGGCTTGGTCTTTGACGTCGTGACCAACCCGAAAAACCTTTCGGCCGAGGTGCTCCTGGCGTATCCCGAGCTCCTTGACAAGGCCTGGCTCAGTTACTGGCGCAACGTCGTGGTCTTGGCGGCGCTGTGCCACGACCTGGGCCACCTGCCATTCTCGCACGCGGCTGAGAAGCGGCTGCTGCCCGAGGGGTGGACCCACGAGCGGATGACGCGCGAGATCATCCTCAGCGAGGCGATGCGGAAGCTGTTGGCCTCCATTGACCCCGGGATCGACCCCAAGGACGTAGCGAAGATTGCGGTCGGCTGGGATATGTGCAGCGATGGCAACAAAAAAGCGCTGGACAACCTCGAGGCCGTTTTTTCCGAGATCATCGTCGGCGACGCGTTCGGTGTCGACCGGATGGACTACCTGCTGAGGGACGCGCTCAACTGCGGCCTGGCATACGGCAAGTTCGACCACCTCAGGCTGGTCAACACGCTGAGGATCTTGCTCGATTCGTCAGGCACAGACGGTGAGCAAGCCCCGGTCCTTGGGCTGGAGTACGGCGGCCTGCATGCGTCCGAGTCCTTGATGATGGCGCGCTACTTCCTGTACTCCCGGGTGTACTTCCACCCGGTGAGGCGGATCTACGACAGGCACCTGGCGAACTTCATGCTGTCTCGGCCGGAGTTCGCGAAAAAGTTCCCCGTGAAGGTTGAAGAGTTCCTGGACATCAACGACAACCATATTCTCGCCATGATCCAGAAGGCGGCGAAGGACAGCGGCGAGCCCGGTCACGCGGACGCACGCAGGCTGCACAGGCGCGAGCACTTCAGGCTGGTGTGCGACGCCGCGGTCGGGACCAGGCACGCCGACTTGGTCAAGGACGGGCCGATGCACAAGGAGCTGCTTGCCCGCTTCGGAGAGGAGAACATATTTCTCGATGAGTACGAGGAGGATTCTGAGAAGACGTTCAACTTCCCGGTGAGGCTTCGTGACGGCGAGGTTCTGCCCGCCTCGAAGGCGTCCAGGCTGCTGGGCAACATGCCCCGGGTGAAGGTCGGGTACCTGTTCGCTGATATAATGATGGTCGAGGAAGTGAAGAAATGGCTTCGGTCTAGGAGAAGGAAGTGATCCCAGTTGAACCTGCGCTGTTCCCGGTCGGGCCCGACGGCTCGGAGTCCCCGATGTCGAACCTCGAGAGGCTGCTCAAGCCGAGGGAATATTCCGACAGGCCCATAGCGGACATCAAGGCCATGCGTTGCGCGTTCCTGATGCTCCTGATCAAGGAGATGAGGGCGGCGGGCAACGAGTGCTTCAACCTGAGCGTTGAGCACGCGGTCTTCGTGCTCATGCAACTGGACGACCCCGGCCTCGGCTACGAGTTCTACCTGGACCTGCTTGGGCCCTTGTGCGAGCGGCTGGGGATGGACATTGGCGCCATGGTC
>CAZDYI010000111.1:0-1762 GCA_964509765.1 uncultured Gammaproteobacteria bacterium
TCGGCGCCGCCTTCCAAAACCTGTTCGGGATCGGCTTCGGGCTGATCGCGAGTCCGCTGATCTTCGTGATCGACCACAGGCTCGTTCCCGCGGTTGTGATCATGATCGGGACTCTTTCGGCCATCCCGCACGCCGTTGCGAACGTCCGCAGGCTCAACTGGAGGCACTGCGCGACCGCGACGGCCTCGCGGCTTGTCGGCTCGGCGGCCGGCGCGGCCGTCCTCGCGCGCCTGCTCGGCGGGACCGACAGCCGCGCGTTCGCGCTCGTGTTCTCGGGCACGCTGGCGTTCGCCGTCCTGATGTCGACAGTCGGCAGGTGGGCTAAGTTCTTCACCCCGAGCGTCCCCAAGCTCGCCGCGGCGAGCATGCTCTCGGGGCTGTTCGGGACGATGACGTCAATCGGCGGGCCGCCGGTCGCGCTGATCTACAGGCTCCAGCCCCCCGCGCTCGCGCGCGCCCACCTCAACGCCTTCATCGCCATCGGCGGGGTGCTGTCGGTCGCGGCCCTTTACGTCGAGGGCCTAGTCGGGGTCCTGCAGCTGCAGGCCGCCGCGTTGCTCGCGGTTCCGGCCGCGCTCGGCATGTGGTCGTCGAGGCTGTTTGCCGACGCCGCGCACCGGCACTTCAAGGGCGCCATCCTCGGCGTGGTGCTGCTGTCTGCCGTCGCGATCGCCGTGCGCTCGCTCGGATGAGCGGCGGGCCTCAGCCGGCCGCGCCCGCCTTCGGGGTTACCCAGGCATGGCTGCCTTGGGTGGGTCGTGCAGGACTCGAACCTGCGACCCACGGATTAAAAGTCCGGTGCTCTACCAACTGAGCTAACGACCCCCGAACGGGCTGAACCCGGCAGGGGCGGGATTCTAGGACATGCGCGCCTTCCGGCGCAAGTCTACATGGAGCCGGCCTGCTCCTTGGCCTTCTCCGCGTCAAACTCGCCTACCTTGGTCGCCAGCGTCCACTCGTATCCGAAGGGGTCCGCGACCACCGCGATGCGGTCGCCCCAGAACATGTCCGTCGGCTCCTTGACGACCTTGCCCCCTGCGTCTACCGCTTGCTTGAGCATGGCGTCGACGTCGGGGTTGTAGAGGTAGAGCCCGACCGGGCTCTTCGTCCCCGAGGACACCGGCGGCTTGGTCTCGACCCAGGGCAGGTCCTCGGGGCCGAACATGACCACGTGCGTGCCCATGTACTTCATCGAGGCGTGCGCGAGCTCGCCGGTCGGGCCCTCCATCCTCTCGCCGAGCTCGAGGCCGAAGGCCTTTTCGTAGAAGTCGATCGCGTCTGCGGTCTTGGTGACGGTCAGGTAGCAGGTGGTGAGCTGGGCGCCGTCCGGCCTCCATTCAGTGTCGGTCATGTTGTCTCTCCTGTTTGGGTTCGCTTTCGGTCATTCTACATGGAATCAGACTGAGTAGGTTGGCTGGATGCGGCCTTCCATTTGCCCGTTACGGGCAGCGACTCAAGCAGCTATGCGACACCGTCAGTCCTTGTTGAACCACACGATTTCAAAGTCGACCTTTTCCTCAACAATCCTGTGGATTTCCTCGATGGTCTCCTTGCCGACGCGCTGGTTGATCCTGAATTTCCGAGACGAATCCGGAACCTGGCAGATGATGGTGAACTGGCTCCCATGAGGCTGCCAGGTGAACATGTGCCGCCCGCTGTTTTTTTCCCGCCCTTCGAAGTTGCCGTTCGCATTTCTCGTCCAGGTGAAGTCTTTCGGGGGAAACCTCGTCAGTTCCTCCTCGAAGATCGTGAACTCCAGCTT
>CAZDYI010000112.1:0-6217 GCA_964509765.1 uncultured Gammaproteobacteria bacterium
CCGAGAGCGACTGCCTGACAGGCCAACTCAACCCAGCTCCGCTGATGGCGCTCGAGCTGGGCATGGGGCCGATTCCTGCCGTGCGTGTCGAGGGCGGCGGGGCCTCGGGGCAGCTCGCGGTCCATGCCGGGGTTCACGCAATCCTCTCCGACAACGCCAGGCACGTCGCCGTGGTCGGCTTCGACCCGTGCGCGTCGCAGCTCGAGGCAGACTCAGTCCGGAATCTCTACGGCAACTCCTTCGACGCCTGGCTCGATGGCTTCTCTTCCATCACCCCGACCGCGCTCTATGCCCTGTCTGCGCAGATGTTCATGAAGGAGCACGGCCTTGAGGAGAGGCACCTCGACATGGTGGCCGTGCAAAACAGGAAGAACGCGGCCAAGAACCCCAAGGCGCACCTCGGCAGGGAGCACACCGAAAAGGAGGTGAGGGAGTCAGATCCCATTGCCCTTCCCTACAGGAGGCTGCACTGCTCGCCGCTGAGCGACGGCGCAGCAGCGGTCATCCTTTCGCACGAAAAGAGGGTCCCGAAGTCCCGCCTGAACGCGCCGAAGATCGTAGGCATCGGCTCGGCGGCCGACCGGCCGAACCTCGGCACGCGCCTCGAGCCGGGCACGTTCATCGCCAAGATGAAGGCGGCCAACGCAGCGTACGTCCAGGCAAGGCTGACGCCGTTCCACATTGACATCGCCGAGGTGTACGACGCCTACGCCGGCGCGCAGCTCCAGGCGCTGGTTTGCCTCGGGCTGACCGACGACGTGCGCAAGGACCTCGAGGACGGCAGGTTCGCCCCGGACGGCGAGCGCCCCGTCAACCTGTCGGGAGGGCTCATGGGCCAGGGCGCGCCTGCCGGCGCGATCGGGGTGGGCCAGACCGCCGGCTGCGCGCTTATGCTCGAGGGCCGCCACCCCTCGCCGCTGCGGCCGAGCTACCCTTTGGGCGTCGCCATGGCCGACACCCACGGCGGGGTGTGCTCTACAAGCGCGGTGACCATCCTCACCACGTCAGACTGGTTCCGCTGACATGAGCGCAGACGAGAAGCCGGTTTTCGAAAGCGAAAACGTCCTCAGGCACCGGACCGGCTCCGGCTGGCTCGGCCCGCACCTTGCGGCGCTCGGAAGGTGCGAGGCTCTTGGGCGCAAGTGCAAGAAATGCGGGGGCGTAAGCTTTCCCCCGGTCCGTGCCTGTGATTGCTGGCACACGGAGGGGGAGTGGGTCAAGCTCGACGGCACGGCGGAAATCATCGCCCGCACCGACGGCTCGGACGGAAGCTTTGCCCTCGTCCGTTTCGCAGGCGCGACTAAGAACGCAGTTGCCTGCCTGCACGGCCTGCCCGAGGGCGCGACTGAAGGCGTCCTGGTCCCGCACTGCGGCGAGCTCCCGCACATCTGCCTCGGCGCGAAGGAGAAGGAGGGAAAGTGATCGACTACGCAAGCCTGATCGGCGACGACAGGCTCTCCTCGCTGAACCTGCGCCGGGAAGGAAACAAGGTGGCGATCACCTGGCCCTCCGACTGCAACATCTTCGCGATGACCCTCGGCAAGCACCTCGGCCCGGAATCGCGCGACAGGACCGCGATGGTCCTCGAGGGCGAAGACGGCAGTACGGAAACCTGGACCTTCGCCGAGGTCGACAGGCAGGCAACGTGTCTCGCCGCGGCCCTTCGCGAAATCGGCTGCGGCCGCGGCAGCCTGGTCGGCATCCACACCGGTCAGCACCCCGACACCGCGGTCGCGCACATGGCGGTGTGCAAGATCGGCGCGGTCGCGGTGACGCTCTCGCAGCTCTACGGGCCGGACTCGCTCGCGCACGCGGTCGCCGACTGCGGCCTCGAGGCGCTGCTTACGTCGGAGGACGCCTGGGGCAAGCTGCGCGGTTCGCGCAAGGAGAAGTTCCCGACCCTGCGCCACGTTCTGCTGCGCAACCCTGAAGAGGGAGAAGGCGACCTCGGCGCGGCATTGGAGTCCTATGCCGACGGCTTCGCCCCCGAGTTCGGCGGAGCGGACGACCCGGCGCTGCTTATGTACACCTCGGGGTCGACCGGCCAGCCCAAGGGCATCCTCCACGGCCACCGGGTGCTCGCCGCCTACACGCCGTCGATCAACCTGTTCTTCAACCTTTCGATGGAGGACGAGGACGCGGTCTACTGGTCGCCGTCGGACTGGGCGTGGGTCGGCGGCCTTCTCGACATGCTGTTCCCGGCCTGGATGGCGGGCCGGCCGATCGCGACGTCGCTCGCCCGCTTCAGGGCGGACTGGACGTACGGGTTCATGGAGCGCAACCGCGTGACCCACACCTTCCTCGCGCCGACCGCGATCAAGCGCCTCGCCCAGACCTCTCGGCCGCGCGAGAAGCACGACCTCGCGCTGAAGGTGGTGTGCACCGGCGGCGAGGCGCTCGCCGCAGAGACGCTCGCCTGGGCGGAGAACGACCTCGGCGTGGTCTGCAACGAGTTCTACGGGATGACCGAGGTCAACCACCTGATCGGCAACTGCGCGGCGCTGTTCCCGCGCAAGCCGGGCTCGATGGGCGCGGCCTACCCCGGCCACGAGGTGCTGCTCGTCGACGCCGACGGCAACGAGGTCGCGGACGGCGAGGCGGGCGAGATCGTCACCCGCTCCGACGCCCCGACGCGCTACCTCGGCTACCACGAGGCCCCGGACAGGGAACGGGAGATGATGCTCGGCGACTTCATGCGCACCCGCGACCTCGCGGTGCGCGACGCCGACGGCTACTTCTGGTACAAGGGCAGGAGCGACGACCTGATCAAGTCGTCTGGCTTTAGGATCGGGCCCGCCGAGATCGAGGAGTGCCTGATCGCCCACCCCGCTGTCGCCGAGGCCGCGGCGGTCGGCAAGCCGGACCCTGACCGCGGCTCGATCGTCAAGGCCTTCGTCAAGCTCGCGGAGGGGACCGACGGAAGCGACGCGCTCAAGGCCGAGCTCGTCGAGCACGTCCGCACCAAGCTTGCCGCCTACAAGGCGCCGCGCGAGGTGGAGTTCGTGGACTCGTTCGTGATGACCTCGTCGGCGAAGATCAACCGCCGTGTCCTGCGCGACGCCGAGGAGGCCAGGGCCATGGAGGGAGAGGGAAAGCCATGACCGGAAAGAGCGGCGAAAAAAGGAAGGAGATCGGCCTGCTGCCGGAGGTCGAGGAGTTCGTCGGCCGGCCGCAGCCGCTGCGCATCGGCGGCAGGGAGGTCGACGCCGACGGCGAGATCGTAGTGGGCAACCCCTCGAGCGGCGGCGAGCTCGCGCGCTGCGCAAGCGCGGGCGCGGAGGAGGTCGACCTCGCTGTGGCGGCGGCGGGCAAGGCCTTCCGCGACGGCCCGTGGGGGAGGATGGGCCCCGACGAGCGCGGGCGGCTGATCTGGCGGCTCGCCGAGCTCATCGAGGAGCGCGCGGCCGTCCTCGGCCAGCTCGACTCGCTCGACAACGGCAAGCCGTTCGCGGTCGCGCGGGACGTCGACGCCCTGTGGTCGGCGCGCCACTTCCGCTACTTCGCCGGCTGGCCGGACAAGACCGAGGGCGCGACCATCCCGGTCAACATCCCGGACCGGCTCAACTACACCCTCATCGAGCCGGTCGGAGTCTGCGGGCTGATCACGCCGTGGAACTACCCGCTGCTGATGGCGGCGTGGAAGCTCGCTCCCGCCCTCGCTGCGGGCAACGCGGTCGTCCTCAAGCCCTCGACGGAGACGCCGCTGTCGGTGCTTTACCTCGCGGGCCTCGCGCTCGAGGCCGGCATGCCGGAGGGCGTGCTCAACGTGGTCCCCGGGCGCGGCTCGGTCGCGGGCCGGCGCCTTGCCGAGCACGGCGACGTCGGCAAGGTCGGGCTCACCGGCAGCACCGAGGTCGGGCGCCTGATCACCGAGGCCGCGGCGGGCAACCTCAAGAAGCTCTCGCTCGAGCTCGGCGGCAAGGCGGCTAACGTGATGTTCGACGACGCCGACCTTGAGGCCGCGGTGCCGGGTGCGTTCTGGGCGTGCTTCGGCAACAACGGGCAGAGCTGCACCTCAGGCGCGCGGCTGTACGTCCAGCGGTCGATCCACGACAGGGTCGTCGAGGAGCTGGCTTCGATCGCAGACGGCCTGAGCATCGGCCCCGGGCTGGACGACCCGGCGCACGACCTCGGGCCCGTGATCAGCGAGGGGCAGATGGAGAGCGTGCTCGGCTACGTCGATCGCGCGCGAAACGACGGAGCCGAGGCGGTTGCCGGCGGCGGCCGGCAAGGCAGCGACGGCTGGTTCGTCCGGCCGACGGTGCTCACCAGCGTGCGCGACGAAATGGAGGTCGCCCGCGAGGAGGTGTTCGGCCCGGTGCTGTCTGTGCTCGCCTTCGACGACGAGGACGAGGTCCTCGCGCGGGCGAACGACACGGACTACGGGCTCGCCGCGGGATTGTGGACCCGCGACCTCGGCCGCGCGCGACGGATGTCGGGGCGGCTGCAGGCAGGGACGGTTTGGGTCAACTGCTGGGGGGAGACCGACGCCGCATCGCCGTTCGGCGGGATGAAGCAGTCCGGCCACGGGCGCGAGATGGGCAAGGACGCCATCGCGCTCTACACCCAGACGAAGAGCGTCTGGATCGCCTGAGGGAGGAACACCATGGACAAGTTCAAGCCGCTGCCGAAGGAGCTGATGGATGAGCGCCTCGCCCTGCCGGGCGAGGGCAGGCTCAGGCTGCTGATCGACACCGACACCGCCAACGAGATCGACGACCAGTACGCGCTCGCCTGGGCGATGCTCGCCCCGGAGCGGCTCGACCTGGTCGCGGTGACCGCGGAGCCGTTCTCGTTCGCGCACCACCGCCCTGAGCTGCTCGCGATCGAGAAGGCCAAGGAGGAGGGCAAGCAGCGGGAGGGCCACTTCGTCGGCGGCTTCCAGGGCTGGGTCGACCGCCTGCACGCCCAGGGCAGGAAGGTTGCCGACCTCAGGTTCGTCGGGCCGGCCGAGGGAGTCGAGCTCAGCCTCCAGGAGATCCTCACGGTCTACGAGAAGGTCGGGATCGACGGCAAGGACAAGTCCTTCCTCGGCGCGCCCGCCTACATGGAGTCGCCGGACGTGCCGGTGCGCTCGGACGCAGTCGACGCGATCATCGACTGCGCGAAGTCCTCGGACGGGCCGCTCTACATCGCCGCGATGGGGTGCGTGACGAACATCTCGTCGGCTTTCCTCGTCGCCCCTGAGATCAGGGAGAACACCATCGTGATCTGGACCTCGGGCTACCCGTCAACCTCTCCGCACAGCAGCCGGCCGTCGCTGAACCTCGTCCAGGACGAGCACGCATCGCGCCTGCTGTTCGACTGCGGGGCTCCGGTCGTCTACCTGCCGGGATACCACGTCGGCGCGCAGCTGAAGATCTCGCTGCCGGAGATGGAGAGGTTCGTAAAGGGCCGCGGCGCGATCGGTGACTACCTGTTCCACCTCTACAACAACAACCCGCTCCACGACATGTTCGCCATCAGCGACACCGGGAGGCGCACCTGGGTGATCTGGGACATCATCGACATCGCCTGGCTGCTGAACCCGGCCTGGGTGCCGACCCACATGACGAACTCGCCGGTCCTCGACGATGACCTAAAGCTGTGCCAGGACCCATCGCGGCACATCATGCGCGAGGGCCACGACGTGCAGCGCGACGAGATCTTCCTCGACCTCTACGACCGCCTGGAGAAGAACGCCGGCTAGAAGTCGCGCAGGTCGAGCCGTCCGCGCGCCTTGCGCGCGGCAAGGACGTCCATCGAGTGCCACGCGCCGAACTCGGCGACCGCGGCGCCGTGGTCGCCGTCCATAAGTATGAAGTGGTGCTCGAGGCCGTGGCCCATGACGGTTGCGACCACGTCCCCAAGGGAGGCCTTCTCGCCGTCGATCACGAAGTCCCGCAGCCATCCGCGGCTGCCGGTGAAGCCCGGCACGTCCCTGGATGCAACGTCTGCGCTCATCGAAAACAGCGCGGATCCGCCGCGCGAGATCCTGAACACCGTGACCGGCCCGTCGCGGAACTCGTAGTCGGCGATGGCGCCGGTTGCCGCGCCCTTTTCCGTTCCCCTCCCGAGCATCGGGTGGTTGATCCACCGCGCGCCGCCGTCGCCGGCGAGGTGCAGCGGCCCGCCGCCTCCGTGCCAGACAAGCAGCGAGCCGTCCTCGAGGTCGGGCTCGGTCATGTCCAGCAGGCAGCCTGTTCTGCCGCCCATTGCGAGGGCGGCAAGCAGGGTC
>CAZDYI010000113.1:0-10490 GCA_964509765.1 uncultured Gammaproteobacteria bacterium
GAACGTCCGCGACGAGCTGACCGAGGGCCAGGAGGTCAAGGTCAAGGTGATCCAGGCCGACCGCGGCCGGGTGCGCCTGTCGATGAAGAACATCGAGGAGGAGAAGCAGGAGAAGGTCGAGGAGACCCAGGACGCCTGAGCGGGCGCCGCCCCCGCGCGCGGGGGCCGGCCCTCAGGCGAACCTGCGCATGAACCTGCGGTCGAGCCCGTCCTTCCACATCCAGACCAGCCTGCCCTTTAGGACCATCCCGCCGTCGTAGGCGATCGCCCGGCGGTCGCCGAGGTTGACGATCTGCAGGAAGTTCCTCGAGGTCGTCCACTCGCCCAGCTCGCCGCCGGTGATGCGGGCCGACAGGTTCGCAAGCAGCGTCGGCGCCTGGCGCACGGCGAACACCCCCGACTTCGGCAGCTCGTGCGAGTACCACGAGGCGCAGTCGCCGCATGCGAACACGTCGGGGTGCGAGACGCTGCGCAGCCAGCGGTTGACCACCGCGCAGCCGCGCGCGTCGACCTCCAGGCCCGACTCAGCCAGCCCGCCCCAGGTCCGCACCCCGGTGCAGACGACGACGTAGTCCGCCAGGTGCTCCGAGCCGTCCGACAGGCGCAGCACGCCAGGCATGGCCGACTTGGCCTCGACGCCCTGGACCGTCGATATCCCCCGCCTGACCAGGCTCTTGCGCAGCACCGCGGCGAGCCGCGGCATCCGCGGCACGAGCCTGTCGTTCCGGCCGACGACGTACACGCCGCCGACCCTGCCCCTGCCGCGCAGCCGCGCGTCGACCGCAAGGGCGATCTCCACGCCCGCGACCCCGCCGCCGATCACGGCGCAGGTCGCGGCCTTGAGCTCCTGCCACCTGTCGAGCCAGTCCAGGAACGGCAGGACCGGCTTGATCGGCATCACGTTCCCGCCCTCCTCGCTGATCACCCCCTCGCAGTCGCCGCCGACGTTGAGCGAAAGTGTGTCGTAGCCGACCGCGGCTCCGGACTCGAGCACGACCTGCCGCAGCCCCAGGTCGATTCCGACCGCGTTCTCGTGGATGAAGCCGACGTCGTGCTCCTCGGCGAGCCGCTTCGCGTCGATCAGGATCGAGCGCTTCTTGTAGATGCCCGCGACCACGCCGGGGAGCATTCCCGAGTAGGCAACCTCGCTCTCGCCGCTCACCAGGGTGACCTTCGCCCCGTGCCTGCGGGCGACCTCGCTGAGCCCCGGCAGGACGAGCGCGTGGGTGTGGCCCGCGCCGACCAGGACGATGCGCCTGCCCTGTCCCATCAGGCCGCAACCGCCTCCTTGCGCGCCTCGGCCGGAAGCATCTTGCGCGGGCGCAGGACGCCCCCGCCCACCACGCCCGTTCCCAGCAGGCTCCCGCCGGAGTCGAGGATGCGGACCGTCCCGTCCTCCTCGCCATCCGGCGCCGGCAGGCGCTGGCCGAGCGCGATCCGCCGCGAACCCTCAAGGTCCAGGCCCACGGACCGGACGTGCGCCAGGGCGTTGTTGACGGGCTTCAGCAGTTCAGGCCCGATCGCGTTTCCTTCCCCGATCAGCCCCTCCGGGATTGCGTCCGCGAGAGAAAATCCGTTGCACTCCGTCCGCAGCAGCCCGGACATGTGCGCGCAGCAGCCCGCCCTCTCGCCGAGCTCGGCGGCCAGGCTGCGCATGTAGGCGCCCTTGCCGCACGCGACGTCGAGCGCGAGCCTGTCATCGCCGAGCCACCTGGGGCTGCCGACGGAGTCGATCCGCACCTGCCTTGTCCTCTCCGGAACCGTGTCGCCGCGGCCGCTGCGCATCAGCTCGTGCATCCTCCGGCCGCCGACCTTCAGCGCGCTGTACTTCGGGGCCTTCTGGCTGACGTTCCCGACCATGTCCGGCAGGGCCCTTTCGACCCGCTCGCGCAGGTCCTCCGGCAGCGGCTCCGTGCGCACGACCTCGCCCTCGCGGTCCAGCGTGTCGGTCTCGGTCCCGAACGCGACCTCGACCTCGTAGCGCTTTGAGTCGGGCAGGTGCTCGATGAACCGGGTCGCGCAGCCGACCGCGGCAACGAGCAGGCCGGCCGCAAGCGGGTCCAGCGTGCCGGTGTGCCCCACCCTCGTTCCCTTGGGCAGGGCGGCCTTGACCCTTGAGAGGAACCTCGCCGACGAAACGCCCGGGGGCTTGGCTGCGGCTAGGAATCCGTGCATGGGCTGACGGGCAGGCCCGTCTCGTCGGCGACGAACGCGAGGCGCGGGACGCGCTTGGCGGCCAGCCCGCGCGCGAGCGTGCGCCGCAGCGGCGCGGCCATGCCGTCGAGCAGCTCCTGGACGTCCTCGCCGTCTGCGCCCATCACCGCGTAGTGCACGCGCGCCTCGAGCAGGTCGGGGGTGACCGACACCCGCGTGACCGTGATCATCCCGTCGCGCAGCAGCCCGAGCAGCTGCGGGGCGATTATCTGCTGGATCGAGCTCTCGAAGCGGACGTGCCTGGGGTACGGGTGCGGCATGGCACGGCCTCCCTCACAGGGTCTGCCTGCTGCTGATCTCCTCGATCGACTCGATCTCGTCGCCGGGCTTGAAGTCGCTGAACTTCTCGAGGTGGATGCCGCAGTCTGAGCCCGAGCTTATCGAGCGCACCTTGTCCTTGTGGTGGCGCAGCTCGGATATCTTCGTCTTGTAGACGACCGTCCCGTCGCGCACGACGCGCACCGGCAGCCTGTCCTCGATCTTGCCGTCGACCACGCCGCAGCCCGCGATGCGCCCCACCTTGTGGATGCTGAAGACCTCCTTGACGAGCGCCTTGCCGCGGACGAGCTCCTCGACGACCGGCGGGAGCATGCCCTCGAGCTCGGCCTTGACGTGGTCGGTGATCTTGTAGAAGACGTCGCCGGAGACGAGCTGCAGCTTCTTGTCCTTGATCAGCTTCCTGGTCTTGCCCGGCGCGGTCACCCGAAAGGCGATCAGGGTCGCCTTGCTCGCGTCGGCGAGGATGACGTCCGAGTCGGTGATCGCCCCCACCCCGCTGCTGATGACGTTCACCTCGGCCTCGTCGTTGCCGATCCCTGAAAGCTGCTGGACGAGCGCCTCGCAGGTGCCGGCGACGTCGGCCTTGACGATCACGTGCATGACCTTGCGCTGCTTCTCGCGCTCGAGCAGCTCTAGGTGCTCCTCGAAGCTGTCGGCGTCGACGGACGTCGCGCTGTCGGCGAGCTCCTGCTGGCGCATGCGGTGCTGGCGCTCCTCGGCGTGCTCGCGCGCCTTGGCCTCGGAGTCCGCGACGTAGAACTCGCTCCCGACCCGCGGCTGGTCCGATATCCCCTGGATCTGCACCGGCGTGGACGGGCCGGCCTCGTCGACGAGCTCGCCGTGCTCGTTGCGCAGCGCCTTGACCTTTCCGCAGGCTGTGTCGCACAGGAGGAACTGGCCCTTGCGCAGCACGCCCTGGCGGACGATCCCGGTGAGGATCGTGCCGAGGCCCTTCTCGGTCTTGATCTCGATGATCGACCCGTGCGCGTCGACGTCCAGGGACGCCTTGAGGTCCTCCTCGTGGAGCTCGGCGGTCAGCAGGACCGCCGACAGCAGGTCGTCGATGCCCTGGCCGGTCGCGGCCGATACCGGGACCACCTGGACGTCTCCGCCCCAGTCCTCCGGCTGCAGGCCCTCGGCCGCGAGCTGCTTCATGATCTCCTCGGTCCTGTCGCCGACGAGGTCGATCTTGTTGACCGCTACGACGATCGGGACGGCGGCGGCCTTGGCGTGGTCGATCGCCTCCTTGGTCTGGGGCTGGACCCCGTCGTCGGCCGCGACCACGAGCACCACGATGTCGGTGACGTTCGCCCCCCGCGCGCGCATCTCGGTGAACACCTCGTGGCCCGGGGTGTCGATGAAGGTGATCGCGCCGCCGGGCGAGTCCACCCGGTAGGCGCCGATGTGCTGCGTTATCCCGCCGGACTCGGTCTCGGTGACCTGCGTCTTGCGTATGTAGTCGAGCAGCGAGGTCTTGCCGTGGTCGACGTGGCCCATCACGGTGACCACCGGGTGGCGTGTGACGATGTCGCTGCCGACCGCGTCCTTGATGTTGGATATGTACTCGCTGTCCTTGTCGCCGGTGAGCACCGGGACGTGGCCGAAGTCCTCGACGATCAGCGAGGCGGTCTCCTGGTCTAGGTCCTCGACGTCCTCGTAGTCCTCGCCGAGCGCCTCGATCTTCTCGGCGACGATCTCCTGCTTGATCGACATCGCCGCGGCGAGGTCGCGCACGGATATCCGCTCGGGGATCTCTACCTCCTTGATCTGGGTCCCCTCCGGCATCTGGAACTCCTGCCGCATCGGGGCCGACTTGAGCGCCCGGCGGCGGCGCAGCTTGGTCTTGCGCTCCTCGAGCGAGGTCCGGCCGACCGACAGCGTGCGCCGGTCCTTCTTCCGCTTGCCCTTGGGCCTCTCCTGCGGCCTTTCCGCCTCCGCGGCCTTCCCGCCGTTTCCGTCCGCGGCTGCCTGCCTTGCGGCCGGCGCCGCTGCCTGCTCGGCCGCAGGCGGCGCCCCCTCCTGCGCCTCAGGCTTGATCTCTGCCTCCGCCTCGGCTTCCTTGGGCTTGTTGAGCCCGGAGATCGCCTCGAGGATCTTGTCCTGCTCGGCGCGCTTGGTGTCGATCTCCTTCTGGTTTACGCCGGGCACTGCCGCGGCGCCTGGCTTGCCGTCCACGCCGGCCTTCGCGGCAACGATTGGAGGCGGAGGCGACTTGGCGAGCTCGACCGGGGCGTCGTCCCTGTCCTTCCTGCTGCGCCCGCGCTTCTTGCGGTACTCGATGTTGTACTGGCTCCGCCGCGGGCCGGCCGGCCGGCTGCCGGAGCTGCGGGCCTTTGCGGTCAGCTTCCTGCGCTGCGACCCCCCGCCCTTGGACTGCTCCTTCTCGCTGAAGTGCGTGACCAGGCGCTCGATGTCCTCGCCGGTGAGCATGATCACGCTGCGCATGTTGAGCACCTCGCGGGCCGCAGACTCGACGTCGGAGATCGGCCGCGCGAGCCTCTGCGCGGCCGTCTCGATCGTGAACTTGGCCTGGGCCGCGGTCATTCGGAGCCCTCGCCCTCCCCTTCGCCCTCGTCGAGCCAGCCGCAGACCTCGCGCGCGCGCATGATCGTGTCCTGGGCCTCCTCCTCGGTGACGTCCTCGACGATCTCCAGGTAGTCGTCGATGGACAGCTCGGCCAGGTCGTCTACCTTGAGGATGTCGCCCATGATCAGGGTGCGAAGGGTGTCCTTGTCGGGGACCACCTCGTGCATCCTCTCGTCGGTGCGCGCCAGGCGGTCGGCGTACTCCTTCTCGGCGTTGGCCATCGCGTCTTTCGCCCGGGTGAGGATCTCGTCGACTATGTCCTCCTCGAACTCCTCGATCTCGAGCAGCTCCTCGCGGTCGGTCTCGGCGAGGTCCTCGATCGTGTTGAAGCCCTCGTCGTAGAGGATCCGCGCGACGGACTCGTCGACGTCGAGCTGGGCCATGAAGTAGGTCTGCTTGCGCTCGAGCCTCTCGACCTCGCGCGCGTCCGCCTCCTCCTGGTTGGTGATGTTGATCTGCCAGCCGGTAAGCCGCGAGGCGAGCTTGACGTTCATCCCCGACTTGCCGATCGCCTTGGCGAGGCTGTCCTCCTTTACGATCACGTCGCAGGAGCGGTGGCCGATCACCCGCGCGGACTCGATCTCAGCCGGCGCGAGGGCGCGCAGGACGAAGTTCATCTCGTCCTGGTCCCACGGGATGATGTCGACCTTCTCGCCGCTGAGGTCTGCGGTGACCGACTGAACCCTCGAGCCTCGCATCCCGACGCAGGTCCCGACCGGGTCGACGCGCTGGTCGCGCGAGCGCACCGCGATCTTGGAGCGGTAGCCAGGGTCGCGCGCGACGCCGACGATCTCGAGGGTGTCCTTCTCGATCTCGGGGACCTCGCGGCGGAACAGCTCCCTGAGGAAGTCGTCGCTGGTGCGGGTGAGGTACACCATCCGGCCGCGGTTGGGGTCCTCCTTGATCTCGCGGATCAGGCACCTGATCCGGTCGCCGGGCCGCAGGCTCTCCTTGGGGATCGCGTCCGAGCGCCGCAGGCGGCACTCCACGCGCTGGACCTCGATGACGAAGTCGCCCGAGGCGCGGTCGATCCGCTTGACGGTCCCGTTTACGAGGCTGTCGCCCCGCTGCAGGAGGTCGTCGAGCAGCTTGCTGTTCTCCGCCTGGCGCAGGCAGTTCATGTACTTCTGCTTGAAGATCTGCGCGTTGGAGTGGCGGTTGAGGTCCGGAGGGTCGCACTCCATGGAGATCTCCCCGCCGATCTGCGCCCCGGGGTCAATCTCCTGAGCGGCCTCGAAGGTCTTCTGCGAGCCGACGTCCTCGATCGGCTGGTCGTCCGGGATCACCTCCCAGATCCGCCAGGCCTCCATGCCGTAGGTCTCGCGGTCGATCCGCACCCGGAACTCGCCGGTGCGCTCGTTGTTGCGGTTGAGGACCCGCGCGAGGGCCTCCTCGATCAGGCCGAACACCTCGTCGGAGTCCAGCGAGCGCTCGCGCGCGGTCTGCCGGACCAGCTCGTCAACGACGTTCTTGTCGAGGATCTGCGTCTGGATTTCGCTCATCGCCTCTCCTTGCCCCTGGCCTGTGCGCCGCGCAGGCTCTCGTACTCGTGGTGGAGCCGCGCCGCCTTGATGTCCTCGAAGCGCAGCGACATACCGCCGCCGTCGGTCTCGAGGCGGACCGACTCCGAGTCCGAGGCCGCGATCGTCCCCTTGAAGTTGCTCCGGCCGTCTATGGGAAGCCGCGAGCGGACGCTCGCCTTCCTGCCGACGAACCTCGCGTAGTGCTCCGGCTTGGTCAGGGGCCGGTCAAGCCCCGGCGAGGACACCTCGAGCCTGCGGTAGTCGATCCCCTCGACCGGCAGGTAGTAGCCTAGGTGGCTGCTGACCCGCTCGCAGTCGGTGGTGCCGACCCCCTCGGGGGAGTCGATGGCGACGCGCAGGGTTCCCCCGGCGTCGCGGCTCGCCTCCACGAGCTCGTAGCCCAGTCCCGTTATGGTCTTTTCCAGCGCCTCGCTTTGCATCAGACATAAGGCCGTCCAATGGCACCCAAGGTCCATTTCCCATGAGAGACCGGAAAAAGATATCCCCTTGGAGCTAGGGGACGGCAACAGAGGCGGATTTTACCCCATTTCTGCCAGGATTCCCGCCAGAACCGGTGCCATGGAGCATGCGATACGCTTGGTCGCCTCCATCAGCGCGCCGATGTCCATGGCCTCCTGGGTCGGACTGCCGGTCGCGTCGTTCGCAAGGGCCGATAGCCCGAGCACCCTCATTCCGGCTTGCCTAGCTGCGATAATCTCGTGCACTGTGGACATGCCTACTGCGTCCGCCCCGCATGTTCGCAGCATCCGCCGCTCTGCGGAAGTCTCAAGGGTCGGACCGGCAACCGCGGCATAGATACCCTCGCAGACCGGTACCTCCGCCGACTTGCCTGCGAACTCCCGGGCGACGGCGAGGAGCAGCGGGTCGTAGCACGCGGCCATGTCGGCAAACCGTTGGCCGAATTCCGGGACCTCCGGCCCTGCCGCAGGGTCCTTTCCAGTCATGTTGATGTGGTCCGTGATGAGCATCAACGACGGGACCTCGAACTCGGGATTGAGCGACCCGGCGCAGTTGGTCGCAAGCAAGGTCTTCGCTCCGAGCATTGCCATGCAGCGTAGTGGGCGCACCACTTCGGCCGCGCTGTGGCCCTCGTAGGTGTGCGCCCGTCCGTGGAGCACCGCGACTCCCCTGCCGGACGTGGTGCCCAAGACCAAGCGGCCGGGATGGCTTTCCTCATCGGGTACAGGAAAACCTGGCACATCGGAAAAGCTGATGGTCTCCTCCGCCCCGAATGATTCCGCCAGGCTATCGAGACCGGTGCCGGTGACGACGACAACCTCCGGCTTTAACCCGCACTTTGCCGAGACTGCCTCGGCCGCCTGCCGGACGATCTCCGCCTCAGTCGCCATTTGCTATCGAGGACTTGATCTCCGGCGCGAGCTTGCGCACTGATTCAAGAATCCCGTCGAGATCTGCGGTAAGCAACTCACCTTCGCTTACAACCTGTCGACCGCCCACCCAAACCGACTTGACGTCGGAACTTGATGCCGAGTACGCAAGATGTCCGTAGGTATTGAACAGCGGCTGGGCGTGCGGCACGTCCAGGTCAACGAGGATCATGTCCGCCCTTTTCCCGACCTCCAGGCTGCCGATCATGTCCTGCGCGCCGAGAGCCGCGGCTCCCTCTAAGGTCGCCATCGCCACAGCCCGCCTCGCTCCAACTGCTGTCGCATCCTCTGCCTTCCCCCGGTGCATGATCGCCGCAAGCCTAATCGCCATGAACATGTCGATGTCGTTTCCGGACACCGCGCCGTCGGTCCCGAGCGAGACGCGCACGCCAAGTTCGAGCATCTCGGGGATGCGTGCGAAGCCCGAGCCGAGCTTGAGGTTCGAGACAGGATTGTGGACGACCATGGTCTTGCTGTCTGCCACCTCATTGAGCTCTCCGTCGTCGAGGTGGACAGCATGAGCAAGCAAGGTGCGGGGTCCGAGTATCCCCAGTTCCCCGAGGTGCCCGATGACCTTGCGCCCGTGGGCGTCGAGCACTGTCTTGTTCTCCTGCACCGTCTCTGCTGCGTGGATGTGGAACAGCAGGCCGGACTCCTGCGCGAGGCCGTGCATCTCCCTGAGGCTGTCCGGCCCAGCGGTGTAGGCGCCGTGTGCCATAACCACGGGCGTCACCAACTCTTCCGACTCCCAGTCGCCGATGAACTTTCGCGCCTGGGGCAGGCGGTCCTCCCTGCCGAACCCGTCCATGCCCGGCGGGTCGAATGCGAAGCCGCCTGTGTGGATCCGCGCGCCTAGTTCACATGCCGCCTTCGCGGCAGAGTCCGGGAACCAGAACATGTCGAGCACCGTGGTCGTCCCGCCCAGCAGAAGCTCGGCCAGGCCCAGCTTCGCTCCAAGTTCGGTCGTCTCCGGGTTGAGCATCGCGCCTTCTGCCTTCCACAGGACGCCGAGCCACTCCTCCAGGGGCAGGTCCTCGACCAGCCCGCGAAACAGGCTGTCGGCCAGGTGGCAGTGACAGTTGACCAGCCCAGGAGCAAGGAGATTGCCCTTGCCGTTGACGGTTTCCTTGGTCTGGAACTCTGGTTTTGCCGCAGCCGGGCCGATCCAGCAGATCAGGCCGTCCTTTACGGCGACCGAGGCATTCTCAATGCTTGTGAAGGACTCGTCGCAGACCGCAACCAGGCAGTTCTCGACCAGCAGGTCCGCGCTCTTTCCTGCGTCTCCGGCAACGCCTGATGCCGCGAAGTCCTGTTTGTTTTTGTTTTCTTTATTCAATCTGTTACACAGATGTCCTGACAGTTTAGGTCAAATGTCTGTACGGTGAAGGGACAGCCTGGTGAACGGGTCGTCGCCGACCCTCATGCCGCTCCAAACAGACGGCTCCTCGCGCTCATGGTGGGCGTAGGTCAGGAGCCACCCGCAGTCATCTTCGCCGGAGAACTCCACCCCCGACAGGTAGGCGATCTGGGCGACCAGGCCGATGCCGACCCCCTCGTGGCTGACGCATCCGTAGTCGGCCGGAAGCGCCTCGCTGATCGACGAGGCCACCGGGCCGTAGTCCTTCGCCCGGTCCACCTCGGGCATCCAAAGCAGGGTGAACATCAGCCACGACATGGTTATCCCCGCCATCCAGTTGATCACCGCGCGCTCCGTGGAGCGGCCGATGCGCAGCATCAGCGCGATCCACGCGACCGATGCGACTGCGGCGAAGAAGACCGGCAGGCCCGAGGCGCCCTCCCTCACCCCGAGGCCCTCGAGCCACTCCACCATGCCGGCCGGCCAGCCGGCGTTGACCGCAACCCACGACAGCCAGAAGAAGCCGATCATTCCCCCGCCGATCACGACGAACGCAAAGCGGTCGTGGATCTTCGCCACCTCGCGGGTGAGGTCCTGCATGCCGGCGACAGACATGTATGCCGCGGCGGGCAAAAGCAGGATCGAGACGCTGTCGCGGTCGCTGCCGGAAAGCACCAAGGCGGCAAAGCCCGCGGCCAGCGCGATGAGCCCGTCGGGGACCTCGGTTCCGTGGCGGCCGCCGTGGCGCCACCTGATGAACGACATCGCCGCGAACGGCAGGGCCGGCCAGGTCACCCAGGCCGCGGACAGGATCACCTTGCGGGCGCTAGAAGCAAGGGCGGCCGGCGAAAGGTCGGCGAAGGTCTTCGATGCCGCGGCCGACAGCGCGGCGTCCGACGTTCCGCGCAGCGCCGCAACCCACGCTGCAACGCCGAGCGCCGCCAAAGCCAGCGCGACAAGCACGCCGCGGCTGCTCCAGCCCGGCAGGCCCGCGCGTAGCCTGCCCATCGGAAGCAGCAGCAGGGCGAGGACGTACCACGCCGCGACGGCGCCCACGCACCAGAACAGCAGCGCGCAGGCTAGGCCGATAGCAAGCCCGCCGGTGACAGCGTCGTCGCGCAT
>CAZDYI010000114.1:0-4952 GCA_964509765.1 uncultured Gammaproteobacteria bacterium
CCCACAACGGGGTGCTGATCGAGAGCTGGGACGGCGGCAGGGCCTGCGAGTACATGCGCTGGCGGCTGGAGTTCTCGGGCGAGAGGCTGGACGTCACCGACGCCCGGAGCCTGCCGGTCGGCGACTGCGCGCCGAACTAGGACGTGCGCGCCCTGCTCCAGCGGGTGCGCGGCGCCCGCTTGTCGGTTGACGGCAAGCCGGTGTCCGAGACCGGCGAGGGTCTTGCCGTGTTCGCCTGCGCGATGAAGGGCGACACGGAAAGGGAGGCGAAAGCGATGGCGGACAAGGTCGCGAAGCTGCGGATCTTCGGTGACGAGGACGGCAGGATGAACCGCTCGCTGCTCGACACCGGCGGACAGTGCCTGCTGGTTAGCCAGTTCACCCTGGCGGCCGACACCAGGAAGGGAAGGCGCCCGTCCTACACCGACGCGATGGAGCCTGACAAGGCGAGCGAACTTGTAGACATGCTCGGCGACGAGCTGAAGGCGTTGGGGGTGGAAGTGCGAAAAGGCGTGTTTGGCGCGGACATGCAGATCGAGCTGTCATGCGACGGTCCTGTCACAGTCTGGCTTGACACTGCTAGGACAACACCTTGAGGGCTTCTGCACGCATTATGTCCTTCAGCTGCTCGGGAGATAGTGCGTCAAACAGGGTAGATCTGTTGATGTGATTCAAAGCCTGCATCCATGACCTGCAGTTGCTTCTTTGCAACAGCGAGTTATTGGGCCCTGAATGTTCCAACATCACTTCCACGATGCATCTAGCAACCTTTGGATTTCTGGACAGTGTCGGTCTCTCGACCACAGCGGCCCTCACATCCTGATACTCGAGCACAGCCCGAAGAAATGTCGCGGGGTTCTCTGGGAATGTGAGATTTGCCAGGCGCCCGAGCCACCACAGTCTCGACACCCCGTTTTTTCGCATTAGTCCCCTGATGTCCTCAGCAAAGAAATGGTCCAATACCTTACCGCTGCTGTTTTGGCCATCTGATTGCCTGCTGCCGAGCCATCTGTCCCTCACGTAATTCGCGCATCCTGTGTGGCACAGGTACACCCACATGCCTTCAATGCATGCCTGATTCGGAGTCAGCGAACTCATAGCCTCGTGGACCTTCAGGGAATTGCGCACCTCTGAGTCGAGGAGACTGGACCCCTCCCTCTCGAGGCCGCCATGAAAGTCCCGTACCTCTACCCTCGCCTCCATCACTCCGCCGTACTCGTCGAGCGGAAAGGGGCCTACATGGGAGTAATACCAGTCCAGGTTGGCAGGGACAGCCTCCTTGATTCGACGGACTGTAGCCGGCGTGCAATACCTGATTGTCATCTCGAAGAAACTTCCAGAGAGTCGCCCAATGTGCAGCCCAAGAGCCGCTGTGCATCCTCGAGTCTTTGCGCCCCTCGCGTTCCCAGCCGCATGGAACGCTGCTCTCCAAGCCTGCGGTCTATGAACTTGAACCAGGCGTGATCCCGCAGTTCACCAGACCTGTTGTCCAGGTCATGCAGGACTTCAACCAGGATCGGCAGGTATATTGTCGCCAACATTTCCTTGCAGAATCCGATCTCGCTCCAAAGCGACTTCAGCCGTTGCATGATGTCCTCCGGCATCGATATCCATACCCTGTCCTCCCGAATCTCATACGACGGGTCCGATTCATTTTTTGCGTTGTCTAGCCTGTGTCCGAACACCGCGCAGATCAGGGAGCTCTCGACATGCTCGAGCTCAACTTTCAGCTCCCTGCCCTTTGCTATCACTTGCCCGGGCTTGTCGTCAACGTCCCTCGAGCGGAGAAACTCGTCAAGGTCCGAACCGTGACCATACGGAGGCAGTATGCTGACGAACATCGGGGTGAAGGACACCTGTTCGGACAGCATGCCTCCGCAGAAAATTTTTTCGATTACGGGACTGGCTGAAGTCACAAGCTCTCGGAAATGCGTTTGCGGTGAATGAACCGAAACCGAATAGCATGCCGCGCCGGCTTTCACCAGCCTTTGCGGAACATCTGAATCCAGCGCGAATCGCACTGACACTGACACCTCGGTGTCATTGCTTGCCGGCGTCACGGACGCAAATGACTCCAGCGCGGAAGGGATCAGCACTGAATGAGAATCGCGCCGCGGCGATCTGCCAAGCACTTCGACGAGAACCTGCTCGCCAAATCCCGATTCAACCCCCAGCCTACCGGGCGGGCTAGAGGCTTGAACGGACCTGGCTCTCCCTGGCATGCATGAATTCTATACAGCCTGAGCGTGCCTCAGCATCGGCACCCCCCGCAAGGCAGCTATCGCAACGCAGGATACCGCCGACACCGCAGCGAGAACCGCGAACAGCGCCGGGAAGCCCCAGCCGCCGTGGAGCCAGGCGATCATCGGAATCGCGGTCGCCATGACGGTGAAGGTGACGAACGAGCGCAACGCGAACGCGCGGCTTCTCCACCCTGCCTTGACGACCTTGCCGATGATCACGTCGTTGATCGGGATCTGCCCGAACACCAGGAGCATGAACAGGCATGAGACCGCGACCGCGGCGTAGCCGCCGACGCCGGCCATGACGACGAACAGCAGGCCCTGCCCTGCGCAGATGATCCCGAACAGCAGCGGGACCGACATCCGGTCGACGAGGTAGCCGACCACGATCTGCGCGCAGCCCGCGACGGCAAGGACGATGAACGCCCAGCCGCCGATCGCGGACGCCGACGAGGTGACCGACGACAGGGCCTCCTCGAAGACCTTTGGCAGGGCGAAGGTCGTGCTCTGGAAGATGAGCCCGCCGATGGCCGTGGTGACCATCACCACGCCGAGCACCCTGGCCACGACCCTTTCCGTTCCCGCGCCTGCGGATCCGTCGCCGTCCTTTTCGGTCGCTGAATGGGGATAGATCGCCTCCGCCCCGCTTGCGGCGACGAAGGCGAGGTAGGCAATGCCGACCGCGACCGACAGGATGCCCGGGATGATGAAGGCCATCTCCCAGCCGGCGAGGTCGATCAGAAAGCCCGTCGCAAGCGCGGCGAAGGCGACCCCCAGGTTGCCGTAGACGCCGTTGACCGCAAGGGCCATCCCCGCCCTCTTCCTGCCGTGGACCACCATCGCAAGGCCCACCGGGTGGTAGATCGCCGCCATGCACCCGAGCAGGGTGAGGACGATGCCGAGCTGCAGCGGGGTGGTCACGAACCCGGCCATGACCGAGGTGATGCCGATCCCGACGAAGAACACCCCGAGCATCCCCTCGCGGCTCCAGCGGTCGGCGATCCAGCCGGCCGGTATCGCGCCGACGCCAAACGCGACGAAGCCCGGGGTCGCGTAGGGAATGAGCTCCGCGTACTCCATCGACCACTCGCCGGCGAGCGACAGCGCGGCTACGGTCGCGAAGATCAGCAGGAAGAAGTGGTCCAAGAAATGGCCAGCGTTCAGGAAGAGGAAATGGACCCCCGGCCTCGTGATCCTCATCAGGCTACGCCACGCACGGTACGGCCTCGACGCCGCCTTTCAGGTAGGCCATGACGTGTTCGGACATGATCCTCGGCCCGTTGGCCGCAGCCTCCTCGGTCTCGCAGGCAAGGTGCGGGGTGTAGGTTACGTTCTCGAGGGTGTGGAGCGGGTGCTCCTCGGGCAGCGGCTCGTCGTTGAACACGTCCAGCGCCGCCCCGCCGATTTTGTGCTCCCGCAGGACCTCCACCAGTGCGCCCTCGTCGACCAGCCCCGCGCGGGCGGTGTTGACCAGGACCGAGTGCGGCTTGAGCAGCGACAGCTGCCTTTCCCCGATCATGCCCTCGGTGTCCTTGCTCAGGCGCGCGTGGAGGACGACGTGGTCGGAACGCTCGAACAGCTCGTCGAGGCCCGACATTTCCGTGCCCTCCGGCAGTTCCTGCACGAAAGGGTCGTGCACCAGGACCCGGCACCCGAAGGCGAGCAGCAGGCCTGCGGTTATCGTGCCGATCCTGCCGGCTCCGACGATCCCGACCGTTGACCCCCGCAGCTCGCGCTTCGAGGAGCCGGGGAAGTCAACCTCCCACCTGCCTTTGGCCATCGCCACGTGGCTGCGGGCGAGGTCGCGCAGCTCGGCGAGCAACATCGCCACCGTGTACTCCGCGACCGCCTGGGCGTTGCGGCCCATGACGTTCACCACGCCGGCGCCTGCGTCCCTGGCCGCGCCGAGGTCGACGTTCTCCACCCCGGCGCGGACCACGCCTACGAGCCGGACCGACGGGTGCGACTCAAAGAAGCTCCTCGGGACCGGGCAGAACTGAACAACCAGGACCTCGGCGTCGTCGAGCCCCTCCATCGCCCCGAAGTCCGGCATGACCTCGACGGCGTCGGGCCCGGACACCTCGCAGGCGCGCAGGTCGCGGCGGAAGGAGGCCAGGGATTCGTGCTCCCAGGCGCCGAAGGTCGTCCTGCATCCCGCATCGCGTGCGGGAGCGACCGCGGCCTCGGCCATGCCGGGCGCAAAGAAGCGGTCGCTGATCGCGTGGATTGGCGGCCTGTCGCTCAAGCCTTGATCGGTTATTTCTCGCCCCGGTCCCGCTTCGGGGGCGGGCCTTGTCCTATCCCCCGGCCTTGCGCTGCAGCATGTCGCTGATGTAGGTGTTCGATCCGGGCTCGCGCACGAAGGAGACCGTGTCGCCGACCTCAACGCTGCCGGTCTCGAACACCCGGCAGTAGAAGCCGCTGCGGCGCGACTCCCTGAACCTCTTGCCGAAGCCCTTCTCGCCCATCATCGCCGAGAGCTTGCCGCACGGGGTGCGCGGGCCGGAGACCTCGAGCTCGAGGTCGGGGAACTTGAGGTTGTCGCCGAGCAGGACGTCCTCGGTGCTGAGGTCGGCGATGACGAGGTTCTCGCCGAACGACCCCGGCGGAAGCTCGCGGCCGAGCTCCTTCTCCCACCATGCGTAGTCGTCGCCGCCGAAGACGTTCACGGCCTGCTCGATCCCGCCGTGGTGCTCGCGGTCGCCGATG
>CAZDYI010000115.1:0-30649 GCA_964509765.1 uncultured Gammaproteobacteria bacterium
GCAGTGGGGAATATTGGACAATGGGGGCAACCCTGATCCAGCAATGCCGCGTGAGTGAAGAAGGCCCTCGGGTTGTAAAGCTCTTTCGTGGGGAAAGAAACGGCGGATGCCAACACCATCACGCCACTGACGGTACCCCAAGAAGAAGCACCGGCCAACTACGTGCCAGCAGCCGCGGTAATACGTAGGGTGCGAGCGTTAATCGGAATCACTGGGCGTAAAGCGTGCGTAGGCGGCTGTCCAAGTCGGATGTGAAAGCCCCGGGCTCAACCCGGGAACTGCGTTCGAAACTGGGCGGCTTGAGTTCGTTAGAGGAAGGTGGAATTCCGTGTGTAGTGGTGAAATGCGTAGATATACGGAGGAACACTAATGGCGAAGGCATCCTTCTGGGACGACACTGACGCTGAGGCACGAAAGCGTGGGTAGCAAACAGGATTAGATACCCTGGTAGTCCACGCCCTAAACGATGTCTGCTAGCCGCCGGGGGTTGCCTCGGTGGCGAAGCTAACGCGTGAAGCAGACCGCCTGGGAAGTACGGTCGCAAGATTAAAACTCAAAGGAATTGACGGGGACCCGCACAAGCGGTGGATGATGTGGATTAATTCGATGCAACGCGAAAAACCTTACCCACCCTTGACATACCAGGGAAGGGCCCGGAAACGGGCCTGTGCCGCAAGGAGCCTTGGAACAGGTGCTGCATGGCTGTCGTCAGCTCGTGTCGTGAGATGTTGGGTTAAGTCCCGCAACGAGCGCAACCCCTGTCGTCAATTGCCAGCGGGTAATGCCGGGAACTTTGACGAAACTGCCAGTGTATAACTGGAGGAAGGCGGGGATGAGGTCAAGTCATCATGGCCTTTATGGGTGGGGCTTCACACATCATACAATGGCCGGTACAGAGGGCTGCCAACCCGCGAGGGGGAGCCAAACCCTTAAAACCGGTCTTAGTCAGGATTGCAGTCTGCAACTCGACTGCATGAATCAGGAATCGCTAGTAATCGCAGATCAGCATGCTGCGGTGAATACGTTCTCGGGTCTTGTACACACCGCCCATCACACCATGGGAGTGGGGGATACTGGAAGTGGGTAGCCTAACTTCGGAGGGCGCTCACCAAGGTATGTTTCATGACTGGGGTGAAGTTGTAACAAGGTAGCCGTAGGAGAACCTGCGGCTGGATTACCTCCTTTCGGAGAGTTCCCGGCGCCTGCCCACACTCATCGGCTGGTCTTCCGTTCCGGCTTCATTTCGCATCGACTTTTGCCCCTGACTCCGCGAGGACGGCGGGGCGCGACTCAATGACAGGACACATACGCTCAAGCACGGCACCCCCGCGATGGGCCGCATGACGTCATGATCCTCAAGATTGCGTTCGACCAGCCAACGAGGAAGGCATTCGATTATTTCGGCGTCGAGGGCGACGGCGCCCTGCCCGTGCCCGGAACGAGGGTCCTTGCGAAACTCGGCAGCTCGGAGCGGGTCGGGATCGTGGTCGAAGTCTCGGAGAGATCGGACCTGCCGATCGCGAAGATACGCCACATAGAGAGGGCGCTCGACGGGGGGCGCCCGGTCCTCACCGAGCCGGTCGCCCGGGCGGTCCGCCAGTTCTCCGAGAGCAACGTCCTGCCGGTCGGCAAGCTCGCGTTCGCCGCGCTTCCGCCTGCCGCGCGGCGGTCCGCGAAGGACCTCTCCCCGCCCGAGGTCGCTCCGCGGCCCAAGCTCGAGGTAAGCCCGGCCGAGGGCCTCAAGGGGCGCCCGGCGAAGGTGCTCGAGGAGCTCGTTTGCGTTCCCCCCGGGTTCAAGCCGCACCTGGTCTGCGGGTCGCCCGGCACGGGCAAGACTGAGATGTGCGTCGAGGCCGTGGCCGCGGCCGTCCGCAACGGCAACACCTGCCTCGTCCTCGTCCCCGAGGTCAGCTCGATCGAGGGCTGGGTCGCGCGCCTCGGGGAGAGGATGCCGGGGCTTGTCGCAAGAAGCGTCCACGGCGGCCTGCGCGACAGGGAGCGGATGGAGGCGTGGTGGACGGCGATGCTCGGCGGCTGCCACGTGGTCGTCGGCAGCCGCTCCGCGGTCACGGTCCCGCTTGCGGACCTCGGCCTGGTCTGCGTGGTCAACGAGAACAGCCCGCTGTTCCGCCCCGACCGGGGGCTGGTCTTCTCCGCGCGCGACATGGCCGCGGTCAGGGCGAGGGCCGAGGGCTGCCCGCTGCTGCTGAGCTCGGCGACGCCCTCGCTCGAGCTGCGCCACGCTGCGCACTCGCAGCGCATGGAGATGACCATGCTCGCGCCGGAGGCCGGGCGGACCAAGCAGAGCATCCAGATCGTCGACATCGCCAACCGGCGCCTGTTCGGCGGGGTGAGCGTCGAGCTCGAGAACGCCCTCAAGGCGGAGATCCAGCGCGGCGGCCAGAGCGCTGTGCTCGTCAACCGCCGCGGGCGCTACGGCTTTTTGTACTGCGCCGACTGCAGGCTCAGGCTCACCTGCCGGCACTGCGGGCACCTGCTGTCCTCGCACGGCGAGGGCGCCTGCCAGTGCCGCAGGTGCAGCCGCTCGCAGGCGATGCCGGACTCGTGCCCCGGCTGCGGCGGCGGCGACATCGTGAGCATGCGCCCGGGCAGCGTCCGGGTGGCGGAGTCGCTTGCGACCCGGCTGCCCGAGGCGCGCATCTACCGGGTCGACCCCGACCGCGACCACGGCGAGGTCATGGAGGAGCTGCGCGCGGAGAGGCCGGACGTCGTCGTCGGCAGCTCGTTTTTGGGCCTGGACCTCGAGCCGGGCACCTGCTGCGTGAGCGACGCGGACTCGATCCTGTTCAGCCACAACTTCCGCGCCGCCGAGCACCTCATCGACGTGCTGACGAGGCTGACCGCGATGGGCCCCGAGGTCAACCTCCTCGTCCAGACCCGCTTCGCGACCCACCACGTCTTCGAGGCGCTCCGGCAGGGGAGCTACGACACCTTCGCGTTCGCCGAGCTCGCCGAGCGCAAGTCTGCCGGGCTCTCTCCGTACCGGCGCCTCGCCCTGTTCCGCGCGACCGGCGAGGAGGCCGACAGCGTCGCGCAGGCGGTCGGGTCCGCGAAGTACCTCGCGAGCGAGTGCATGCCGCGGACGATCTCGATCCTCGAGCCGGTTCCCGCCCCGGCGAAGCGAAAGGCCGCATCCACGATGCAGCTGCTGATCAACTCGCCGGACCGGAAGTCGCTTCAGGAATCGGTCGGGAAGTGGGCGAGCCTGCTCGAGCAGCAGCCGATGCCGGGCTCGGTGTCCTGGGACATAGAGATAGACCCCGAGACGTGGTGAAAGGCCCCGTTATTCAGGGGCTTGCCCCTCTGTGGAAAACTATGTTGATATCTCGGCCCTTTTATTGAGAGTCAAAGCAGGAGGCGGTTTTCGCCCGCCGGGTTGTTGCCCGAAAAGTCCCGTCCGTTCAACAAGTTAACGATGGGATAAGGATTCGGGCGATACAGACGGGCATTGAGGGCAAGGGCAATTCCCCATGTAAATAACGGCGGCAAACCGGCAGTTTTTTTCCACTATAATCAAGGCGTTGGCGATGCAGTCTCCCATCCTGGAAGAAGAAGGCGAAGAGCAGCTGCTGACCGTCGGCGAGCTCCTCACGGCCAGCCGCGACCACCTCAGGAAGCTCTGGCGGCTGCGCGTCTGGGTGGTCGGCGAGCTGTCCGGCGTGCGGAGCTACCCCTCGGGCCACGTCTACTTCACCCTCAAGGACTCCAAGGCCGAGGTCTCGTGCATCATGTACGCGCGGACCGCCGGCGGCCACCCTCCCTTCCCCGCCGACGGGACGGAGGTGCGCGCGCTGGTCCAGCCGACGATCTACGTCCAGAAGGGCCGCTTCCAGCTCGTCGTCGAGGAGGTGGCCGCGCGCGGCCGCGGCCGCCTGCACGAGGAGTTCCTCCGCACCAAGGAGAGGCTGCGCGAGCGGGGCTGGTTCGACGCCGGCAGGAAGCGGGATCTGCCTGCGATGCCCGGGTCGGTCGCGGTGGTGGTCTCGCTGCAGGGCGCGGCCTGGCGCGACGTCAAGAGGACGCTCGGCGAGAGGTTTCCGCTCGCGGAGGTGTCGGTCTTTCCCGCCCCGGCTCAGGGCAGGGACGCCGCAGCCAGGATCGCGGATGCGATCGGCCGCGCGGGCAAGTCCGGCTGCGACTTGACGCTGGTGTGCCGCGGCGGCGGGTCCTTCGAGGACCTGTGGTCGTACAACGAGGAGGACGTCGTCCGGGCGATAGTCGAATCGCCGGTTCCGGTGGTGACCGGCATCGGCCACGAGACCGACGAGACCGTGGCCGACATGGCGGCCGACGTGCGGGCGGCCACCCCGACCGGGGCCGCGGTCGCCGCAGTTCCCTCGCGCATCGAGCTCGCGCGGCAGCTCGACGCCTGCGCGCGCAGGCTGAGCGAGTCAACAGGCAGCGCCCTCGACGAGGCGCGCCAGACCCTCGACGACGCGGTCTCGTCGGTGATGGGCGTGCGCGACGGACTGCGGGGAGCGGCGTGGCGCGCCGGGCGCATGTCCTCGGACCTGCGCCGCGCGTCGGAGGCCTTCCTGCGGATCAAGCGCGGGCGCCTCGCCGGCGCCGGCGACTCGTTCAGGGAGGCGGTCCGCGGGCTGCTCGGCGCAGGCTCCCGCCTCGACGGCCTTTCGGCGCGCCTGGCCGCGGCCGCGGCGAGGGCGGTTCCCGACAGGCAGGCGGCGCTCGACGGGCTCTCAGCGCGGCTCGAGGCGATGAGCCCGAGGCGCACCCTCGAGCGGGGCTATGCGATAGTTACCGACGAGGAAGGTGGCGTGCGGTCAAGGGCGGACCAGGTCGGCGAGGGCGACGGCGCAGCCGTGCACTTCGCGGACGGGGCCGTGCGGGTGAGGGTCGGCAGGCGGGGCGGCCCGGACCTGGGCCTGCTCGGGCCGGACGATGGCTGAGGCCGCCGCGGCGGGCGGGCTCGTCGACCGCCACGGCAGGACGGTCAGCTACCTCCGGCTGTCGGTCACCGACCGCTGCGACCTGCGCTGCCAGTACTGCCTGCCCGAGCGGCCTGTGTTCCTGCCGAAGGGCGACCTGCTGACCCTCGAGGAGATCGCGTTCGTCGCGAAGGCCTTCGTCGACAGCGGCGTGACCAAGCTGCGGGTGTCGGGCGGCGAGCCCCTGGTCCGCCGCGGGATCGAGACCCTGCTCCGCTCGCTCTCCGCGCTGCCGGGGCTGAGTGAGCTGGTGATGACCACCAACGGCACCCTGCTCGAAAAAAAGGCGCGGGGCCTGCTCGAGGCCGGGGTCAGCCGCCTGAACGTCTCGCTCGACACCCTGCGGCCCGAGAGGTTCCTCGAGCTCACCCGCAACGGCGACCACGCGCTGGTCGTGCGCGGGATCGAGGCCGCGTGCGCGGCGGGCTTTCGCGGGGTGAGGGTCAACACGGTGCTGATGCGCGGCTTCAACGACGACGAGCTGTGCGGCCTGGTGCGGTTCGCCGACGGCCTCGGCGCCGACATAGCCTTCATCGAGGAGATGCCGATGGGCGAGGTCGACCGCCCGCGGCCGTCCAGCCCGATGGACAGCAACGAGCTGCTGGAAATCCTCTCGAGGGAGTTCACGCTCACCGAGTCCGGCCACAGCACCGGGGGGCCCGCCCGCTACTTCGACGTGGCCGGCCGGTCCGTCCGGGTCGGGGTGATCGCCCCGCACAGCCGCAACTTCTGCTCGGGCTGCAACCGGGTGCGGCTGACATGCACCGGCGACCTCTACCCCTGCCTCGGCCACATGGGCAGGGTCTCGCTCGCAGCGGCCGCGCGCTCGGGCGACGCGGACGCGGTCCTTGCCCTCGTCCGGGAAAGCCTCGCGGCCAAGCCTGAGGGCCACGAGTTCGACATGCGCTCCGGAACGAGCGTCATGCGCTACATGGCCGTCACCGGCGGCTAGCCGCCGCGCCCCGTCAGTACCTCGGCAGGTAGGCCGTGCCCCTCATCAGCAGGCGGGCGGTCCGCACCAGCCGCGCCTTGACGGGATAGGGCCCGCCTTCGTCCTCTTCGAACATGACCTCGATCGGCAGCGTGCCCGCCACGTGCTCGATCCGGTACGGGACCCACTCGCCGGCCTTCGCGGTCCTGCCGTCCCGCGACCGGCCGTTGGCGACCGTGCCCTCGATGAGCCCGGCCGACGCGACCGTGATCGCGCCCGTGACCGCAAGCGACATGTGCGGCGTGTGCGGGGTGAAGTAGCGCACGGCCAGGTCCGCGCCCCCGGCGGGCGCGCCCATGACCAGGCAGACCTTCGGCACCGAGGTCCCGGAGGTGTCGATCCCGGCCTTGGCCGCGACCTCCTCGCGGAGCCCGAGCAGGATCTCGATCATGTCGCGCGTGCTCAGCGTCCTCATCTTCGCGTCGTCCGGCAGGCCCACGCACTCCGCAGGGAACACGGCCACCGGGATCGCGCCGTCGATCAGGGAAACCTGCACCCCGTTGACCGTGTCGATCCTGCTGCCCGTCGGCCACAGGCTGCCCGTGCGCAGGCCGCTGACGTTCGAGTACTCGAGCGCTATCGGCGCCCCGGGGCACTGCACGCCCGCGATCTCCTCGTCGCCGTCGTAGGCTACCCTGCCTCCCGGCGTCGGGATCTCGGCGGTGACGACCGCCCCGGTGTTCGTGTCGCGGATCGAAAGCCTGGAGACGGGGTCGCCCGCCTCGACGATGCCGGCCTCCACCGCGAACGGCGCCACCGCGCTGATGATGTTGCCGCACGGGACCGTGTCGTCGACCCCCCGCGCGGGCATGACCTGGATGAAGTGGTAGTCGATGTCGACCCCGGGCTCGGAAGAGGCCTCGACCAGGGCGACCTTCGACGAGAGCACGTTGCCGCCCCCGAGGCCGTCGAGCTGGCTCGAGTCCCCGCCGAGCAGGTGCAGGAGCAGCTCGTTGCGCTCGGCGCGCTCCTTCGGGATCCGCCCGGCCTCGATGAACACCCCCTTGGAGGTCCCGCCCCGGAACAGGGCGCACTCCACCGCCCGCTGCGCCTCCATGAGCCCGCCCCGCGCCTGCCCGGCCGCGGGCCTAAAGGGAGATTCCCGCGGTCTCCATTACGAAGTCGCGGTACCACTCCACGACCTCAGGCGACATCGTCCGCAGCCCCTCGGCCAGGCTTGCCGCCTCCCCGTTGTAGTACTGGACGTAGTCGCCGAGCACGTCCTCCTTGGCGTTCGGCCAGTCGTCCTCGTGCGTGGCGACGGCCATGATCGCCCTGCGGTAGGCGTTGAGGATCTCCTCGTCGGTGTTCTTGGGCAGGAACAGGATCTTCTGCGCCGGGAACCCCGCGAAGTAGAACTGCTTCCACACCTCGAACACGGTCCCCTCGGGCATGCCCCCCGTGATCTCCTCGTAGTACTCGATGAAGTGCGGGACGTTCGGGAAGTTCGGGTCGCGCGAGATCACCCCGGTCGGCGAGGAGATCCCGAAGGTGAACACCGGGACCGCGTCCCCCTGCTCCTCGAGCCGCGCGACGCGCGTCTTGTAGGAGGCGGTCGTCTGCATGTCGACCGAGGCCTGGCCGCTGCGGAAGTTGCGGAAGGTGTTCGCCGAGCCGCCGGTCCCGAAGCGGGCGTCGTAGTCGAGCCCGAGCATCTCGAACGATAGCATCATCAGCGCCCCGACCTGCGTCGGCCCGAGGATCAAGAAGCTGATCTCGGCGCCGGGCCGAAAGCGCACGGGGTAGCTGTCCGCGTCGACCACGTCAGGGTTCGCGAACACGACCCCGCCCGTGGGCGAGGCGAGCAGCGCCTGCCACCGGCTGAAGTCGTACTCGACGCGCTTGTCGCCGAGCAGGAACGGGAGGACCACAGACGCCGACGAGGCGAACAGCATGGTCCCGTCCCTGCCGGCCTCCCTGTAGTACCTGTTCGCTCCGGTCGTCGACCCGCCGCCGACGATGTTCTCGATTCGAATCACCGGCTCGCCGGGCAGCTCGGCAGCGATCAGCGGGGCCCAGAACCGCGCCCACCTGTCGGTCCCGCCGCCGGCGCTGAACGGGACCACCAGCGTGATCTCCTTGTCGCTGAAGTCGGGATGCTCAGCGGACGTCGTGGCCGGGGCCCAGGACAGGGAGGCCGCAACGGCAAGCGCGGCCGCGCAGCGCGCGGAAAATCGGATCGGACGGACGGTCATGTGCTCAATCGGCTGCTGCCGGAATCCGGCGCCGCGCCTCCCTTGCGCCGGTTTGGCTCAGTCGCCGCGGCCCGCATTCTCCCCCTTGAATATGTTACCACGTGACCCGCCGCGCGCCTGCGCGGGCGGCTGTTCCCGCGCGCCCGGAATCAGTCCCCGCGGCGGCCGCCGGCCTCCCCCGCGCTGCCCTGCGCCGCCGAGACCCGCCCCGTCGCGACATGCAGGACCAAGGGCAGCGTGAGGACGATGAACAGCACGCGCAGGACGTGGTGGAGGCCGACCAGCGCGGGCTCGATGTCCAGCGCGACGGCGATCAGGCTGATCTCGGAGACGCCGCCCGGCGAGAACGCCAGCAGGGTCGGCGCGAGCTCGAGGAAGATCGTCCTCGACACGAGCCAGGCCGCCCCGGCGGACACCGCCAGGTAGAAGACCGCGAGCGCCAGGCCGAACGACAGGCCGCGCAGGAGCTTGCCCGAGCGGAACTTGTTCCAGTGCGCGCCGACCGCGGTCCCGAGCAGGACGAGCGCGACCGCGAGCGGGCCGTCCGGCAGCTCCATCGCGGTGACCTCGGAGACCTCGAGGGCCGCGGCGACGAGCATCGGGCAGACCATGCAGAACACCGGCAGCCTGAGGACCATGCCGGCCCCGAGCCCGACCAGGCAGACGGCGAGCGCGAGCAGCATGTCGCCGGCGGCCAGCCCGTAGTCGCCGGCGGAGACCAGGCCCTCCCTGCCGATCCCGAAGTATGCCGCGACGAGCGAGATCGCGCAGAGCACGACCACGAGCCGGACGAGCTGCACGAGCGAGACAATCTCGACGTCGCCGCCGTGCTCCTGGGCGATGGCCGTCATGCTCGAGAACCCGCCGGGCATGCAGGCGGTGTAGGCGGTGAAGAAAGAGCAGCGGAGCGCCCTGGTCATCACGAAGACCGCGGCCGCCGCCTCGGCGGCGACCGTGACGAACATGGCGAAGACCGAGACCCCCGCCCGCGGCAGCCAGCCGATCACCTCGGGCGAGAACGACGCCCCGAGGTAGGTCCCGAGCACCGCCAGGACCGCCCAGCGCACGAACGACGGGACCTTCGGCGCGTGGCCTGCGAGCGAGAGGATGCCGGTGGCTAGCATCGCCCCGAGCATCCAGCCGAGCGGCACGCCTACCCGGTCTGCGGCCCAGCCGCACGCAAACGCGAGCGCGAGCGCCCCGGCGCGCCCCGCCCGGGCCGCCGCCCCTGCCTTGCCTTGCCCTTCCTTGCCCATGCCGCCGCGCAAAAATCCCTTGCGGAGCGGAAAAGTTTACCAACGGCGGAACGCCGCCGGGCGCGGGATTCGCCCGGATGAATGAGATAATCTGCTTCTTAAACCTACGGAGAGAGCGAAGCATGCCCGAAATCTTCCGTGGCTGGATGATCGACAGCCACCACAAGAACACCGACGCCCGGCTGCAGATGGTCGAGCTGACCGAGGACGACCTGCCCGAGGGCGACGTTACGATCAACGTCAGCTACTCCTGCATCAACTACAAGGACGCCGCGGCGATCGCCGGCACGACCAAGATCCTCAGGGTCGACAAGTGCATACCCGGGATAGACCTCGCCGGAAAGGTGAGCAAGTCGGAAAGCCCCGACTTCAAGGAGGGCGACGAGGTCTTCGTCACCGGCTTCGGCCTCGGCGAGGAGCGCCACGGCGGGATGGCCGAGCGCGCGCGGGTGCCGGCCAAGTTCGTCAGCCGCATGCCCGCCGGGATGGACGCGAGGAAGGTGATGACCTTCGGCACCGCCGGGTTCACCGCGGGGCTGTCGGTCAGGGCGCTGCGCAAGTACGGCCACATCGAGAAGGGCGCCGACGTGCTGGTGACCTCAGTCGGCGGCGGGGTCGGCTCGATCAGCGCGGCGCTGGTCTCCGAGCAGGGCTACGACCTCCACGCGGTCACCCGCAAGGAGCGCGAGGACTACGCGCTCTCGTTCAAGCCGAAGTCAGTGATCTTCCGCGAGGACTTCATCGAGAACATCCGGGTCCTTGACGAGCAGCGCTTCGACGCCGGCATCGACACCGCCGGCGGCAAGGTGCTCTCCAAGCTGCTCACGCAGGTCCGCGACGAGGGGGCGGTAGTCTGCTGCGGGGTGACCGCGGGCGCGCAGGTCGAGACCACGGTTATGCCGTTCATCCTGCGCGGGATCATGCTCAAGGGGATCAACTCGGTGCACGTCCCGCACGAGATCCGCAACGAGGTGTGGGAGAGCCTGTCCGAGAGCCAGGCGGCGCTCGAGAAGGTCGACGTCCGCGAGGTCGCCCTCAACGACATCAGCGAGGCGGCCATGGACCTCATCAAGGGCAACGTCAGGGGAAGGATAGTCGTCCGGGTGAGGGGCGACTAGGTGGGCGCGTTCCCCCTGCACAAGGACCTCGGGGGCGGCTGGCACCAGGTAGACAGCGGCTACTACACCGAGGGCCACACCTCGGTGTTCGTCGTCGCCGACGGCGGCCGGGCCGCGGTCCTCGACACGGCCAACAGCGCCGCGACGCCGCGGATCGTCGAGGCCCTGGGCCTAGCGGGGGTGGACCCTGCCGCGGTCGACCACGTCCTGGTCTCGCACATCCACCTCGACCACAGCGGGGGCGCGGGCACCCTGCTCGACGAGCTTCCGAACGCGACCTGCTGGATCCACCCGAGGTCCGAGAGGCACATCACGGACCCCGCGCAGCTGATCGCAGGCGCCCGGACGGTCTACGGCGACAGGTACGACGGTCTCTACGGCGAGGTCAGGCCCGTTCCCGCCGAGCGGCTCAGGACCGTAGACGAGGGCGGCGAGCTCGCAGTCGGCGGCAGGAAGCTCGAGATCATCGCGACGCCCGGTCACACCTTCGACAGCGTCTGCGCGATCGACCGGCAGGCTGACTGCCTGTTCGCGGGCGACGCCTTCGGCGTGACCCAGCCGCCGGAGTTCGGGGTCGGCCAGGCGATGCGCGTGCCCGCGGCGCCCACCCAGTTCGCGCCCAAGGAGTGGAAGGAGACCCTCGGGCGGATCGCCGGGGCCGGCGTATCCAGGGTCATGCTCGCCCACTTCGGGCCAGTTGAGGGCGACCTCGGCGCCAAGGCCGAAGAAATGAGCGACGAGATCGACGCCTTCATCGGAATCGCCCGCGAGGCAAAGGAATCGGACGATCCTGCGGCCCTGATCGAGGACCGCGTGAGGCAGAGGTGGCTCGGCATCCTCGGCGAGGGCGCGGCGGACCTGCCCGGCAACATGCTCGAGAACGACGTGAACCTCGTGAAGCTCGGCCTGTCCCAGTGGACCGCCGAGCGCCTTGACAGCTACGACGGCTAGCCCGGCGGCGGGAGCGCCGCGGACCCCAGCCGGGCCCCTTGCCCGGCTGCTGCGCTTCGTATGGCCGAGGCTGGGCCGAAGGCTTCGCGTCCGGATCGGCGCCGCGGTCCTGCTGCTCGCAGCGGCCAAGGCCGCATCGCTGGTCGTCCCGTGGGTCCTCGGCCGGATCGTCGGCGCCGCGGCCGACGAGGTCGGCGACCTGTTCGCCGTGCTCGCCGGCCTGGTCGTCGCCTACGCCCTGCTCCGCTTCATGCAGGTGCTGTTCACCGAGCTCAAGGACATCCTGTTCGTCAACGTCGTGCAGGACTCGATGCGCTCGATGGCGCGCGAGCTGTTCGCCCACCTCCACAGGCTCCCGCTCGAGTTCCACCTCTCGCGGCAGACCGGCGGGCTGTCGCTCGCGATCGAGCGCGGGGTGCGGTCGATCGAGTTCATGCTCAACTCGGTCGCGTTCAGCATCCTGCCGACCTTCGTCGAGCTGTTCGCGGTCTGCCTCGTGTTCTGGGGGCTGTACGGCCCGGAGTACGCCCTGCTGACCGCGGTGACGATCGTCGCCTACTGCGCGTTCACCATGGCGGTCTCGAGCTGGCGGATCAAGTTCAGGCGGCGGCTCAACGAGGCCAACGAGGCGTACAGCACCCAGGCGGTCGACTCGCTTCTCAACCACGAGACGGTCAAGATGTTCGGCGCCGAGCGCCGCGAGACCGAGCGCTTCGACAGGGCGCTCACCTCGTACGAGCGCGCCGCGCTGCGGAGCCAGTGGACGCTGTCGTTCCTCAACGTTGGCCAGTCGGTGATCATCACCGCGGGCCTCGGCGGAATCCTGCTCCTTGCCGCGGGCGACGCCGCCGGCGGCGCGCTCGGCCCCGGCGACCTCGCGACCCTCAACGCGTACCTGCTGCAGATGTTCCTGCCGCTCGGCTGGCTGGGGACGGTCTACCGCCTGATCAGCCAGTCGCTGGTCGACATCGAGAAGGCCTTCGCGCTGCTCGACACCGAGTCGTCCGTCCCGGACGCGCCGGGCGCCGGGCCCCTGCCCGCGGGCGACGGCAAGATCGAGTTCCGCGGCGTCGGGATCACCCTCGGCGGGCGCAGGATACTCGACGGGATCAGCTTCACGGTTCCGCCGCGCGAGCGGCACGCGCTCGTCGGCGAGACCGGCTCGGGCAAGACTACGGTCACCCGCCTGCTCGCGCGGCTGGTCGAGCCCGGCGAGGGCTCGGTCCTGATCGACGGCTCCGACGTAAGGACGGTCACCCAGCTGAGCGTGCGCGCGGCGATCGCTTTCGTCCCCCAGGACGTGGTGATGTTCAACGACACCCTCGGGATGAACGTGAGGTTCGGCAACCCGGACGCCTCGGACGGGGAGGTCGCCGAGGCGCTCCGGACCGCGGGGCTCGACGGCTTCGTAGCCTCGCTCGACGACGGCCTGGACACGCTTGTCGGCGAGCGCGGCCTGAAGCTCTCCGGCGGCGAGCGCCAGCGGCTCGCCATCGCGCGGGCGCTGCTCAAGGACCCGCGGATCATGGTCCTCGACGAGGCGACAAGCGCGCTTGACGCCCCGACCGAGCGGCGCGTGAAGGAGGCGATCGAGCGGGCCGCGAGCGGGCGGACCTCGCTGGTGATCGCGCACCGGCTGTCGACGGTCACCGACTGCGACCGGATCATGGTCCTCGAGGGCGGGAGGATAACCGAGGCCGGCACCCACGCCGAGCTGCTCGGGATGGACGGCGCCTACGCCCACTCCTGGCGCCTGCAGAGCAGGCGCGGGAAGGCGCCCGCCGGGGACGGCTAGGCCGCGGGCGGCTCGTCGGCCTCCTTCGCGGGCCCGTCCGCCGCGTCCTCCTCCTCTTCGGACCTGGAGGGAAGAAGCAGCGCGACGAGTATCCCGACCTCGTAGAGCAGCCAGACCGGCAACGCGAGCATGAACTGCGAGACCACGTCCGGCGGGGTGATGATCGCCGCGGTGACGAAGGCCCCCGCGATCACGTACGGCCGCGCGCGGCGCAGGGCCGCTATCTCGAGGACGCCGGCGCGCACGAGGATGAACACCGCGACAGGCACCTCGAACGCGACCCCGAAGGTAAGGAACACCGTCGTCGCGAACCTCAGGTGGTTCTGGACGTCGGGCATGACGGCCACGGTGTCCGGGGCGAACGAGACGATGAACGAGAACACGACGCGGAACACGAGCAGGTAGGCGAACGCCATCCCGACGTAGAACAGCAAGGTGGAGGTGACGACGAGCGGCAGGACGAGCCGGCGCTCGTTGCGGTAGAGCCCCGGCGCGACGAACCGCCACACCTGGTAGAGGACGTACGGCAGCGCGACGCAGAAGGCGACGAGGAAGGTGACCTTCAGCGGGACGAGGAACGGAGTGATCACGCCGGTGGCGATCAGCGCGCCGCCGACGGGCAGCTCGGCGAGCAGCGGCCCGGCGAAGCGGACGTAGATCTCCTCGGCGAACGGGACCAGGGCGAAGAAGACGGCCGCGACCGCGAGCAGCGCCTTGAGGACGCTGTTGCGCAGGTCGGTCAGGTGGCCGATCAGGCCGTCGGAGTGGAGCTCCTCCTCGGTGGCCGGCTCAGTCTTTCCCTGATTCTGGCTGGACACTTGGCTTGTCGGCAATCCGGGCGGCCTCGGAGACCGCCCCCTTGACTTCCATCGCCGCGCTCTCGGCCTCCTCCTTCGCCTGGCGGAGGTCCTCGAGCTCGATCTCGCGGCGGATCTCGCGCTTGATCGAGGCGGCCTGGCGGTTGAGCCTGCCGACCAGGTGGCCGCAGTAGCGCGCCATCGTCGGCAGCCGCTTCGGGCCCACCACGAGCAGGCAGACCAGCGCGATGACGAACATCTCGCCGAAGCTTATGCTGAACACGGCCTTTCTCTCGAGCCGGCGGGGAGGGCCCCTCCCCTACTTCTTGCTTTCGGCGGCGGCGCCTTCCTCGGTGCGGACCGGATCGGCCGCCTTCGCCTCGATCTCCTCGCCCGCCTTGTCGGCCTCGGCGATCTTCTCAGGCTCGCTCTGCATGCCCTTGCGGAAGCCCTTGACCGCGTGGCCCAGGTCGGAGCCCAGGTTGCGCAGGCGCTTGGTGCCGAACAGCAGCAGGATGACGATCAGGACGACGACCCACTGCCAGATCCCCCCTACGCCCACGGCCGCCTCCCGCCCGTCACTTGCGCTTGCCGCTCTTGCGGCGCCGGTCGCTGAGGATCTTCTCGACCTCCTTGACCGTGACGCCGTTCTTCGACATCAGCAGCAGGCTGTGGAACCAAAGGTCGGCTATCTCCTCTGCGAGCTCGCCGCCCTCCATCGCCGCGATCACGACCTCGACGGCCTCCTCGGGCACCTTGCGGTACAGGTCGTGGGCGGAGCCCTTGAGCATCTCGGCGACGTAGGACTTGGTCGGGGAAAGCTTGCGGTGTTCCTCGATGACCTCCTCGAGCTCGTGGAGGATGCTGCCGTGCTTGCTTTCCTTCGACTTCGAGGCCTTGCTCACATGATCCCCCTTGGATGTCCTCCGGCCCCGTCATGCCAGACGGCTCTCGATTCCACCCTCTTGAAGTGTTTTTTTTACCATATTCACGGAAAAATCGCCGTCGTGGAACACGCTTGCGGCAAGGACCGCGTCGGCCCCGGCTCGCAGGGCGTCCGCGAAGTGGCCGAGCCCGCCGGCCCCGCCCGAGGCGATCAGCGGCACGCCGACCGCGGCGCTTGCTGCCCGCAGCAGGCCGAGGTCGTAGCCGTCCCTCGTCCCGTCTGCGTCCATGCTCGTGAGCAGAACCTCGCCCGCGCCGAGGCCGACCGCCTCTGCGATCCATCCCACGGCGTCCCTGCCGGTGTCGCGCCGGCCGCCGTGGGTGTAGGCGTTCCAGCTGCCGCCCGCGCGCTTGGCGTCGACCGCGAGCACGACGCACTGCGAGCCGAAGCGCCCCGCGAGCTCCGCGACCAGCTCGGGCCGCCCGAGGGCCTTCGAGTTGACGCTGACCTTGTCCGCGCCCGCGCGGAGCAGGCCGTAGAAGTCGTCGACCCCGCCGACCCCGCCGCCGACGGTGAGCGGGATCGTCAGTTCCTCGGCGACCGCGGTCACGACGTCAAGCGTCGCCTGCCGGCGCTCGTGGGACGCGGTTATGTCGAGCACGCACAGCTCGTCGGCGCCCTCGGCCTCGTAGCGCCGCGCAGCCTCGACCGGGTCGCCGGCGTCGCGGATGTCGACGAAGCGCACGCCCTTGACCACCCGCCCGTCGCGGACGTCGAGGCACGGGATCACCCGCGCGGCCAGGCCCACCGCTGCAGCCCTTACGCGGCGCCTGAGCTCAGCCGATGACCGCGGTGCGCGGGTACGAGCCGATCACCTTGAGGCTCGCTGTCTCGCCGGCGAGGTCGTCGAGCAGCTTCGGCATCGGGTCCGAGTCGCGGTGGCCCTCGCAGTCGACGAAGAACCTGTAGCGGCCGAGCTCCTCGCCCGGGATCGGCCGCGACTCCAGCCGGCTGAGGTTTACCCCTGCGTCGGCGAACAGCTTGAGCACAGCGTGGAGGGCGCCGGGCCTGTGGCGGACGGTCACCGTCATGGTCGTCTTGTCGCTGCCGGTCGGCGGGACCTCGTCCCGGCCGAGGACCAAGAAGCGCGTGACGTTGTGCGGAGAGTCCTCGATGTCGGCAGCGAGCACCGCCAGGCCGTAGAGCTCCGCCGCGCCCGCGGGCCCCACCGCGGCGGCCCCCTCTCCGGCCTTCGCCGCGCGCTCGGCCGCGGCGCTGTTCGACGCGCAGCCGGTGCGCCCCGGCTTCGGCAGGTTCGCGTCGAGCCACCTCCGGCACTGCGCGAGCGACTGCGGGTGGGAGAAGACCTCGGTGACCTCCCCGACCTGTTGGCCGGGCCTGCCTAGCAGGTTCTGGCAGATCCGCAGCTGCGCCTCGCCGCATGCGTGCAGCGAGGTCTCTGCGAGCAGGTCGAGCGTCTCGCCGACCCCGCCCTCGGTCGAGTTCTCGTAGGGGACGATCGCGAGGTCCGACCGGCGCCCCTCGACGGCCTCGAGGCAGGCCTCGATGCTCGCCTCGCCTGTGTGGACGGACGCGCCGCCGAAGCGCTTCAGCGAGGCCTCGTGGCTGAACGTCCCGGCGGGTCCGAGGTAGCTTATCCGCAGCGGGCGCTGGCGGCGGAGCGACTCGGCGAAGACCTCGCGGTAGACGCGGTCGACGAAGTCGTCGGGCAGGCCGTCGCCGGCGAGCTCCTGCAGCCTGCGGATGACCTCGGCCTCGCGCGCCGGCTCGTGGGGGTCCTCGCGGCCCTCCTCCGCCTTGACCGCGCCGACCTTCCCGGACACCGACATGCGCTCGGACAGGAGCCGCACGATCTCGTCGTCGATTCCGTCCAGGCGCCGGCGCAGCTCCTCGAGTCCTTCCTTGGCCATCGGCGCGATTTTAATTCCGCAGCGGGACGGCGCAGGGTGCGCCCAGCGCCTCCTCGCACCGCGCGTCGGGACCCTCGAGCGCCGTCCCGACGTCGGCGCCCGGGAACCTGCGGCGCAGCGACCTGTAGGATCCGTAGTCGCCGGCCGCGTCGCGCAGCTGCAGCAGGTCGACAATCACCTTGGCGTTGCTGTAGCTCGGGAACTCGCGCAGCGCGAGCTCCAGCTGCGCCGTGCCGCCCTCGAGGTCGCCCGACAGGATCAGCGCCGACGAGTGCAGGTGGAGCATGTCGGCCCGGAGCGACGGGTCGAGGTGCGGCATGGCCGGGGCGGCTTCCTCGAGCATCCCCGTCAGCTCGGCAAGGGCGGGGGGCCTGTCGGGGTCGAGCGCCCGGCGCATGAACTCCGCGTACCTGCCCACCGGCGTCCGCAGGGCCTCTGCGAGCAGAAGCTCGTCCTCGACCTCCAGCTCGGCTCCGTCAGCGCGGGCGTCCTGCAGCTCCTGGACGAAGCCGATCAGCGACCCGTACAGGAACACCTCGGTGAAGGCGTTGCGCGTTCCGCGCTCCTGCATGTCGAGGATCCGCCGGAGCAGGTCCCGCGCCGCGGGGTCGATGTCGATCTCGACCGCGCCCGGCGGCAGGTCGGGCGCCACCGTCGAGTACAGCCCGCGGTACCTCCGGCCGACCGTCTTGAGGATCCACGGCGGCATGTACGCGACCTCCCTGCCCTCGGAGACGAGTCGCCTCTCGTCCTCCTCGAGCAGCGTGCCGTCGGTGCGCACCTCGCTGAGGTAGCCGGGCTCGGTCACCAGCTCGGGCGCGGACCCCTCGCCTGCGAGGTGGTGGGCGTACCTGACCGGGAAGTCGAAGTCGCTGCCGGCGGTGACCAGCAGCCCGCCGGGCGGGACGCTGTCGAGCATCATCAGCGCGTGCGGCATCGCCAGGTCCTCCGCGCTCCTGTCCTGGCGCTGCCACCAGGCGGCCGCGACGGCAACCAGGACCGCCGCGACGGAGGCCTTGGCCGCAACGTCGCGCAGCCGAAGCCGGCGGAACGCGGCGGCCGCTGCGCACGCGAGGGCAACGGCGGCGAACGCATGCGACTGAATCGGGTACACCGAGGGCACCCAAGCGGGCACTGCGTCGGTAGTCTCGTAGGGGCGGACGGCTGAGAGAAGCGCCAGGCACAGCGCCATGCCCCAGAGCATGGCGAGCAGCAGCGCCCAGTTGCGCCTGGCCGCCATCAGGGCCAGTCCCGAGGCGGCAAGAAGCCCGAAGGCGTACTGGAACGCCGGGACGAACGAGGCCGCCGCCGTCGCCACCGCCGCGACTGTGGCCTTGAGGCCCAGCTGGTCGCCGCCGATGCCGTAGGCCTCGCGGCTGACGTAGGCGAAGAAACTGTCCGGGCCGTACTCAGGTGCGAACCGGAACGAATCCGGCGAGACCGTGACCAGGTGGATGTACGGCGACAGCCCCGCGAGGAAGGCCAGGGCCAGCAACAGGAAGGTGCGCTGCCGCAAGGCGTCGCGCAAGAGCCTTCGCCAGTGCGGGGCCAGCCAGATCAGGAACGCGGGGTACACCAGCACGTACAGCGGCCAGTGCACAGCTAGGCCCTGACCCGTTGCGAAGGCCAGAAGCAGCAGCCAGCGCGCCGAGCCGCCCGCGGCGTAGAAGCGGACCGCGGCCATGGTAACCACGACAACCCACAGGTTGAGCGCGTAGACCTCGGGGATCACGGCCTGCGCCCACAGCTGCGGCGAAAGCCCGAGCAGTCCCGCGGCGAGCAGCGACGCCGGCCGCGAGCCGAACATCCGGTTGAGCAGCCAGGCGAGCGTCACGCACGCTCCGGCGGCGTCGAACGAGCTCGCGAAAGCCGCGCCGCGCGCGTGCGGGAATCCGAGCGCGTGGAACAGCGCGGTGAACGGCGCGCAGTACAGGGTGTGCGCCGGGTAGCCCGGCGGGTGCGGCAGGCCGAGCGTCGCGCAGGCGCCGGCGAACAGCGCGGTGTCCTCGAAGGTGATGTCGGGCGGGCTCGTGAACCAATAGACGCACATCAGCGCGAGCCAGAGGGCGGCCAGCTCGAGCGCCTCGGCGCGCCCTTTCATTGCAGGCAGCTTCTGCCGAGGTTGGAGCGGCACTGCGCGTCGGTGCCGGCGAGCGCCGCGGGGTCGAGCTCGGGGTGGCGCCGCCGCAGCCTCGCGTAGCTCTCGAAGTCGCCCTCCCGGGCGTGGATGGCGAGCATCGCGAGCGGGATCGCCCGGGCGGGCGTGCTCGACGTCAGCCTGAGCGCCTCCCCGAGCGTGAGCAGCGCCTCCTCGCTCTCGCCGGCCTCGACCTGCGTGCGGGCGAGGATGCTCAGGGCCTCGATCCGCCACTCCGCCGGCATGTCGGACTGGTCGCCCATGGCCTCGAGGTTGGCCGCGACGGTCTCGACGTCGCCCCTGGCGACGACCTCCAGCGAGCCGAGCAGGAACCTCGGGTAGCGGCAGCCGGGCTCGCCGGCGAGCTCCTCCATGAGGGCCATGTAGCGCGGGTCGGGAGTGAAGCCCTCCTTCTCGACGCCCTCAAGCAGCTGCGCAGTCAGGCAGAAGCGGTAGACCACCCTGTCGATGAACGACACCGTCTCGGCGCTGTTTACAGAGTCCCGCAGGAGCGAGGCGTGCCTGATGAACCCGAGCGCGTCCTCGCTCGCCTCGATGGTCTCCTCGACCGGGAACGCCCCGACGGTGAAGTAGGCGCCGTGGAACTTGCTCAGCCGCAGGTCGAACGGGACGAACGGCGAGATGACGGCCTCGCGCTCCTCGCGCCCGAGGTACAGCGCCAGACGGTCGATGTCGGGCTTCGGCCCCACGCGGTCGAGGTAGTCGTGGACGAGCTCGGCGCGGCGCTCCCCGCCCTCTGTCAGGTACGGGTCGTACAGGAGCGGGAAGTCCATGCTCGTCGGGCTTACCAGGAGCAGCTTGTCGGGATCGACCTCGCCCTGGACGAGCTTCGCGTAGCGCACCGCGACGTCGTCGGCGACGCGGACCGCTCCGGCGCGGTTGAGCGCGAGGGCGGCGGCGGGAAGCAGGACCGCCAGCGCCGGCAGCATGCGCGCCGCTCCGGCCCCCATCCTCTCGCCCCACCTGTCCCGGGCCGCGCCGAGCAGCATGGCGAGTCCGTGCGCGGCCAGGAAGGCGTACAGGAAGTGCGCAGTCAGGGCGGCGCTGCGGAAGTGGGCGTCGGCGACGGTGATGTCGACCCCGTGGGGCCGGTACAGGCCGAACAGGTAGGTCGGGACCAGGATCCCCCACGCCAGGGCCGCCAGGCGCCAGCTGCCGAACCTGCGGGCGGCGGCATAGACGCCGGCGAGGCCGAGCGCCCCGCCGAGCCAGGTCATGTCGCGCAGCATCGCAAGAGCCGCGGCCAGGCCGTTGAGCTGGCGGACGTCCCAGCGCGGGTGCTGGTCGAGGCTGAGGTACGGCGTGTACTGGCCGAGGACCGAGTACTGGATGAGCTGCTCCGGCAGGTCGAAGCCGAGGTACGACGATCCCGACTGCGGCGGGAAGGCCAGGTGCAGGTACGGCGCGAGCCCGGCGGCGAACGCTCCGAGGCATCCCGCCCATCCGCCCCGCCCGAGGTCCGCGGCGATCCGCCCGCGCGCCGGGACCAGCCACAGCAGGGGAACGGGCAGGCACAGGACGAACAGCGGCCAGTTGTGGGAGAGGCCCAGGCCCGCAAGGAGCGAAAGCAGGAACAGCCTGCGGCGCCCGCCGCCCTCTGCGTACAGGTGCGCGACCAGCAAGGTCGCGGCAAAGAGCAGCACGTGGAGGGCGTGCACCTGCTGGATGACCGCCTGCGACCACAGCGAGGCCGACAGGCCGAAGGCCGCGGCGACCGAGGCCGCGACCGCCCCGTGGACGCCGGTCCGCAGCAGCAGCCAGGCGAGGCAGGCGCAGGCCGCAACGGCGGCGACCGCGCTCGCGAAGCTCGCGCCGAGCGCAGGCTCGAAGCCGAGCCAGCCGACGAGCGAGGTGACCGGCGCGCAGGTCAGGACGTACAGCGGGAAGCCCGGCGGGTGGCCGACCCCGAACGACGCGCAGGCCGCGGCAAGGAGCGAGGTCTCGCCGAATGTGTAGGCCGGCGACATCGAGAGGAGGTAGGTCCCGAGCAGGAACGAGCAGGCAAACGCGATTCCAGCGAGCCACAGCGGCGGCAGCGGAGGGGGCGCCTCCTGCGCTGCGGGACGGGCCGCGCCGCCCGCAGGTCTCTTGCGCCTCGCCATCTGCCGGAAGGATGATAACCTAGTGGCAGCCGTGAAGCCCGCTGCCGCAAGCCCCGCCCGAACGGCCGCCCGCCCGGCGGTGGTCAGCCTCGGCGAGACGGGCTACGCGGAGTGCTGGTCGAGGATGCGGGAGTTCACCGACGGGCGGGACGGGACGACCCGCGACGAGGTCTGGCTGACGGCCCACCCGCCGGTCTACACCCTCGGCCAGTCGGGCAGGGAGGGGCACGTCCTGCGCGACAACGGCATAGAGGTCGTCCGCACCGACCGCGGCGGCCAGGTCACCTACCACGGCCCGGGCCAGGCCGTAGCATACGTGCTGTTCGACCTCGTCCGCGCCGGGATCGGCATCAGGACGCTCGTGCGGACGATCGAGACCGCGACCGTGGACTTCCTCGCCGGCTTCGGCATCGAGGGCGCCCGCCGGGACGGGATGCCCGGGGTCTACGTCGGCGGGGCGAAGATCGCGGCCATCGGCCTCCGGGTGCGCAGGGGCCGCTCCTACCACGGCGCGAGCCTGAACGTCGACGTCGACCTCGCGCCGTTTTCCGACATCGACACCTGCGGCTTCAAGGGCCTCGCCGACACCTCCATGCGCGAGCTCGGGCGCGCGGAGTCCTGCGCCGATGTGGCGCCGAAGTGGGGCGAGGCGATAGCGGTCGCCCTCGCCGCCCGTTGCTAGAATCGCACGCCTGCACATGGAAACGAGGCAGACAGGCTCGGACAAGACGCGCCGCAACCCGATCCCGATCGTCCCGGTCGGCGAGCTGCTCGCCAAGCCGCGCTGGATCCGCGCGAAGGCGCCGTTCAACGACCGCTACACCGAGATCAAGGGGATGCTGCGCGAGCTCGGCCTCCACACCGTCTGCGAGGAGGCGACCTGCCCGAACATCGGCGAGTGCTTCGGGCGCGGGACCGCGACCTTCATGATCCTCGGCGACCTGTGCACCCGCCGCTGCCCGTTCTGCGACGTCGCCCACGGCCGGCCCGAGCCGCCGGACCCCGCCGAGCCCGAAAACCTCGCCGAGGCGGTCGCGCGGCTGCGCCTGCGCTACGTGGTCGTCACAAGCGTCGACCGCGACGACCTGCGCGACGGCGGCGCGGCCCACTTCGCAGACTGCATCGCGGCGCTGCGAAGCCGCTCGCCGGAAACAAAGGTGGAGGTCCTGGTCCCAGACTTCCGCGGCCGGCTCGGGCGGGCGCTCGACGCGATCGACGCATCGCCGCCGGACGTCTTCAACCACAACCTCGAGACGGTGCCGCGGCTCTACCGCGAGGCGCGCCCCGGGGCCGACTACGCGCACTCGCTCGAGCTGCTCGCGGCGTTCAAGCGCCGCCACCCGGAAGTCACGACCAAGTCGGGGCTGATGGTAGGCCTCGGCGAGACCGACGGCGAGCTCTTCGAGGTCATGGAGGACCTGCGCGACCACGACGTGGACATGCTCACCGTCGGCCAGTACCTGCAGCCCTCCAGGGGCCACCTTCCGGTGCGCCGCTACGTCGAGCCCGCGGCCTTCGACGGGTACGCGGAAAGGGCGCGCGCGCTCGGCTTTGCCAACGCCGCCTGCGGCCCGCTGGTGCGGTCGAGCTACGAGGCCGACCGCCAGGCGCACGAAATGGCGATGGCCTAGCCGGCCCAGGGGCCCTTTTTTACGAACCCCCCTTCGCCGAGCTCAAGCCAGCCGCCGCCCCCTTCCTGCCAGTCCGGCAGCGACCAGCGGGCCTTCCCGCAGGGCAGGGAGAACTCGCCCGGCTCGTGGGTGTGGCCGTGGACCAAGACGTCCGCCCCTTCCCTCTCGAGCAGCTCGCAGGCGAGCTTCTCGTCGACCCTGACGTCCTTCGCGACGAAGCCGCTCGGGTCGCTTCCGCCGAGCATCTGCTCCGCCCGGGCGATCCTCGTCCTGCGCGGGAGCAGGCGCGCGTACAGCAGGAAGTGCGGGCGCAGGACCCGTGCGCGGGCCTTCTGGTAGGCTACGTCGCCGGTGCAAAGCGTGTCGCCGTGGAGCAGCAGGGCCTTCGTCCCTCCTGCTGAGACCGTCGCGCTCTCGCCCGAAAGGGAGACGCCGGTCTCGCGCGCGAACCTCCTGCCGACCATGAAGTCGTGGTTGCCGAAGACGAACCGCACCGCGGCGCCGGACGAAACGAGCGCCCGGAGCCTTTCCCTGGACTTCACCGCGAGCTCGCGGCCGTCGTCGTCGCCGATCCAGGCGTGAAAGACGTCGCCGAGCAGGAACAGCTCCGAGCACTCCCTCGCGGGGCCGTCGAGGTAATCGAAGAACGCCGCCCAGGTCTCCGGCTTGCCGTCCTCGAGATGGACGTCGGACACCAGGTGGATCCGGCCCATCGGCTTTGCCTGTCTGTCGGCCCGCCCGTCCGGGCGGAAGGGACCCTGCGGCCCCGGGTTACTCCACGCGGTAGGCCTTGGTCAGAACCACGTTCTCGACGGGCTTGTCGCCGCGCCCGGTCTCGACCCCGGCGATCCTGTCTACGACGTCAAGGCCCTCGACTACCAGGCCGAAGACCGCGTAGCCCCACTCCTCGGGCCTGTTCTTGCCCTTGTGGTCAAGCGAGCCGGAGTTGTCGACCAGGTTGATGAAGAACTGGCTCGTGGCGCTGTGCGGGTCTGAGGTCCTCGCGAGCGCGAGCGTCCCGCGGATGTTGCTGATGCCGTTGTCGGCCTCGTTCTCTATTGCGTCGCGGTCGTTGTCCTTGCGGCGGCCGTTCTCGCGGAAGCCCCCGCCCTGGACGACGAAGCCGTTGATGACGCGGTGGAAGATCGTCCCGTCGTAGAAGCCCTCGTCGACATACTCGAGGAAGTTCTGCACCGACACCGGCGCGTCCTCGCGGAAAAGCTCGACGACGATCTCGCCCATGGAGGTCTCCATGGCGACCTTGGGGTTCTCCTGGGCCTGTGCGCTCTCTGTCATCAGCGGGGACAGCGACAGCGCCAGACCCAACATCAGTCCGGTGACGATCCTGGCGTGCATTCGTTGCCGGTGGATTATATACCTTATCGGTCTTGGAAATCAACAGGAGCAATACTGGCTGCACAGCTGCAGTCCGCCGGGATAGCCGTGAGGCTCCAGCGGCTTGACTTGATTACCGAGGAAGTCAAGAGGTTGTGAGATACCTGCAGCGCCTTACAACACCGATGGATCGGCTTCAAATGGCTGGCCTCCGCACAGGCAATAGTGCCGGTAATCTGGATCCGAGAAAAGCCCTTATCTGGGTATAGGTATTGTGGTTACGCCAGCGCTGGCATATGGAATATTACAAGCCCGAAGTGAAACTCTCTCCGCTGGATTTCTTCGGGTTAACCAGTCTGTGTATCAGACCGACATCCGCCGCAACCGAAAAGTGCTGTATGCTTGGATTGGAGCATACAGGTAATAACCGGTATGTCACTCATCCTTCTTGATATGGGGATTTTCATGAATGGTGAATGGTAACACACCATCTCTAGCACCTTTTTTTGCAATTTGGAGCAAAAACTCTTCCTCGGCAGGAATGTTTCCTTCTCCTGTACTTGACAGAGACTGTACTATTCCACTCAAGTCAGCGCTGTATTTTTTCTCAGATGGTTTCAATGCCCATTGGTCGTTAGCATCAATATACATTGAGAAAGGTCTGAATTGAAAAGGATCGTTTTCGCAATGATCCCGAATTCCTGATCCTTGTTTAAGAATGTAGTCCATTCCAATATCCTGAAGTGCTATGACAATTTTCCTTCCGCGGTCCCAAGCAGAAATTACGCTCCCTTTTTTATAGATTTGTTGCATCATTGTCTTAATGTACTCGTTTGCCCAGTTAATTCCGTAAGTTACTGGTTCGGCTCCATCCAAGGACAAATTGTCTCTATAGTGCTTAATTGCTCCCCACGGTGTGCCAGTTGTACCAGCAGCCTGAATTTCAACGCAAATATAGTTTGTCGAAATCACAATTTCACTATGCGCCGCAATGGCGACATAATCAAAACTGCCGATCGTTGCCAAATTGACCTCACGGACCCAATAGACTCTCTCTGCGCTCGGAAAGAACTCAGCCTCCAAGGCATTAAATACGTCGCTGGTCCTGAATCTTTCAGGACAAATTATGACAGGTTGGAACCCGCCATCAGTCTTGATGCCCAAGGCGCATGAACCGATTTTTACCTCTGGTTCACTCTTGCGGAACTTGACGCACTCAGCATCAATAAACGGGCAGCGTTGAAGCCTGATTCGCTCCCTAATTTCCTCGTTGCTTTCTGCCCCGGTGTTGAATCCAAACACCTCGTAAGGCAGTTTGCGATTCGGAGGACGAGGCATTGGATGTCTGCCTTAACTTGATTCAGTCAGCCTACGCAACGCCATGTTGCTGTACGACTCGCTAATGTCTATTCCCACTCCCCTCATACCCAAATCCAAGGCTGTAGCTACAGTAGTACCAGTTCCTGAGAAGGGGTCAAGAGCAATGCCCCCCATTGGACATGTGCAAAGCAATGGAATCCTCACCAATGATTTCGGAAACACTGCACAATGCGCGTCCTTGCGCCATTTATCTTCAGGAACTATATTCCAGACGGTTGATGGTAAAAATCCCTTGGACCCCATCTTGAGAATAAAGAACCCCTGTCTTTCAAGTTCTTTAGCCCGTCCGCTTATTCTCCCGTCATCGCTGTGATATATCCGCTGCACACCTCTGATAGTCATCCGGAAATCTACTATCTCACCTCGTTCCATTTCAGCCAAGGTATCGTCAAGGGCTGTTTTGGCACGATGTTTTTCCGCGTCATTCAGAACTTCGGAATCCTGTATCTGTCTGTAATATTTTTTTCCAGAAACCCCAGATGCAGATGTGATCCTTCCATTTTTCCTAGTGGCCTTTCCTGGCTTTATTCGAATATTGTCACCAACAAAATAATATGTTTTTTGTTTCACAAAATGGAACAAGTATTCGTGAATGTTCCTCATTCTGTCCTTCGCACTTTGTGTGCCCTTCAGTTGGTTCCACACTATGTCCTGGCGGAGCATCCAGCCGCTGTCCTTTAGAGCGAAGGCTACACGCCAAGGCACGCCTGCTAGTTCCTTGTCGATAAACTTATCGCCAAGGTTCAGCCAAAGAGAACCATCGTCAACAAGAACGCGGTTCACTTCCGTGAATACTTCCACAAGACTTGCTACATACTCCTGAAGCGAGCTCTCTTTTCCTACCAAGGCTGTACTGTCGCCAGGAGAGACGTCGTACTCTCTTTGGTTGAAATATGGAGGGGACGTGACCACACAGTTGACCGAGTGGTCGGGAAGTTGCTGCAGTTCTGCCTTGCAGTCGCCAGTGACAATGGCATATCTGGCGTTCCCTGCTATGACATCAGCGATGGAGCTTGCTCTGTCGCTCTGATCGCCGACATTTGCAGGCTCTTGGTCTTCTTCTGCCTCGTCGAACAGATCGACGTCCTTGACCTTGAGCTGGGCGTTAGGCATGCCGGCGAAGAATCAGCTGCCCTTGCTCAGCAAAGCAAGCCTGAGATATGGCCTTTCTGGCGGGAGATTGAATGCTAATCACTTGATAGCGGATTAGATTATACAGCGACAATGGCATATAAATCAAGTCTCCCCACACCCCCATTTTCTGGTTGAGAATTTCTTTAGGCGTAAGCGGCAAGTGCAGACTGATGAGAACAAGATGGAAACTCTATCATTACACAAGGGCAGAGACAAATAAAATGTCCGGCATGGAAGGCGAAACAGAGGCCGACGTCTTCATCGACCTGAGCGGGCTCAAGTGCCCGATGCCGGTGTTGCGGACGAAGAAGGCCCTGTCGACAATGGAGCCGGGGCAGGTCCTCAAGGTGCGCACGACCGACCCCGCCAGCGCGGACGACATCCCCGCCTTCGCGCGGATGTCGCGCCACGAGCTGATCGGGTCGGCGGCGGTCGACGACGGCCATGTCTTCCTGCTCCGGCGGTGAGCGCGGCGGCAAGGATAGGCCTGCTTTCGGTTTCCGACAGGGCGTCAAGCGGCGAGTACGAGGACAAGGGCCTTCCCGGCCTGCGCGACTGGCTTGGCCGGGCGCTGGCGAGCGGCTGGACCGGGATCGAGCGCCTCGTCCCCGACGAGCGCGACCGCATCGAGGCCGCGCTCACCGAGCTCGCCGACGACGAGGGGTGCTGCCTGATCCTGACCACCGGCGGGACCGGCCCGGCGAGGCGCGACGTCACCCCCGACGCGACCCTTGCGGTCGCCGACAGGGTCCTTGAGGGCTTCGGCGAGAGGATGCGCGCGCACAGCCTCAAGTACGCGCCGACCGCGATCCTGTCCCGGCAGGTCGCCGCGGTGCGCGGCTCGTGCCTGATCGTCAACCTCCCCGGCAGGCCCAAGGCGATCGCCGAGACTCTCGAGGACGTGTTCTCGGCGGTGCCCTACTGCATCGACCTCCTCGAGGGGCCGCGCATCGAGACCGACCCCGACGTGGTCGTCGCGTTCAGGCCCAAGGGAGGCTGACCGTGCTCCGCTGGCTGCAGCTGCGCACGCTTTTGATCCGGCGCAGGTACAAGCGCAACCCCCGGGGGCTGATCGCGAGGATGATGGCCTCGGAGACGGTCCACTGGACGAGGCGGAGCGCGACGCGGGGCGCGGCCGTCGGCCTGTTCTGGGCCTTCACCCCGATGCCCTTCCAGATGTTCCCTGCGGCGCTGTTCTGCTTCCTCGTCGGCGGGAACCTGCCGCTTGCGATCCTCTGCGTCTGGCTGACGAACCCGATCACCCTGCCGCCGATCCTCTACCTCGAGTACCGGATCGGGCAGGGCCTCTACTCGATGTTCACCGGGGTCGAGGCCCTGGTCTCGGACCAGGCGAGCATCTACTCCGCCTTCGCGGGCGGGCTGCGCTACGTCCTGATGGGGTCGCTGGTCGTCTCGTCGCTGATGATGGTGCTGGGCTACTGCCTCATGCACCTGGCGTTCGAGGTCTCCGAGCGGCGCAAGCGGCGCATCGCGGGCCCCGGCCCCGCCGGCGTGGGCGGGGAAGGGAACGGCGGGGCGGGCTAGGCCGCCACGGGCTCCTTGCTCGCGGGGTCCGGCTGGGGCGGCTCGTCGGCGCTGACGAACCTGTACCTGTCGCCTTCCTGCACTAGCCTGTAGGAGCCGTTGTCGCTGCCGGCGGGCTTGTCGCCCGTCAGCCTGACCTTGTGGTCCACCCCCAGCTCGTAGAAGGTGTTGTCCTTTACCAGCGGGAAGGTCTCGCCCGGCTTCTCCTCGGCGGTCTCGCGCAGCTTCACCATCCCGCCGGGGACGTTCTCGAGGACGAAGTTGCCTATCGGCCCGTCCTCGTTCGCGGCGAGCTCGAGCAGGCGCTCGGTGCGCTCCTCGATCAGGACACGCTCGCGCTCGGAGGTCTTGTAGTGCACGAGCCCGGTCCCCGCGGGGATCAGGCGGCCGACGATCACGCTCTCCTTTAGGCCCGTGAGGTCGTCCTTCGTGCAGTTGATCGCCGCCTCGGTAAGCGCCTTGGTCGTCTCCTGGAAAGACGCCGCCGAGATCACCGAGTCGGTCCGAAGCGCCGCCTTGGTTATCCCGAGCAGGATCCGCTCGTAGGTGATCGGCTTCTTCTTCTCGGCGAGCAGCTTCTCGTTGGTCTCCTCGATCTGGATCACGCTGACCTGGTCGCCCCGGATCAGGTCAGAGTCGCCCGGGTCGACGATGTCCGCGCGCTGCAGCATCTGGTGGATGATCACCTCGATGTGCTTGTCGTTGATCGTCACAGCCTCGCCGCGGTAGACGTCCTGGACCTCGCGCACCAGGTGCTCGATCAGCTCGTTGAGCCCCCGCAGGCGCAGGATCTCCTTTAGGTCGACCTCGCCCTCGAACATCAGGTCGCCCTTCGCGACCACGTCGCCGTTGTGGATCACCCGCTGCAGGCCCCGGGTCACGATGTGCTCGTGCTCCCTGCCCTTCTCGTCGATGATCTCCCACTTCTCCTTGCCGCGCAACAGGCCGCGGAAGAACACCTGGCCGCTCGCCCGCGCGAGCACGCCCGCCTGCTGCTTGGGCTCGCGCGCCTCGAACAGCTTGATCACCCGCGGCAGGCCCATCGTGATGTCCAGCGCGCTGCTGCGCTCCTGCGGCGCCGTCGCGAGCACGTCGCCGACCTCCACCGGGTCGCCGTCGCTGACCGCAAGCGTCATCCCGTAGGAGAGCACGTAGCGGTGCGGGATCTTCTTCTCCCGGTCCGAGAAGATGTCCTCCTCCTTCTCCGGGTCACTGAGGATCTTCTTGACGAGCTTGATCTGCGGCTGGTTGCCCTCCTCCTTGCGGCTTTCCTTGCCCTCCTTCTTGCCGCGGACCAGCTTGAGCGTCGTCGCGCCGGTCAGCGCGTCGACCTGCTCCTGCAGGTGGTCCTTAGGAACGTTGACGAAGCGGACGAAGCCCTTGGCGCTCGAGATCTCCGGGCGGTTGAGCGGGTCCTGGCGGCTGATCAGCTCGTCCTTGCCAGCCTTCCTGCCGTCCTCGACGTGCAGCGTGGCCCCGTAGGGAATCTCGTGGCGCTCGAGCTCGCGGCCGTTCTCGTCGGTGATCAGAACCTCGCCGTTGTTCGAGACCACGACCTGCTGGCCCGCCCTGTTCGTCACCGTCCGGATACCGTTGCAGCTCACGCTGCCCGAGTTGCTCGTGCGGTACTCCCGGTCGGCCTTGACCGTCTTCGCAACGCCGCCTGAGTGGAAGGTGCGCATCGTCAGCTGCGTGCCCGGCTCGCCGATCGACTGCGCCGCGATGATCCCGACCGCCTCGCCCATCTGCACAAGCCGGCCGCGGCCGAGGTCGCGCCCGTAGCAGTTGATGCACAGCCCGCGCCGCGTCTTGCACGTCACCGGGCTGCGCACGCTGATCCTATCGATCTTGTACTCGTCGAGCATCTCAGCGCGGCCCTCGTCGATCAGGGTGCCCGCGGGGATCAGCTCCTTGCCCGTCGTGATGTCCTTGACCGGCTCGCACAGCACCCGGCCCAGGGCCCGGGTGCCCAGCGACACCGTGACGCCCGAGGCGTCGCTCACCTGCCGCAGCGAGATGCCCTCGCTCGTCCCGCAGTCTTCCTCGGTTATCACCAGGTGCTGCGTGACGTCCACCAGCCGCCGGGTCAGGTAGCCCGAGTTCGCCGTCTTGAGCGCCGTGTCCGCCAGGCCCTTGCGGCCGCCGTGGGTCGAGATGAAGTACTGCAGGATGTTCAGCCCCTCGCGGAAGCTCGCGATCACCGGCGTCGGGATGATCGTCCCGTCCGGGCGGGCCATCTGCCCGCGCATGCCAGCGAGCTGCATCAGCTGGTCGCGCGAGCCCCGCGCGCCCGAGTCGACCATCATGTAGATCGAGTTCGACGACGGGTTGACCACCGTCTCGCCCTTGTCGTCCTTGAGCTCGACGCGCCTGCCCTTGGCGTCGACCTTCGTCGCGGCCTCGCTCTCGAGCGAGTCCATCAGCGACTTCTCCACGCGCATCTTCGCGTGCTTCCACAGCTCGCTGACCTTGTTGTT
>CAZDYI010000116.1:0-8495 GCA_964509765.1 uncultured Gammaproteobacteria bacterium
GCGAGCGCCTTGAGGACCGTGTCGAAGTCGATGTGGCCGTCGCCGGGGACGGTGAACACCCCCTCGCGTATCGCCCGGACGAATGACCAGTCCTCGGCCAGGCAGCGGTCGAAGGGCCCCTTGCGCAGGTCCTTGAGGTGCACGTAGGACAGCCGCGCCGAGTGCTTGCGCGCGACCTCGTACGGGTTTCCGCCGGCGAAGACCAGGTGGCCGGTGTCGAGCAGCAGCCCGAGGTCCCTGCCGGTGCTGGCCATGAGCATCTCGATGTCCTTGGCGGTCTGGACCACCGTGCCCATGTGGTGGTGGAAGCACAGGCGGACGCCGCGCGACTTGGTGTGCTTGGCGAGCGCGGTCAGCTTCTTTCCGTAGGCCTTGAACTCGGCCTCCTCCATCACCGGGCGCTCGCTGAGCGGGACGTCCTCGCCCTGGATCGATCCGTCGATCTCGCCGTAGAACATGATCTCGGTCCCGCAGCCGGTGAACATCCTCAGGTACGACTCGATCCGGTCGATCTCGTCCTCGACGGTGCCGGTGCGCAGCATTCCCGACCACCATCCCGAGGCCATCACGATGCCGGCCTCGCTGAGCTTCTTCGACAGGACCTTGGGGTCCTGCGGGAACGACCGGCCGGCCTCGGTGCCGGCGTAGCCGGCCTCCTCGCTCTCCTGCAGGCACTCCTCGAGCGTGTACGCGTCGGACATCTCGGCGATGTCGTCGTTGATCCAGGCAATGGGCGCGACGGCAAGCCGCACCTGCTTCGGGCCGAGCGAGGGGGACGCCATCACAGGCCCCCGTGGCGGGCCTTGCGGCCGCGGACCTGGCCGCGCCGCGCCTTGCGCACCGCCGCGCGCCTGCTCACCTCGGGGACGCCGACGTCCCACCATGCGTCGCCGCCGGTCCACTCGTACTGGTCGGTGCGGATTGCGATCAGGTACGAGTCCCTCGAGCGCCTCGCGCGGCCGAAGGCATCCTCGAGCCCCTCTACGTCGGACACCCACTCGCCGCCGGCTCCCATGCTCTTGGCGTGCTCGACGAAGTCGACCTTGACCGCGCGGCCCTCGCAGTGGCGGAACAGGTTGTTGAACTCGGCGCCGCCCTTGCCCGCCTGCAGCCGGTTGATCACAGCGTAGCCGCCGTTGTCGCACAGGACGAAGATCACCTTGTGGCCGGTCATCACGGTCGACAGGACGTCGGAGTTCATCATCAGGTACGAGCCGTCGCCGATCATCGAGATCACCTCGCCCGCGCCGCGCTTGCCCATCCGGAAGCCGTACGCGCCCGAGACCTCGTAGCCCATGCACGAGTAGCCGAACTCGCAGTCGAAGTCGCCGCGCTGGCGGCTCATCCAGTGCTTGTTGTGCTCGCCCGGCAGGCCGCCTGCGGCCGACAGGGTCATGTCGCCCCTCTTCGCAAGCCGGTTGACCGCGCCCATCACCTGGCCGTAGGTCGGGAGCCTGCCCCTTTTCGCCTTCGGGTCCGCGCAGCCGCGCAGGTACCTGCGCCACTTCCCGTACTCGCGGCCCGCGCGCCCGAGCCACCTCGGCGGCGCCTTGTGCGCGCCGACGGCCCGCGAGATCTCCTTTAGCGACTCGCGCGCGTCGCCGACCACCGCGATCGCGTCGCGCTTGGCCGCGTCGGGCGGGCAGGCGTTCACCGAGACGACCTGCACGCCCGGGTGCGAGAACACCGAGCCGGAGGAGGTGGTGAAGTCCTGCAGCCGCGTCCCGACCGCGAGCACGACGTCGGCCTCGGGGGCGATCGCGTTCGCCGACGACGAGCCGGTCACCCCAACCGGGCCCGCGTAGTTCGGGTGGTCGCCCGGCAGGGAAGAGCGCCCCGAGAGCGTCTCGACCACCGGGATGCCGCACCCCTTCGCGAGCGCAATCAGCGCGTCCTCGGCCATCGAGTAGCGCACTCCGCCGCCGGCGACGATCAGGGGGCGCCGCGCCGCGCGGAGGGCCTCCGCGGCCTGCGCGACGCTCAGCCGGTCCGGCCGCGGCCGCGGCATGTAGTGCGTGACGGGCTCGAAGAACGAGGCCGGGTACGGGTAGGCGTCCTCCTGGACGTCCTGCGGGAGCGCGAGGAACACGGGCCCGCAGCTTCCGGGGTCGAGCATCGACGCCCACGCCTGCGGCAGGGTCGACAGCAGCTGCGCCGGGTGGGTGATGCGGTCCCAGTACTGAACGACCGGGCGGAAGGCGTCGTTGACCGTCGTGCCCGGCTCGCCGCGGTTCTCGACCTGCTGGAGGACCGGGTCCTGCAGCCGGCTCGCGAAGGTGTCGCCGGAGATGAACAGCGCCGGCAGGCGGTTTGCGTGCGCGACCGCCGCGGCGGTGACCATGTTGGTCGCGCCGGGGCCGATCGAGCTCGTCGCCGCCATGAAGCCGCGCCGCAGGCGCGCGCGGGCGAAGCCGCAGCAGGCAAGGCCCATGCCCTGCTCGTTCTGGCCGCGGTAGGTCGGCATCTCCCGGCGGACCGAGTGGAGCGCCTCGCCGAGGCAGGTAACGTTGCCGTGGCCGAATATCGCGAACACACCGGCGCACAGCTGCGCCTCGGTTCCGTCTTCGAGGTCCACCCGCTGGGCGGCCAGGTGGCGCACCAGGGCCTGCGCCATGGTCAGTCTCACCGTCTTGTGCCTGGGCATTGCCGGTCCTCCTCCTGTCCGTCGCGGCCCGACGGCGGCAGGACCGCCCCTGACCGGACCCCTTTCCCTCGTCGGGCGCCGCGCGGTGCGGCAGGTCCCGAAACGGCCCGGAAGGCGCAGCCCGCCGAGCCGATTCAGGCGGAATTCTAACAAAAAATCCGCAGGTTGCGAAAACTCCCCTCCCGAGGCGGCGCGAAGCGGGGCGTTAGGCTAGAATCCGCCGCCATGCGTTCCTTGCGCCTTGCGGCCTTCACCCTGCTGCTGTCGGCTACTGCGGTACCCGCCTCCGTCGGCCAGGAGCTGGTCGCCGGCGACGCGGCCGCCGGCGCGTCCCTGTACCAGGTCTCCTGCATGTCCTGCCACGGCTCGGCCGGCAACAGCCTCGTTCCCGAGCAGCCCGTCCTAGCCGGCCAGCACGCCGAGTACACCGCCGCGCAGATCCGCAGCTTCAAGTCCAAGGACCGGGTGAGCGCCCTCATGCAGCCGTTCGTCGACCCGCTGTCCGACGAGGACATCGACAACATCTCCGTCTACCTCGAGGGCCAGCAGGCCGGCCTGTCCGGCGCGGTCGACGCCGATCTCGCGTCCGCCGGCGAGTCGCTCTACCGCAACGGCATCCCCGGGCGCGCGGTCCCCAACTGCACGGGCTGCCACGGCCCCGCCGGCAAGGGCATCCCGCCGCTGTACCCGAGGCTGTCCGGCCAACACGCCGCCTACACCGTCAAGACGCTCACCGAGCTGCGCGACGGAACGAGGCCCAACGCCGTGATGCGGGACATCGCCGCCGGGATGACCGACGCCGACATCGCCGCGCTGGCGGAGTACATCGCCGGGCTGCACTGATGCAACCCATAACGCGGAGGAGTCAATGATGATTCAATCGTTCAGAAACCCTTGCATCAGCGGAGACCGCGAAGTCCGAATGACATGGCGGAAAAACATCCTCGCATTGCTTGTCATCACGATAGGCGGCTTTCTCGCTGGATGCGCCCGGCCCACCACATCGGGATTTGACCTCTCGTCGGAAGAAGTCGATGCCGAGAAGTTTCAGCAGCACCTCGCGCTGTTCAAAAAAAGAACGCTGCAGCAAAAGCGCGTCTGGCGCATAGCAGGGGTTCTCAATCGGGCGGCGCTTGACGTTTGCGAGGAAAAAATCGCCCATAATTTCGGAGTGTTCGTTCTTCCTGACATAGACAGCTTCGAAGAAGACTGGAGGGAGATATCCCGGTCAGCAGGACACAAAGCCAACCCTGTCCTCGGTGAGGTCTTAGCCAACTCTGGAGCTGAAGCCGGCGGTCTGAAGTCCGGAGATGAAATACTGACGATAGGCGAACACGTGTTCGAAGGGCCCGAGGGAATGACTTGGAACGACTACGCGGAAGCAGACCCAATCGAAGCAGGAAGGCACAGCATAGTGCTGAACAGGAACAACGAACGCATTACTCTCTTCGTGTCAACACAGGAATACTGCGACTACCCCATCAGCATTTACGATGACGGCAGCCTCAATGCCTACGCAGACGGCGAGGAGATGTACATCACCCCCCGGATGGTTAACTTCACCGCAGACGACCAAGCCCTGGCATTCGTCATCTCCCATGAGCTGGCGCACAACATCATGGCACACATCGATTCGAAGACAGTCAATGCCATGGGAGGCTTGGTTGTGGACCTCGCCATACTGTTCGCAACCGGAGTTGACACGAGCGGCGCGTTCTCAAACCTCGGGGGCCAACTGTACTCAAAGGAGTTTGAGGCAGAGGCGGACTACATCGGCCTGTACCTGATGGCGAAGGCAGGCATGGAGATAGACGGAGCGGAAGACTTCTGGCGCAACCTGACTGTAGAAGTCGGCAGCACAAACGAGTTCTCACAAACCCACCCTTCCTCTCCGGAGCGGTTCGTAGCGATGGAAAAGACCATCGAGGAAATCAAGGGGCAAATCGCCAGGGGCGAAAAGCTCCAGCCCCGGTACAAGGACAACTGACCTGCGGACCCGCTCCGGACACAGGCGGGTCGGCTTTCACGAAACTACTTCAGAGCGGCCGGCCGCCGGGCCGGCGATTGGCTAGAGGTTGCCGAAGGCCCTCCGGAGCCTCGACACCCCCCTCTTGATCTCCGCCTTGGTGATGTTCAGCGGCGGGACGATCCGGATCACGTCGTCGCCGGTCGGGATCACGAGCACGCCCTCCTCGAGCGCACGGTAGGCAAGGCGGCGCGGCTTGGAGCGGTTGGTGTCGAGGACGAGCCCGACCATCAGGCCCTTGCCGCGGATGTCCTCGATCGGCAGGCCCCTGCGCTTGAGCGCCTTGAGCAGCTTCTGCAGGTAGGCGCCCCTCGAGCGCACCCTTGCGATGAAGTCGGACCTTGGGATCTGCATGAGGATCTCCTCGATCACGGCCATCGCAACCGGGTTGCCGCCGTACGTCGTCCCGTGGTCGCCGGGCTGGAGCACCCCGTCCGCGCGTCCGGAGAGCAGCGTCGCCGCGACGGGAAAGCCGCCGCCGAGCCCCTTGCCGAGCGTTATGACGTCGGGGCTGATTCCGGTTCCCTTGTGCGCGAGCAGGTTGCCGGTGCGGCCCATGCCGCACTGGATCTCGTCAACTATGAAAAGCGCGTCGTTCTTGATGCACAGCTTGTTGAGAAGCTTGAGCGTGGACGTCGGAACCTGGACGACCCCGGACTCCCCCTGGATCGGCTCGACTATCGCGGCGCAGACCTTGTTGCTGAACGCGGCCTTGATCTCCTTCTCGTCATCCATGGACACATGCGCAAACCCCGGCGCCTGCGGGCCGAACTCCTTCCAGAGCCTAGGCTGGCCGCTCGCGGCGAGCGAAAGGCCGATCCTGCCGTGGAACGATCCCTTGAGCGACACGACCCGGTGCTTGCCCTTGGCGATCGCGGTGCCCCGCTTGCGGGCGATCTTCAGCGCGCACTCGTTCGCCTCGGCGCCCGAGTTGGAGAAGAATGCCTTCTTCATGCCGGTCAGCCTCAGCAGCCGGCGGGCGGTCTTGACCGTGCGGTTGTGGACGTGGAGGTTCGAGACGTGCATCAGCAACCTAGACTGCTCAGCTATCGCGCGTGTAAGGTTCGCCTCCCCGTGGCCGAGCGACGAAACCGCAACTCCCGCGGAGAAGTCAATGAAGTCGTTACCTGCCCTGTCGAGAAGCGTCGAGCCCTTGCCGCTTACGAATATGGGTCCCTCGGGCGCGTACGCGCCGACCATGTACCTGTTCCAGGCGTCCTTGTTTCCGAATGACATGATGAGGTGAAGGCGTTCAGTGACTGAGGGTCCCGAAGCGATAGTCCGCCATGTCGGCAATCACCTGCTTGAGGAAGTTCTCGCCGAATTTTACCAAACCCCGCGCGCCTTGAGGCATGGAGCGGAGTGTCCGGCCGCATCCGCTCACCGCCTGCCCCGCCTCTTGTGCCGCCTGGGTGGCGGCTTTGCGTGCGGCGGAGGCTGCTCGCCGTCCGCTGAAGGCGGCTTGCGCAGGCCGCGGTAGACGATCCGGCCGCGGCTGAGGTCCGTCGGGGTGACCTCGACTGTCACCGTGTCGCCGGGGACGACCTTGATCCGCCGCTTGGTCATCTTGTAGACGATCGAGCACAGCAGCATGTGGTCGTTCTTGAGCCTCACCCGGTAGAGGTTGTTCGGAAGGGACTCGACGACGTCGCCGACGGTCTCGTACCTCTTGGTCGCCACGGCCGTCAGCCCCTCACATCCCGAGCCGGCCGCCCGGCACCTTCTTGAGCAGGCTGCCGTACTGCTGGCTCATCATGTAGTGCTGGACCTGCTCCATGAAGTCCATCGACACGACGACGATGATCAGAAGCGAGGTCCCGCCGAACAGCAGCACGAAGGTCGTGAGCGAGCCCGCGAACTGCGCGACGAGCAGCTCGGGCACGAGGCACACCGACGTGATGTACAGCGCCCCGACGAGCGTAAGCCGCTTGACGATGCCCTCGAGGTAGACCCCGGTCCGCTCGCCGGGGCGGATCCCCGGCACGACCGCCCCGCTGCGGCGCAGGTTGTCGGCGGTGTCGCGCGGGTTGTGCACGAGCTCGGTGTAGAAGAAGGTGAAGAAGATCAGAAACGACGCGAGCACGAGCATGTACAGCGGCTGGCCGCGCCCCATCGCCGCGGTCAGGTCGCGGAGCCACTCCGCGCCGCCGCCCTCAGAGAACGCGACGATCTGCGCCGGGAAGAACAGCACCGCGTAGCCGAAGATCGCAGGCATAACTCCGGCCATGTTGACCTTCAGCGGCAGGTGCGACTTCTGGCCGCCCATCATCTTGTTGCCGACCTGGCGCTTGGCGTAGTTGAGCGGGACCCGGCGCTGGCCGCGCTCGAAGAACACCACGCCCGCTAGCAGGGCGAGCGCGCCGACGAAGATGATCATCGCGGTCAGCGGGTTGATCGAGCCGGAGCTCACCTGGAAGCCGACCTCGCTGATCGCCTGCGGCAGGCCCGAGACGATGCTCGCGAAGATGATCGTCGAGATGCCGTTGCCGATCCCGCGCTCGGTTATCTGCTCGCCGAGCCACATCAGGAACATCGTCCCGGCTACGAGGCCGACTACGGTCGTGAAGCGGAACAGGAGCCCCGGCTCGAGGGCCATGCCGAAGCGCTCGAGGGCGACGGCGACGAGCGAGCCCTGGATGAGGGTCAGCGCGACGGTGCCCAGCCTCGTGTAGTTCGTCAGCTTGCGCCTGCCGAGCGTGCCCTCCTTCTTGAGCGCCTCGAGGCTCGGGACCGTCGCCGAGGCGAGGTTGACGATGATCGACGAGGTGATGTAAGGGATGATCCCGAGGGTCATCACCGACAGCCGCGAGATCGACCCGCCCGAGAAGGCGTTGAGGAAGTTCAGCAGGTTGCCCGCGCTCTCCTGGAAGACCGCGCGCAGCTGGACGGTGTCGATGCCGACGAGCGGCACGTGCGAGCCTATCCGGAAGACGACCAGCGCCCCGACGACGAACAGGACCCTCCTTCTCAGGTCCTTGAAGTTGACCGCGGACGGTCCCTGTGCCATGCGGCGCCCTAGGAACTAGGCGAGCTGCCTTCCCCGGCCTTTGCGGCGACCTTGCCCCCGGCCGCCTCGATCGCGGCCCTCGCCCCGGCGGTGGCGGCGATCCCGTCAAGCTCGAAGGCCGCCTTGACCTCGCCCGACAGGTAGAACTTGACGCGGGTCTGGCCCGCGCCGAGCATCCCGCGGCCCTTGAGGGCCTCAAGGGTAACGGAGCCGGGCTCGAGCCTCGCGAGCGCGGAGGTCGGCAGGCGCAGCCAGCTCGCCTCGGTGCGCGAGCGGAAGCCGCGCTTGGGGATCCGGCGGTGGATCGGCATCTGCCCGCCCTCGAAGCCGAACGGGACGCCCCCGCCCGAGCGCGAGAGCTGGCCCTTGTGGCCGCGGCCGCAGGTCTTGCCCTTGCCGGAGCCGGTCCCGCGCCCGACCCGGGTCCTGTTGCGGGCCGAGCCCGGGGCCGGCGAGAGCGCCGCCAGGCTCGCCCGGCCCTCCTTCGCTGCCCGGTCCGCGCTCACCCGAGCGACCTGTGCTGCGCCCTGATCGAGTCAAGGCTCTTGCCGCGCCTCGAGGAGATCTCCTCCGGCGAGCGGATCTTCGTAAGCGCGTCGATGGTCGCGCGGACGACGTTGTTGTGGTTGTTCGAGCCGATGATCTTGGCCAGGACGTTCTTGATCCCGACGAGCTCTAGGATCGTGCGCATGTTGCCGCCGGCGATCCGGCCGGTGCCCGCCGATGCCGGCTGCATGTAGACCTTGGTCGCGCCGTGCTTGCCGTAGACCGGGTGGTAGATCGTCCCGTTGACGAGCTTGACCGTGACCATGTTGCGC
>CAZDYI010000117.1:0-30198 GCA_964509765.1 uncultured Gammaproteobacteria bacterium
TGTCGCTGTTGATACCCACCTCGACGTTGACCGTCGGCATCGCCGTGAGCGCGACCAGTATCTGCACGCTCTCGCCCTCGGTCCTCGTGATCCTGTCTGCCGGGTCAACCGACAGCGACAGGGCGCCCTGCGTCGTGTCGCGGACAGTGAGCGTGACCTCCGCGAGCGACGCGCGCATGGCGTATGCCGGGTCGGAGGACCTGTCAGACAGGCTCAGCTGGACCGTGACCTGGAAGTCCTCCTCGCGGGTCATGGTCTCCCTGACCGTGACCGTCAGCACCTGCTGGGCGTTCGTCGTGTAGGTGAGGCTGTGGTTGCTGCTTGAGACGGTGTCGGATATTCGAAGCGAAACGCGCGGGGTGTCCTGGATCACCGCGGCGTTCACGATCACGTTCGCGCCGGACTGGACCATCTCCCCGAGCTCCAGGTTCAGCTCGAAGGCCTCGCCCTCGTTCACCGGCGCGGTCGGGCCGGTCGGAGACAGCGTCATGTTCGTGTTCGGGTCGAACGAGACCCTCCTCTCGACCGCCTCGTTCTGGTAATCCGTGTTCGAGGTCGAGGATACAGACACCGTGAGAACCACGTTCGCGGAGGCGTCCAGGTTCGCCGCGTAGCGCACCGACACCCGGACCGAGTCGGTTCCCGAAAGCGAGGCCGTGCGCGGGCTGAACTCGACGTTGGTGTCGTTCGAGCCGAAGCCGAGGTTGACCGGCTGGCTCGAGTTCCTGCGCAGCGAGACGTCGAAGCCGGTCCACCGGCCGGCGACCGCGCCGGCAGGCTGGGTTACCGCAAGCGGGCTCCCGCTCACTTCGCCGGAAACGCTGAAGGGGTCTATACCGGCGTAGTCGGACATTGCGTCGTCAGCCTCTACGCCGATGTCGAGCCTGACCGGGAAGTCAGGGACCTCGATGTCGCCGCCGGTGAAGTCCGCGTGGATGGTCACGCGCTGGACGGTTCTCCAGGTGTTGCTGTCGAACGTCAGCACCCGCCGCGGCGACGAGCCGCCGAGGGTCAGCGCCAAGTCGTCAGGCAGGTCGCCTGCGTTGAACCCGAGGTCAACCGTGATCCGCACGTCGCCGGTCGCCGCGTTCGATCCCCCGGCCCACGGCTGGCTCCGCAACCTGAACGAAACCGGCAGCTCGCTCCCTGCGCCCACGCTGAGCATGTCGGGAACCACGCTGATCCCGAACTCGTCGTCGTCCGTGATGTCGAGCCTGAACCGCTGCCTTTCCGCGCCCGAGTACGCATCGTCAACCGTGCCGGCGGTGTCGACTGCGAAGTCGATGAACGCGCTCCGGTCGCCGTTGGCAAACTCGTCCCGCCCCACCAGCAGGTCCAGGTCCTGCGGCGTCTCCCAGTTCGCGGGAGTGAACGTCAGCTGGGATGCCGGCGTGCCGGTGCCGCCGAGCACGAGGTCATAGTAGCTTGCCTGCAGCGCGTCCGGGCTGCTGATGTTGATGACGACGTCTACCGTCGGCTGCGCGCTCAGCGCGACCTGGATTTGAGCGAAGTCGCGCTCGCCCACCATCGCCGAGTCCGGAGTCACGCTGAAAGCGCCCTCGGTCGTGTCGCGGACGATGAACGCTCGCTCTATACCTCCGCCTCCGTTCGCGTAGGCTCCGTCCGTCGACCTGTTCCGGTCCACGCCGAACTGCAGGCTCCCGGGTATGTCCGCGTCGCGCGTATCGGTCTCGGAGATTGTCAGCGTGACCGTCATTCCGTCATGGTTGCTGTAGGTGAGGTCGATGCTGTCCGCAGTCGTTCCGTTCGACAGGAGGATCGAGACGCGGCCGCCAGCGTTGTTGATGAAGCTGCCGCGAATCACCGCCACCGAGCCCGGCAGAACCGGCTCGGCCAGCGAGACGGTGACCTCGTGCTTCGTTCCCTCCTCCAGCGGGGCGCTGAACTGTTCCGCTGCCGGGTTAAAGCCAGTATTGCCGGTGAACGTCACGCTCCGCTCGACTACCTCGTCGACATAGGCCGGATTCGCGGAGGAGGCCACGGTGACGGTGAGGACGGCATCAACGGGGTTGAACTGGGAACCTATCGTGCGGACCGAGACCAGCTGCGTTGCCGAGCCGCTCAGGGTGAACGTCTCCGGCATTATCTCCAGAGACCTGCGGCTTTCAAAGTCGATCTCGATCTCCACGTCTTCCGCCGGCTCGCCGGGCAGCGAGACCTCGAAGGTCGTCCACCGGCCCACGGCCACGCTTTCCGGCTGCGTCACCCACAGCCTGCTCCCGCTGACGACGCCCGCGACGTCGAAGTCGGCGAAGCCGTCGTAGGCGCTGTCCTCGCCCGAGCCGACCTCGACCGACAGGGTGATGTCGATGTTGCCCGGGACCGCCACCGGCATGTCGGGATTGGCGAACGAGGCGTGAACCGTGAGTTCCAGCGGGTCGTTCCAGGTGCTCGCGTCGAACACCAGCTCCTTGGGCTCGGTCGTGTCCACGCCGATCGACAGCATCAGGCCCGTCGGGACGTCAGCGGTAGAGTAGCCGAGCGAGACCTTCACAGTTACCTCGCCTGCGGGCTCGCTGTCGAGGCTGAACGCCACGTTCTGGCTGAAGCCCGCGGCGACCACAGGCGAGGCCGGGACAACATTCACGCCGATCATGTCGGGATCGGTGATGTTCAGCGTGAGGACTGAGGCGGCCGCCGAAACGTAGTTGCTGTCGTCGTCGCTCGTGTCGAAGGTGATCTCGACCGTCCGGTCGCCGAGCGCGGTGTCGTCCTCCGGAACCGCGATCACCAGCTCCTGGGCCGTCTGCCAGTTGGAAGGCGTGAACACCACGCCCGGCGGGTTTAGCTCGTACCACTCGGGGTTCGGGCTCGTTATGCTCACCTCGAGGTTTACCGTCGGGCGCGCGCTTACCGCCACCTGGACCTGCACCATTGCGCCCTCCGGCAGCGTCACAACGTCGCGGCTGACGCTCAGCGATCCCTCTGTCGTGTCGCTTACGGTAATGACCGCCTGCTGCGCGTCGTCGCGCAGGCCGAAGGCAAGGTCCGAGGTCCTGCTCGCGTTCGGGTCGACGTCGAGGATCACGGACACCTGGAAGTCCGCCTCGCGGGTGTCCAAGGTCTCGCTTAGCGTCACCGTCAGCGTGTGCGCAGACTTCGCCGGCGTGAACCTGATCTCCGTGCGCTCCTCGTCGAAGCCGCCGACGAGGAGCGACGCGCGCCCTGCGGGGGCGTCGAGCATCGCCGAGACGCGCACGGCCTTGCCGGTCTCGACCGCGGCCCCGAGGCTCACCGTGAGCTCGTAGGCGCTTCCCTCGTCGTAGGAGGCGTCCGGCGGGTCGAACGACAGCGTCATGTCAGCGTTCGCAAGGAACCTGGCGCTGCGCACGGCACTCTTGCCGTTGTAGTCGGGGTTGTCGGTCGACAGCACTCGCGCGGTGATTTCGACGGACGGGAGCTCGGCGTCCAGGTTCGCGGCGTGGCGCACTGAGACCGTAACAGCGCCGGTCCCGCGCAGCACGACCGAGTTGCGGCTGAACTCGACGTTGGAGTCGCCGGTCTCGAGCGCGATGTCCACCGGCGTCGGCGACGAGGCCGCGAGCGAGACGACCAGCGGCGTCCAGCGGCCCGCGACGACAGGCGCCGGCTGCTCGAGCCGCAGCGGACTGCCGCTGACCGTGCCCATGAGGGTCTCGGAGGTGACAAAGCCCGGGTCCGCCGTGAAGAAGGAGTTCTGCATGCGGATCTCGAAGTCGTCGAAATTCACCGTCCCCCCGGTGTACTCCGCGTGGAGGGTCATGACGATCGTGGTCTGCCAGTCATCGGGCGCAACGGTTCGCCTCAACTGGGGCCTGCCGGGAGTCGTCACCGGCTCCATCCGGACCGTGACGCCGGCCGGCCAGGTGCCGTCCGGGGTGTACAGGCGGCCTAGGTAGCTCACGTCGTGCGTCGGGCGGGAGCTGAAGCCGACCGAGATCGTGAGCGAGTCGCCAATGGACATGTTGAGCAGGCGCGGCGAGAGCAGCATGCCGGCCTCGTCGTCCTCGGAGATCCGGAACTCGACCGAATCGAGCGCTGCCCCGGCGTAGGCCGCGTCGTCTGTCGTCACCCCGAACTCGAGCACGACGTTGCGCGTGCCGGAGTCGACGTCGTCGTCGGTTGCGACTACTGCGACCTCCCTCGGGCCCCAGTCGGACGGCGTGAAGGTCACCTGCGCCGCGGACAGGCCTAGCTGCGAGGGGTCCTCAGGCGTGAGGTCCACCACGATGTTCGCCGTCGGGCGCACGCTCGCGGAAAGGGTGAGCACGGTCCGGTCGCCCTCCTCGACCATGAAGACGCTGTCCGTCCCCCGCGAGAGGCTGCCGGCGGTCGTGTCCCTGACGGTCACGCTAGCGGCGAACTCGCTCGCGCGCAGGGCGAACGCCTGGTCCTGGGTGAGGTCCGGGTTGACGCCGACGACTACCGAGACCTGGAAGTCCGCCTCGCGGGTGACCGTCGTCTCGGAAACCGACAGCGTCACGTATTGCGGGGTCGTGTCGAAGAACTGCAGCTCGACGCTTTCCGCAGGCGAGTCGTTGACTATCAGCGTCGCGCGGTCGGACGCCTGGACCACGGCGGCGGTGACGATGATGTACGAGTTCTCCTCGATCTCCGCTCCCGGGTAGACCGTTACCTGCGCCGTGTCGCCCTCGAGCAGGACGTCCGCGGGCGCGTCGGCCGCAACGGTCATCGCGGCGTTCGAGCCGACCGTGAACGTAACCTCCCTGCGGTGCCCGTTGGGCTGGTAGGCCGAATCGCCGCTAGAGGCGACCGCGGTGAGCATGACCTCGAGGTCCGCGTCGAGGTTGCCGTCGCGCCGCACACTAACGATCACCCCTGTGTCGTGGGCGGACGGCTGGATCACCAGCTGGTTCTCGGACAGCTCGATCCGCTCGTCGGTGCTTAGGTCAATTGTGACCGGCTGGCTCGGCTGCGCCGCGAGCGCCACCACCGCCGTCGCCCACCGCCCGGCGGGGACAGTTGTTGGCGTGGCCAGCTGCAGCGGGTTCTGCTGGACGCTCACCACGCCGAACATCTCGCTGCCGTGCTCGCCGGCGTAGAGGGTGTACGCGTCGTCGTCGGCCGTCATCCTGAACCTGATCCGCGCGGATCCCTCGCCTGCGCCGGTGCCGACGGCAACGGTGACCGTCTTCGGGCCGACGTCGCCCGGTCCGAAGGTAAGCTCCCGCGGGTCGGGCTCCTGCACCCTCGAGTCCGCCCCGCTCGCAAGGCCTGCGGCCACCGTGACCTGCGTCTGCGGGTCAAGCGACAGCGAAACCGCGAACTCAACCGCCTCGCCGGGAACGGTGTCGATCGACACGTCCCGGTCAGCATCGTCGTCGTCCGGGGACCTGCGCTCGCCGAGGCTGTTGATGAGCAGCCAGCGCGCGTCGTCCGCGGTCGAGAACACGACAGAGCGCCGCGCGAGGAAGCTCCCGAAGTCGAACAGCGGGGAGTCGAATGTGTCCGCCTCGGCAGTCATCACCACCGACAGGTCGTCGGCGGAGTACGCGTTGTGGCGAATTGACACCCGAGTCGGCGTCGTGCCGTTGAGGACCACCTGGCCCGACATCGGGCGGAACTCTATCCCCGCCGGGGTTCCGGCGGTGCCGAAGGTGACCGTCACAGGACAGGTCGTCTCGTAGCACTCAAGGTCCGGGTCGCCGGGGTTGTCCGGGTCGACCCTCATCGAGAACGACGTCTCGGTCCACCGGCCGCTGACCACCGGGGTGGCCGGCTGCGTCATCACCAGCAGGCCGGGCTCGACGTGCACCACGACCCTGAAGTTCAGGAGGTTGAACTCCTCGGCGAACTGCGTGACCGCCCCGTCGCCGGAGGTCAGCTCGACGTCGAAGGTCGCCCTGCCGGCGCCCTCGTCGCGGTAGTCCACCGAGGCCTCGACCGCCACGTTCGTCGGCGTGCTCATGGCGAACACGTCCGGGGAGATGACAGTCTCCTGGGTGACCGACACCCTGTCGTCGCTCCCGAGCGCAGGCGTGAACGTGAAGGTCAGCGGGGCCGTCGGGACCAGGTCAGGGCCCGGGGTCCTGATCTCGACCAGGTTGCCGAGGGAGCCCTCGGACACCGTGACGTTGAGGACCCTGGACGGGGTGCTCGCGCCGATGTAGCTGTTCGTGTTGTAGGCGTTCCTGAGCGTCCAGTCCGCCGGGTTCCAGGTGAACGTAACTCCCTTGCGGGTCTTTGCCCCCTCGTAGGTCGCGTCGCCGCTCGCGAACACCGAGGCCGAGACCTGCACGTCAACCATTATGTCCGTTGTGATGTTCGCGCCGTACTTCAGCGAGAGGGTCACCGCGTCCGTGTCCGAAAGGACGACCGTCCCGCCGCTCGCACTGAACACCACTTCGGGGTCGTCCGCGAACAGCGTGACCGTCACGCCCTGGGACGGCGCACGCCTCAGGCTGACCTCGAACTCGGTCCACCGGCCCGCCGGGACGTCTGCCGGGTCCGTCATCACCAGGTCGTTGTCGGAGACCTGTATATCGAAGCTGAGGCGGTTGCTGTACGGGTGCTCGGGGGCGTCGTTGTACAGGCGGTAGGCAGCGTCCTGCGTGTCCAGTACCGCCCGGTAGGTGTAGGTCTCGTCGCCGGCCCCGTTCTCCTCGACCCTGAACATGACGGTCTGGCGGTGCTCCCAGTTCGCCGGCGTGAACACGACCTGCGACGGCAAGTCGGCCTCGATGTTCCGGTTTGTCGGGTTGGCCGTCTCGGCTCTGATGTTGACAGTCACGTTCGACGTCGGGCGGATCTCCAGCCCGATGAAGGCCTCCAGGGTCTCGCCCTCGATCGCCGTAAGCTGGATCGAGTTCTCCGGGCCGTCAGGGCCGATCGTGTCGTATTCGCCGTCCCCGCCGTTCGACAGCACCCAGCGCGCGTTGTTGCCGGTGAACAGGACCTCGTGGTCGATCGCGAAGCCACCGAGATCCGGGTCCGAAGTGCTGCTCGAGCTCGCCGTTATCCGCACGACGACGTCGTCGGCGCTGAACGCCGTGTACCGCACCGTGACCGACATGGCCGTCGTGTCGGTGAGCTCGAGGAACATCGGATCGATATCCACGTTCGTCGCGCCTGAGGCAAGGTCGACCCTCACCTCTCCTGTCGGGGCGTCGCGCAGCCTCACGTTGAAGACCGAGTCGCGGCCCGCGACAACGGACGGCGGGGCAACGTCGGACAGCAGCGGGTTGCGCTGCACAGCGATCTCTGCGTAGAGTACAGCGCCGTGCTGGCGCGCATACTCGGCGTAGGCCCCGTCGCCGGTGTCCAGGGTGAACGACAGCGTGCCCGAGCCGCTCGCCTGTCCCGTGCTGCCCACCGGGACGAGATAGGTCTGGGGCTGGCTGTAGTTGTCCGGCGTGAACACGATCTCGCGCTGGGCTGGCAGGAACACCCGGCCGTCGCCGCCGGACAGGACCGCGACGCGCACCGTGACGGGCTCCGTCGGCTCGGCCTCGGGCCTTGAAACGTGGTTGAGGGCGACCTGGAAGCTCGCGCTCGCGCCCTCCTGGACGCTGCTCCTGATCTGCAGCGAGGCGTTGTTCGCGGGGTTCACCGGCGAGCCGCTGTCCGTGAAGTCGAGGGACCAGTAGAACTCGTCGTTCGGCGTGGCCGAGTACGTCGCCCCGGCGGCCGCGCCGTTGAAGGCGTTAATGTCGCTCGACGCAACGGCCGCGACCGCGACGTCGGAGGCTGCGGTCGCGTAGGCCGCCAGGCGCACCGAGACCACCCCGCCGGTCGTCGTCCCGTCGAGCTCGACCGCGGGGTGATCCGGATTGAACTCCGTGTCGGCCGTGGGCGACGTCAGGTTGACCGTCACCCCGCCGGCCGGCGCCCTGTTGAGCGTGACCGTCAGCTCCATCCAGCGGCCGGCGGCAATCGATGGGGCAGCCGTCAGTACCTCAAGCGGGTTCTGGATCACGTCGATCGTCGCCGTCACCATGTAGGGCGACTCCAGCTCGAAGGCGCCGTCCTGCGTGTGCAGGCTGAACACGACCTCGGCCTGGCCGGCTCCGCGACCCGAAACCTCGGTGGTCTCGATCATGACAGCGACCGTGTCCGTCAGCCTGTTGAGCTCCAGGCTGTCCGGGCTGACCGACACCCTGTCGTCGGACCCGGAAGCAAGGGCCACCCTCACCGTAAGCGGAGAGGCCGGCTCGACAGGGCTGGCGGAATCGATGTAGACCGAAAGCATGTCGTTCGATCCCTCGATCACGGTCCTGGCGATGTTCGAACCGTCGACCGCGCCGTTGCCGATGCTCATGTCGTCGCCGCAGCAGACAAGCCAGGTAGCGTTGAAGTTCTCCCCGAAGGTGATGTCAACCACCCTGGTGTGGCCGGCGAAGGCCCCGTTGCCGTCGCCTTGGCTCGCGATTGCTGTGACCTGCACGCTGACTTCAGCCTGCCTGTTCACGCCGTAGCGGATCGAGACTAGGACGCCTGTGCTGTAGTTGGACTGGTTCAAGACGATGTTCGCCGGTGCGTCGAACTCGACGTTCGTGTCGTTGCTCGTCAGCGCCACCGTCACAGGGTCCGTAGCCGACGGCATCTCGTCGAGCGAGAGCACCGCCGTCGTCCACCGGCCCGCCGGCTCGTCCGCCGGATCGGTCATCAGCAGCCCGCCGGCGACCACGTCGACCTTGCCGTTGAGATCCGACCGGTTCTCGCGCCCGAACAGCTCGTATGCCCCGTCCAGCGTGCGCATGCTGAAGCGCACGGTCGCCGAGCCGGCCGCGGTCCCGCCGAATTCCGTCGGCACCGTCACTAACTTGTCCGTCGTGTGGTCGTCCGGCGTGAACACCACCTCGGCCGGGGTCGGCGTGCCCACCCGGTCGTCGCCGTCCCTCAGCAGGGCCGCCGCGACCGTGACCGGCGAGATCGGAGCCAGGCCGTTGAGCCGCACCCGGAACGGGCGCTCGGTGCCCTCGGCTATCTCGAGCGCCACCTCCGTGTCGGACCCGCCGAGCGTGATCTCGTCGGCCGATTCGCCGTTGTCGAGGCTGAACCGAGCGTCGTCGTTGCTCAGCACGTAGACCCCGAAGCCTTGGTGCACCTGATTGTTGAAATTCGGGTCGCCGCTTGTCGGCACGAACCCGAAGGGCTGCAGGACCCTGGCGCCTGAGTGGCCGGCGTTCCAGCGCACCGAGATCGTCGTCCTCCGGGTCGTGTTGTCGAGGGTCACCCTCCGGCTCACCGGATCGAACACGAAACTGGAGTTGCGGCCGCCCCTCATCTCAATTGTCACGAGATGGCCCGCGGCGACGTCGGAGCCAAGGCCGACCTCGACCTCGTGCCAGCGCCCGGCAACGACCTCGGGGTTGTCCGCCGGCGAGTACGGGCTGACCTGGATCGGCTGGTTCTGGACCCGGACGAGGCCGTAGATCACTGAGCCGTGGCGCTGGGAGTAAAGCCCGTACGCGGCGTCCTCCGTGAACATGCTGAACGTGATCGTCACAGCGCCGTCCGAGCGGAACTGGTCCATGGTCTCGACCGTAAGCTCCTGCGGGGTGTCCCAGTCCGTCGGGGTGAACTCGAGCTCGGTCACCGTCAGGGCCATGACCCGGTCGTCGCCGCCGGACTCTCGGGATATCCTGATCGTCACGTTCGCCGTCGGACGGTTCGCCAGGGCCAGCTCGAACTCAGTGTTCTCGCCCGCGCGGACGCCGGCGATGACAGTCACGTCCGCGTTCATGTCGTTCGACACGGCCGGCGAGCCCTCGGCCGAAAGCGACCACCGCGCCTCGGAGGTCGGAGCTAACGTCGCGGTCACCTCCGTCCTGTGGCCGGCGTTGGCAATCTCGCCGGAGTACGAAACCGCGGTGAGCGTGACCTCGGTCTCAACGTCCGTGTAGGTGTCGATCCTGAACCGGACGGACGTGCCGGCCGCCGCGGCAGCGGTGTCCGCCCAGGTGAAGTCAGAGGGCTCGACCACGACGTTCGTCGACGGCTCCGCGAACAGCGAGATCGTCATCGCCTGGCTCAGCGGCTGCGGGAAGGAAACCCGGGTCGACACCCAGCGCCCCGCGACCTCGTCCGCAGGAACGGGAGCGGTGGCGTCCAGCCTGCTCTGCAGGACCGTCATCCGCAGCGTCAGGTTCGTGTCGTAGCCCGGGACGGCCATCCGCGCGAGGTAGGCGTCATCCGACGTCGTGAACGAAACCGTGATGTCCGCCCTGCCGTCGGCTGCGCCGGTGTACGCCGCGCGCACCGTAAGCGGCTGGCCCGTCGAGTGGCTGCCGGGCGCGAACACCAGCTGCGCGGGCTCGAAGCTAACGCGCATGTCACGCGACGGAACCTCGACGAGCCCCGGGGTGACTGTCAGGTTCGCGGTCGGAGTGAATCCCGCGTCGAAGCTCACCGTCGCGACGAACTCCGTGCCCTCCTGGACCTCGACGGTCGCGCGCCTTTGCGTCGCGGACTGCGCGAACGTCGTCGACTGCCACGCGATGCTGTAGACAGCGTTTATGTTGCTGTCGACCGTAATGGTCAGGAAGGCCGTGAGGTCCTGGTACGGCGAGGCCGAGCTGTCGGCCACAGCGGTCAGAGTGACGAAAGCCTCGGTCGCGCTGTTGCTGCGCTCGCGGACCGAGACCACCACGCCCGTGTTGAAGTTGTCCGCGTCGAGCGTGGCCCGGAGGGGACTCGGGTCGTACGTGACCGTGTTCAGCGATCCGACTGTCACGGTCACGTTGCCGGTCGGCTCGATTCCGAGCAGCACGGTGACCTCGGCCCAGCGGCCCGCGCCGACGCTCGCTCCCGGCCCGTCGAGCACCAGCGGGTTCTGCACCAGGTTGACCACGCCCGCGACCTGGTTGCCGCGCTCCCTGCTGTAGAGGGTGTAGGCGCCGTCGGAGGTGGTCATAGAGAACAGCAGCGTAGCGGCGCCGCCCGCCGCTCCGGTCTCCGTCGTCGGGACGCTAACGTCCAGCGGGGTCGCCCAGTTCGCCGGGGTGAACACGTACTGCGACTGGGTCGGGGCGAGCACCCTGTTGTCGCCGCCGCTGATGAGCTGCACGTCCACGACCACGTTGGCCGTCGGCCTGATCGCAAGCGAGAGCTCGAAGGTCGCGTCGCTGCCCTCGAGCACGCTGCTCGAGGCCGTCGGCGGGTTGTTGCGGTCGTCAGGCGAGACGCCCTGGACGGCCCACTGCGCGGCAGACGCGCTCAGGAACGTCACGGTCGTCCGCGCGCGCATGCCCGCGAAGGTGTTGGCGTCGCTGCCGCGGTGTGCGCGGAGCGTCGCGGTGATCACGAGCACCTTCGGATCGTCCTGGTACTCGCTGAACGAAACCGAGACCGTTACCGGGTCCGGACCCTGGGTCGAGCGCGTCCTGTTGCTCGGCTGCCAGTCAAGGCCCGACTCGGGGGCGAGGACCACGATCGACGCCTGCATCAATGTCCCGGGGTCGCGCACGTTCATGGTCAGCGGGATGAAGTGGCCCGCGACCGCCGGCTCCGGCTCCGCGATCACAAGCTGGCTCTGCTCCACCCCTAGGTCGACGTCGATCACCGATCCGTTTGTCTCGGCGTAGGCCAGGAACGCCAGGTCGTCGGAGTGCATGCTGAAGCGGACCGTCGCGCGCCCGGACGCCGCCCTCGTGTATCCCGCGGTTATCGTCAGCGGTGCGGACAGGTCCGTCCCGGTGAGCACGAAGCTGTTGCCCGAAAGCGACGAGCCCGCAATCCTCGGGTCGCCGCCGCCGAGGACGTTGACGCTCACCGTCACGTCCGGCACCGGCGTGATGAAGTCGGGTGAGGGAAGCGCGACCGTGAGCGTCAGCAGGTTCATCTCGACCACGTTGAGCCGCACCGCGGTCGCAGGGGAAGTCTGGTCGGCGAAGACGTTCGTGCCGTGCTGCAGCCTGAACCTCGCGTTCGCGTTCGAGATGAACCCGAACGGGGCGGAGGCGACGATCTCGTTGTACTCCGAATCGGCGCTCTCGACCGAGACCGCCACAGCAAGGTCGGCGTCCGCAGGCCAGGCCCTGTTTATGCGCACCGAGGCCTCTGCCGCCTGGCCGCGCGCCGGTATGACGATCGTCGCCGCAGCCGGGTCGAACACGACCCCCTCTCCCGGCGCGCTCAGGTGCAGCGTGATGCCGTGGTCGGATGCGTTGTCCAGGCTCACGGTCATCGTCGCCCAGCGCCCGGCTACGACGTCGACGGACGGGGTCTCGAGCTGAAGCGGGCTGCGAATGACCGTGACGATCACGGTCGCCTTCGTCGAGTTCGCAGTGTGCTCGTGGAACTCCGTGAATGCCCTGTCGTCGGTCGAGGTAAGCTCGAACTCGATGGTCGCGCTGCCCTCGGGCGTCATGTCCGCCCTTACCTGCACCGTCGCGGTGAGCGGGCCCGCAGTTCCGTCGAACTCGAGGACGGACGGAACAGGATCCTCGACGCGCATGTCCCAGCCGGAGTCCTTGAGCACCCTCGGGGTGATTCGCACCATCTGCTTCGGCACCACCCCGAGCTCGACCGGGAACTCGAGCACCGAGGTCTCGATCACCCTGATCCCTATCGAGTCGCTGCCGTTGACGGGACGGGCGGTCCTGTTGCCGGGGGCGCTGACCGTCCAGCCCGCGACCGAGTTCGCCGTGAACTCGATCCCGACCGTCGCCGACTGGCCGTCAAACAGGGCGTCGCCGTCGTCCGCGTAGGCCGTAACCGAGACCTGGAACGTCCGGTCGGCGTCCAGGTAGCCGTTGTAGCGGAGCGTGACCGGCACGCCGTCCTCCCAGTTGTCGCTGTCGAGAATGACGGTGTCGTCGTCCGCGAACTCCATGTTCGCGTCCGACGACAGGATGAGCGTCACGGACTCGCCCGGGTCGCTCTTGAGCCTTACGGTCACCGAAACCGGGCGGCCTGCAACCTCGGCCTCTTCAGGCGTGACCACCTCGATCGGCCTCTCGAGGACGTTGACGACCGCGTACAGGGTGGACCGCCTGCCGACCCCGTAGAAGTGGTAGGCGCCGTCTCCGGACGTCATTATGAACTCGACCGTCGCCCTGCCTTCCGCAAGCGCGGTGAAGCTCGCGGTCCTGTCCCGCGGGGTCGAGTCGAGCACGCCGAACTCATTTGTCGCCCTCGCCGGGAACACCATCCGGGGCGGACTGGTGGCCACCTGCAGGTTGTTCCTGCCAGGCGGCACGATCGACACGCCGATGGTCACGTCGTCGACCGGGATGTCGAGGTCCAGGGTGGAGACCAGGCTGAACGAATCGCCCTCGACCACGGTCAGCGTTATCGTCGTGTCCGCGTCCGCGGATGCGTCGGTCTCCGCGAACGCTCCCGAATCATGGCTGACCCGCCAGCCGAACAGCGAGTTGTCCTGTCTTTGGATGTCGATGTTCAGGGACAGGCCGTCGAACAGGTGGTTGTCCCCGCTTTCGGACCTTGCCACGTATGTGTCATTGGCCTCGGCTCCCTCGTGGTACCCGGCGTAACGCACCGATATTCCGATTCCGCCGCTCCAGTTGAGGTTGTTGAAGACCAGCTGCGAGGGGTTGATCTCGAAGTTCTCGACTTCCGTCTCGAGCCTGACCGTCACCCTCTCCCGGAGTCCGGGCTGCTTGTCAAGCCTGATCCTCTGCGGAATCCACCGGCCCGCCCTGCCGCCGGCGCTGGAATCGAAGGACCTCATGATCGGGTTGCGCCACAGGGTGACGCTCGCGTACACAGTCGTTCCGTGTCCGTTGCGGGCGTTGTACAGGCGGTACACCGGGTCGTCCGAGGTCATCACGAACTCGACCTCGGCCGAGCTGTCGGCTCTGAAGCCCGTTTGATCCAGCGTGACCGTCACCCTCTGCTCGTCGTCCCAGAGGATCCGCGTGCCGTCGTCCCCCACCACCCCGTCGGACTCCGTGTCCACGCCCCAGCCCAGGTCGTACTCGTTGGGGTCCAGGACGGCGTACGCCGGGCCCGTCAGGGCGAACTGCGTCGGGGCGCCTGACACCACCGTCGCGAGCACCGTCACGCCCTCGTCGCCTCGCTCGAACTCGAAGCCCAGGCTCACGGCCAGCGCCTCGCTCTTGCCCGCGACGAGCGTCAGGTTCAGGGTCGGCGGCGGGTCCGACGGCGACTGAGTCGAGTCGCCGTGGCTGACAAACAGCACGTTGCTCGGGTGCTGCCTGAAGTTGATCGTCACCTCGACCGATTCGGTGTAGTTGGTCGAGCCCGACGGCGTGAACTCGATCACCTCCGAGGAGTCGCCCCCGAGGATCAGGTTGTTGAGGCGCACGCGCACAGTCGTGCAATAGCGCGCAGGGCTGCAGCTGTCAAGGTCCTCTGTCAAGTCGATCTGGGGCATTTCCGGGCGGAACTGGATGTTGCTCACGTCGGTGACCGGCGTGAGCCTGATCGGCCCGCCTTCCGGCGGCGCCGGGGCGCGGATCACCACCGTCGCGTCGCGGCCGCCGTACACCGGCTCCGTGTTCAGCACCTCCGCCTCGAGGTCGGAGCCGGGCTCGGCGTTCTCGACAACAAGGGTCGCCAGGATGTTCGTGTTGTTCGAGGCGTTCGCAGCGAGGTAGGCTGTGTAGGCGCCGTCGTCCGTGTCCTTGAGGAAGAAGTTGACCCCGCTGCTGTTGTCTGTCGTGACTTCCGGGTAGAAGGGAATCTCGATCGTCGCCGTCATCCGCCAGGTCCCGGGCTCGAAGATAAGGTGGTTGTCGACCACCCCGTCAGCGTCGGTGTTCGGATCGTCCTTGAGGGCTATCGGCCGCGCCGGGTCGTTGTAGGTCCGCGGGAGCCCTCCGTCCGCCGCCGAGATGTGGCGGAACTCCACGCTTACCGTTGCGGCCGGCGCCTGGCTGCGCGTCTCCCCGAGCTGGATGGTGAACAAGGCCTCGCCGCCCTCGGACCCGGTCGCGCGGGCGGTCCCCCGGTACTCGCTCCTGCCCGCGTCGAACCTGTACTTGCTGTTTACCTGCCACCTGTACCTGGCCGCGGACCCCCAGTAGAAGTCCTGGCCCACGCCGGGGCCCTCGAGGTTGTTGAAGTCGGAAATCCCGCTGTAGGTCCTGAAGTTGGCGTACAGGAAGCCTGCGCTCGCGCGCGGGTCCGTCGAGCGCAGGGATATCACCCCGACGGGGTTCATCGGGGTCAGCGTGGCGCTCCTGTCGTCGTTGAGGCCGGCGGGGACCCTCGAGGACGCAAGCCAGGTGATGCTCACGGTGACCTCGCCTGTCGGCGGCGGGACCGTGCTCACTGTCACCATCATCCACCGGCCCACAGGGATGTCGAAGCGCCAGACGTTTGTGCCGTCGATAGAGCTCGGCGTGGTGCCTATCCGCAGCTCCGGCTCGGGGAACAGGTGCAGGACCGCGGTGAGCTGCTTGGTGTGGGTCTCGCCGAACTGGTCGTACGCGCCGTCTTCCGTGACCAGCTCGAAGCGGACCGTCGACCATGCCTCGTTGCGCACGGTGCCCACGCTGATCACCACGTTGGAGTCCTCGGGCCCCAGGAAGGCGAGCTGGGGATCGGTCACCCTGTTGACCACGTTGGGCCCGTTGATGACCGAGACGGACACGTTGACCGCGGCGCTCGGCTGCAGGTTTCCGCTGTGCCTGAGCACCACGGTCGCGTTGTTTCCGGACAGGACGTTGACCGTTATCTCGGACTGGGTGGAGTATCCCACGGTGACCGTCGCGCCTTCGCCGTCGCCGATCCCGTCGGGCGGGCCCGTTCCGTCCATGCCGCTGCCCGAGTCGAGGGACCACTCGCCGAGGGACCACCAAGCCTCGTCGTTGTTCGTGAAGCTGATGTCGAAGCTGAGCGCCTGGCCGTCGAAGTCGTCGTCGCTGCTGGTCGGATTCCCGTTGAACTCAATCTGCACGACGTCGGGATCGCTGACGCTCTCCGCTAGGCGCACCGAAATGATCCCCGGGATCGTCGACGCGTCGGCCGGGTCGATGACGACAACCCCGTTCGCCGGCATCATCTCGGCCCTCGATGCGAAGGCCGGGTCCGGGGCCCAGGTCACGGTCACCGGGGCCGTCGGAGTCGTCAGCGGGCGGATCGCGACCTCGGCCCAGCGCCCTGCGACGTCGTCCTCGAACTCCGCCAGCAGCCTGCTGGCCGCCCGCTGCACCTCGACCGCGACGGTCAGCGACCCCGAGTGGTGGCCGGCGTACGCCTGGTACGCGCCGTCGGCGGTGTGCATGCTGAACCTGACGATGGCGGTGCCGGTCCCGGCCTGCGTGAACTCGGTCGCTATCGTCACGGGCAGGGAGGACGTGGTGTCCGAGATCACGACCTCGGCGGGCGTGATGCCCGACTGGGACACGCGCGGATCGCCGCTGACGACGGCCGCGCGCAGGGTGACCGGCGAGGTCGGCACGAGCTCCAGGCTCAGGTTGACCACGACCGAAATGCTCTCGATCACCGAAAGGTCCAGGCGGTTTTCCGACCCCTCGACGGCGACGACGCTGTTGTTGAGCCTGTCAGTCACCGACCACCTCGCAGACCGGTTGCTGAACATCGTCACGGTCTGGTGCGTGTCGAAGTTCGCGTAGTTGCCGTCGTCCGACGTGGTGTCGCCCCGGAAGAAGACCTCCTCCTGCGCGGATGCGAAGGCGTCGAGCCGCACCGAGACCACGATCCCGGTCGAGCGGTTGGCGGAGTTGAGCCTGATCGTCTCCGGGTTGAACTGGACGTCGCTCCTGGCAACGGTAACCGAGGAGGGGCTGACCGTGTACGCCGAGAACGCCACCTCGACGTCCTCGTCGGGCGGGCCCTTCAGCGAAACGGTCGTCAGCGCCCAGCGGCCGGCGATCACCGACTCGGGCTGGCCGATCACGAGCGGGTTCTGGCCGATCACCCTGACCTGGGCCGAGAGCGACTCGCCGTTTATGTTTGCCCCGCCGCCCGCGGCGGTCGCCGTCACCTCGAGGATGCGGTCGCGCGTCAGGTACGCGTCGTGCCGGACCGAGACCTCGACGCCGTCCTCCCAGTTGGCCGAGGTGATGGGAACCCTCTTCGACGGGGGGTCGAAGCTGACGTCCGCGTCCGGGACGTTGAAGGTGAAGTTGACGTTCGCCGTGCCTGTCGGAGCCTCAGTGAGCCTGACGTTCAGGACGGTCCACTCGTTGAGCTCGACCGACTGGGGCGTCTCCTCGGTCGACAGGATGAGCCTGGACGCTGCGACGTTGATCCTGGCGAAGATCTGGTTCGTTCCGACCCGCGACGCGAACCACCTGTACGCCCCGTCGTCCGTGTACCAGTCGTCCCCGTCGGATATCCTGAAGTACTGCCACGAGGTGCTGCTGGGCTCCCCGGAGAACTCGGTCGCGACCGTCAGGACCTGGGGCGTGTTCCAGTTGCTCGGGGTGAACACCAGCGAAACGGTCGCGGTCGCGACCAGCACCGCTTCCGGGCCGTCCGCCCCCTCGACAACGTACGACACCCTGGGGTCCTGGGACCCGACGATGGGATACTCGGAGACCACGATCGTGACGTCGGAAACCGGCTCCCTGTTGAGCGCGACCTCGAAGGACCCGCTCTGCCCCTCCTTGAGGTTCAGGGCGGACACGCTGAAGCTCTCGCTCGTGCGCAATCCGTCGTCGCCGGTCACGCTCCAGTAATAGTCGACGGCCGGCGCGGGCCGGAACGAGATCTGCGACTCCTGGCCGGAGAAGGCCGGGGCCCCGCTGTCGGAGTACGCCGCCAGTATGTAGTCCCGCGGGCCCGTGTCGGAGGCGTTGAAGGAAACCGAGACGACGACGGGGGTCGTGTCCCTCAGCTCGACCGACGTGTGCGAGATGCTTACGTCGTTGTCGGCGAAGTTGTCGGCGCCGAGGGAGACGGCAGGCGGGAACACCACGTCGAATGTCACCATGACCGGCGAGGGCGGAGTCGCCAGGAGCGAAAGCGTCGTCAGGATCGGGCGCCCAGTCAGCCCCTGCTGGCCCTCGGTGGTCCACGAGAGCCGGTTCTGCCTGATATCCATGAGTATCCTGGACTCGGGGTAGTGGCCGGAGTGGCGCCAGGCCCTGTCGTCCGTCGCGAACGTGACCAGCACGACCGCCTCGCCGTCCGGGGCGCCGGTGCTCCCGACGTCGGTCTCCACCGTTACCGTCCCGCCGTTGGCAAGGCCGAACGGCACCTCGGCGAAGCTGAGCCTCGAGTCCGAGCCGCTCTCGACCATCACCGTTCCGGTCACGCCCATGCCGGGGACCATGCCGCGGAAGGCGATCTCCAGGGTCAGGGTGTCGCCCTCGTTTACGACGGAACCGACCCTGTGCTCGCCGGAGCGGGTGTTCGAGACCACCTGGGCGGTGTCAAAGCCTCCAACGATGTGTCGGACTATCGGGACCAGGTATTCGTTCGACACGATGTCGAGCCTGATGTACTCCGTGGCCAGCTCGGAGCCGGAGCTGTTCGCAACCACCGTTATCGCCTTGTCGATCCCGCTGTCGCCCCGAAGGACCAGGGAGTCGTAGCTGATCTGGACTTCCCTCGGGTTGGTGTCCGAAGCGATGATCCGGTTCGGGGTGAAGGTCACCGCGGGATCGTCCGCGGTCAGGTCTATGGTGACGTTGCCCGCGGCGGACTTCAGGGCGATGCTCGCTGTCATCGGCCTGCCCGCGAACGTCCGGGCGGGCTGCGTGATCTCCAGGACCGACTCTGCGTCGTTGAAGATGTTGAACACGATGAACAGCTCGTCAGGATAGTTCACTGCGGACTGGGCGAAGCCGGGCTCGTCGGTGGTGAACGTGAACGCCGCCGTTGCCCGCACGTGATAGGTGTCGATCTCCGGCGCCGTGAAAACGAAAGACGAAAAACTTGCGTCAAAGATCTGTTTCCTGAGCGGCAACGGGCACCGAGTAACGACGTCCCCCACGACACACGTACGTAAAAAGACGTCGGAAACCGGGGGCTCATCGCCAGTGGACAGCGCCGCAGCAAGGGTGATGCTTGATCCGGCGCGAACCACTTCGTCGGTCACAGGAACTTCGATAGTGTCCCTTACAGTCTCGAGTGTAAGCGTTGTCCCGGCGTAGCGCGTCTCAGCGCACACCATTGTGCCGTCAATATCATCGTACTCAGCACAGTAAGGATTCGTCAGGTCCGTGTCCACAACCAAAAAATAAGTGCGATCAGTAGGTCGCGGCGGCACTGGCGAGTCGTCCATGAGCTCCTGATAAATGTCGACCGTTGTCGTTGTATTCCCGTCAGCGCTCACGCTCACGGATGCACGGAACCCGTTCCGGTCGGTGGCGAGCGTCAAGGAAATTCCTTCCATATTAGTCGTATACATGGTGACGCCATTCGAATCAACCGCGCCGGGAGTCAAGCCCCTTTCCTCATTGACGTGAATCAGCGCCGTCATCGTGATGTAGGTCTGAGTTCTCGCCGCGTCGCCTTCCACGAACACGGCGATCGTGGTCGGGACGTCCGTTTCGTACTCAACAACCCTGCTGACCCGGTTAAGCCTCAGCGTCTCCACAGTGACCGTCACGGTTGCTTCGAAGTCGTTCGGGATCTGCGGCAGCCTCCTGGCCGAGAAGTTCAGGGGGACCTCCTCGCCCGACTGGATGTTCAGCGTGATGGTCGTCGAGCTGGGATGTGCGTTGTTGGCGCCCCTTGTGAGCAGCTCTGAAAATATGGACAGGTGGTATCTGACGTCGGGGTTCGTGAACGTCACGCTCCTGGTCCTGCTGTTCCCCACATAGGAGGCGATGTCGCTTTCGGTGACCACGGCGACGATGTCGGCCGTGGTGTCGACCGTCCGCGTGTCAAAGAGGTACAGCGAGATCCGTTGCGCCGCGTTGCCGGTTAGCGTTATCTCATTGGCCAGAAAGCCGACCGACGGGTTGTCGGAGTAAAGCAGGACTTTGGCGGTCTGGCTCCCGGAAAGCCCCGGATGCGAAACTTCGGCGCCTACCCAGGAACTCTTGAGCTTCTCGCCGCTGTCAATGTTCAGCCCCAGCGACTGCGCGCCTGCCTGCGGCGGCATCAGCCCCAGCGCAAGCAACGCGCACAGCGCCAGGTACCGCAGGGCTGCCTTCATAAATACTAGTGGATTGTATTTCATCAGGGCGTTTTTCCCGCCTGCGGCCCGCCCTTCCGCCGCCCGGGGCGCAGGCCGCGGCGGGACCCCCGCACGGCTCCCCCTGCAGGGCGCCGAAGGCAGCCGGGGCAACGCCCCGCAGGCTCCGCCGCTCACCACAGGAAGTCCACCATCTCCCTGACGAACGGCAGCACCGCCCGCTCGGCCCCCAGCGCCGCGTCAGCGAGATCGTCCGCAAGCGCGAGGTCGCGGTAGGGGCCCGCGCCGCCCACGGCCCTCTTCCACACCAGCCGCAGGACCATCGCGCCCTGCCTCGTCCTGTGCGCGAGCCACTGCGCATCGAAGGAGTCCGGCAGCGCGGCCTCGATCTCGGCCGCGCGGCGCTCAAGCTGCATGTACCTGTTCCGCGCCAGGGCGGGATCGGCGCTGTGGGCCCGCACCTCGGCGCACAGCCTCCCGAGACGCGGGCTGTAGAGGACCGCCATGCTCACGCCGAACTCGCCCAGGACGTAGCGGACGTTGAACGAGGACCTCCCGAGCGAGGCGCGCTTGCGCGCCTTGGTCCCGGTCCCCCGGGCCATCCTGCCCGCGACCCGGTCCCAGAACGCCGCGCGCTCGGCCTTCGACGCCGCCGCGGCCGGGCCCGGCCGCCGGGCCAGGGCCCGCCAGTCGAACGGCCTGAGGGCTGCCCTGCCGCCCCGGCCCGCATGCAGGACGCAGGCCGCCACCTCCTGGTCCGTCCAGTCGCTCAGCGCCGCAACCCTGCCCGCGCCCGCCGCGGACCTCTCCTCGAGAGCGACAAGGATCCCGCCCGCGGCCCGGCCCTCCTCCGAGGCCGCCTTCGCGACCGTCGCGGTCAGGTCCCCGTCGGCCGGCCGGGCCGGCCACAGCGCGACCAGGGCGCTCCCTGCCTCCAGCCAGGCCGGAGGGGACTCGATGCGGACGGATGCCGGATCCCCGCCGCCGAGGGCCTCCGCGACGAACGCCTCCGCCCCGCCTGGGCCGACGATGCGCATCGGCGGGCCGCTTCCGGTCCTGCCGCCCGCCTCCCTCCTCCTCCTGCCCACGCGGGGGACGTAGCCCGCCGCGCCCACGAGGCTCGCGCTCCAGTCGCCGCGCTCGGCGTCCCTGAGGACCAGAAGGCTCACGAGGTGGAGCACCTCCAGCGCGCGGCTCCCCCCGTTGACCGCGTCGATGATGTCGGGCGGAAAGCCCTCCGCAACCAGGACCGCCCTGTTCGCGCCGAACTCGCTCGCGTAACGCAGCGCGCGGGCGACGTGGTCCGCGTCGGCCGCGCCCAGCTGCGCCTCGACCACGACCAGCCCGCCTGTGGCCTCGTCCGCGCACAGCAGGTCGACCCTGCCGCCCGAAACCCTCTCTTCCGTCCCGAGCGGGTCGAGCGCGGTCCCGGTCTCGCGGCCGAGCGCCTCGAGCCGCTCGTCGCCCTGCAGCCACGCGACGAGGTCGCCCTCGCGGGGCCACACGCTCCTCGCCGGGGCGAGGGCGAGCAGCCTCGGCTCGATCTCCGCGAACGCCACGCGGCCGCCTGCCTCTTTGCCGCGCGCGGCGCGGCCGGAGGGCCCGTTGCGCGCTAGGCGCTTGCCGCCTGCCCGGCGGCGCTGTTCGAGAGAAGATCCCCCGCTTCCTCGAAGGCCTTCTCGATGACCGGCCTTTCGGCGAGAACCCTGACCCTCCGGTAGAACTCCACGAGCTCTTCGGGCGTCATCGACCTGCCTTCCTCGCTCAGCATCAGGTACATTGCCGAGACCAGGCGCATCAGTTCGGGGAGCGGCCTCGAGACTGCGATGCCCACCGCCCTGCCGACGCTCGACCCGCACTGCTCGAGCGTTGCGGGAAAGTGCCGCAGGAAGCTCTCCCCCTTCGGCAGGACCAGGAAGTTCGGGCCGTAGGGGTGGTCCTCCCAGTAAACCGCGTGGAGCCAGCTCAGCGTGTTGATGTCGCCCTGAAGGTCCCTGCAGTTGGGCCCCAGGCTGTCCAGATAGTAATCGTACTCGAAGCCCGGGTTGTCCAGGTTGACGACCAGGAACATCGTCAGCTGCAGGACGGTGTCGTCGCAAAACGCGCCCGCGGCGCGCAGCTCCTTGATCATGTGGAGCAGGACCGCGCAGCGCTTGTCGGTGCTCTCGACCAGGGTCTCGCCAGGCTCCTCCCGCAGCTCCGCGATCCTCTCGATGTTCGTCATGCGGCGCGGCTCGCCGGACTCCGCCGGAACGGCGGCAGGCGCCGCTGCCGCCTCCGCCCTGCGCGCCATCACATCCGCTTCAGCCATGCCCTTGCCTCCTCAGCTATCATTCTATCCGCATAGACGTAATGAACCTTGACCTTCGGGGTGTTGCGCATCACCCCGGAAGCCTTGGCCGAGGAGACGATCCTGCCGTCCCGGAGCCTGACCGGCATCTTCGCCGGGTTGCGCTTTTCCAACTTCCTGAAGTCCCTGATCATCTCCTCGCCGAACCTCTGCACAAGCTCCTCGTAAACCTGCTTGCCCAGCTCGCTTTTCGGGCTGAAGTCGCCCGGAAGCGACTCGTGCACCAGCTTGAAGTGCTCGCGCCTGACTATCCTGCGCGCGTGCTCGTGTCCAGGCTCGCCCGGGTCCGCGGCCGCCCTTTCCATCAAGGCAATTACGTGGCTGTCGTTGACCTTCAGGAACCTGTCCAAGTCCAGGGGAAAGCCCACCGCGAACTCCGGCCTAGCCTTCATGAAGTCGGCCAGGTGGATGTCGTAGATCTTGCTCACCCTGTGGAAGTACACCTGCGTGTAGGTGAGGTAGCGAGCCATCAACAATGCCTCGGCGGAGCGCAAGCCCCCGATCTCGATTCCGATCTCCGGAACGTCTTCTCCGCCGGAAGCGGTCGGAAACGGCAGGATCCTGAGCGCGCCGATCAGCCGGTGGTGGTCAAACCATCCGTGTGCAACCCCGCAGTAATGGGAGTCGCGCGGCAGGTAGTCCATCCGGTCGACTCCGTACGCATCCCCGACGATGATTTCGGACAGAAGCGTCTCAAGCCTGCTGAGGTGCTTTTTTGCGACCTTTTTATAGACGTCCTTGCCCACCGCAAGCTTCGCGACGTCCTCGGGATCGAGCCTGGGATCCAGGGAGTCGCAGATCTCCTGAAACCGGGCGCTGCGGACGATCGCAAGCGTGATGTGCTCGTGGGTCACGCCCTTGGGCAGCAGCTTCCTCTCCGCCGCGTGCGAGAACGGCAGGTGGCCGAAGTCGTGGCAGATCGATCCCATCCGCCCGGCCAGGCCCCAGTACCTGCGCCGCTCCTCGTCGCATAGCTCGGGATAGGCCTTGCGCACCTCCTCGGAAAGGTTCCTTTGGCGCGTGATGACGTCGAACACGCGCCCGTTCAGGTGCATGACCCCGAACGTGTGCCCGAAGCGCGTGTGCTCCGCCCCGGGATACAGATGGCTTGCCAGGCCCAGCTGGCTGACGTGCCTCAGCCGCTGCATGAAAGGCGAGTCGATCACCTTGCGCTCGTTCTCGCTGTAGGCGATGTCGCCGTGGATCGGGTCCCTGACCGTCGCGGTCTCTTTCCTGTGAGTCATTCTTGACTTCCCCTTACATTTCAACCTCCAGAACTTGCGCCAACTGGGGATATCATACACCATTGCGGAAACGGCCGTGCCCGCAAAGGGTCCGCTCGCTGGACCGAGGGGTCAGCACTGACCTGGATGGTCATTGAGGAGTGTGTGAGGGCGCAGCCTGCGGCCCTGCCCGCCTCTCGGCCGCGCGCAGCGCGGCCGAAGGGCCCGTTGCGCGCTAGGCGCTTGCCGCCGGTCCGCCGGCGGCGCCCTTTGAGAGCAGGGCCTGCGCCTCGACCACGGCCTTTTCGACTGCGTTCCTGTCGGATAGCCTCCTGAGGCTGAGGTAGTAGTCTGCCGCTTCGGACTGCGACATGGACTTGCCTTTTCCGGTCTGCATCAGGAACATGGCTGTGACCAGGTACATCAGTTCATGGAACGGTCTGGAACCTGCAATGTTGACCGCAGTCGCGACGTGCGGCCTGTACCGCTCCAGCGTGAGCGGAAAATGCCGCAGGAAGTCCTCGCCCTTGGGCAGGACCAGCAGGTTCCAGCCGTGGCGGTGGCGCTCGTTGTAAATCAGGTCGCTGCGCAGGGCGTTGATGTCCTTTTGCAGGTTCCTGCAGTTGGGGCCGTCCTTGTCGAGGTAGAACTCGTAATCGAAGCCCGGGTTGTCCAGGTTGACGAGCAGGTACATCGTCAGCTGCAGGACCGTGTCGTCGCAAACCGCGCCCGCGGCGCGCATCTCCTTGATCATGTGTAGCAGGAGCGCGCAGCGCTTGTCGGTGCTCTCGAGCAGGGTCTCGTCCGGCTTCTCCCTGAGCTCGAGGATCCGCTCAAGGTTCGTCTTGCCGCTCGGTGCTGCGGCTTCCGCCAGGGGAATGGCCGGCACGGCAACTGTGCCCGCTTCCCTGTTTGCGATCACTTCCGCTTCAGCCATGCCTTCGCCTCCTCTGCCACCATTCTATCAGCATACACGAAGTCAACCTTGACCCTCGGGATTTTGTCCATCAGCTCGGAGGCCTCCGTAGAAGAGACCACCGATCCGTTGCGCATCCTGACCGGAATATTCGCCGGCTTGTGCGGTCCGTTGTCATGGAACCGCCTGAAATTCTCCTCGCCGAACTTCCGCGACAGGTCCTCCAGAACCTTTTCTCCGGGTTTGCGCTTTGAGCCAAGTTCCGGAGGAAGCGCCTCGTACACCAGCTTGAAGTGCTCCCGCCTCGATATCCTAGCCGCGTCCTCGTGGCCGGGCTCGCCAGGGTCCGCCGCGGCCCTTTCGATCATGGCGAAGATGTGGTTGTCGTTGATCTTCAGGTACTCATCGACTTCCTTGGGAAAACCCCCGGCAAACTCCGGCCGCGCCTTCAGGAAGTCGACGAGGTGGATGTCGTAAATCTTCCTCACGGGATGGAAGTACACCTGCGAGTACATGAAGTAGCGCGCCGTCAGCAATGCCTCGGAGGAGCGCAGGCCGCCGATGTCGATCCCGATCACCGGCACTGCGGCGCCGCCTGCAGTTGACTGGGCCGGAAGGATCCTGAGCGAGTCGATAAGGTTGCGGTGGTCGAACATGCCGTATGCCACTCCGCAGTAAAGCGAGTCCCGCAGCACGTAGTCCATCCTGTCGGCGCCCAACGCATCCCCGACGATGATCTCCGCCAGGAGGGTCTCGAGGTCATTCAGAGGTGTTTTTTTGTCCTCGTGATACACGTCCTTGCCGACCGCGAGCTTCGCGACGTCCTCGGGGTCGAGCCTGGGCTCCATGGTGGCAAAGATCTCACCCAGCTCGTCGCTGCGGACGATCTCCAGCGTGATGTCCTCGTGGGTCTTGCCGTCGGGAAGCATTCCCTTCTCCGCCGCGTGCGACAAAGGCAGGTGACCGAAGTCGTGGCAGATCGCCCCCATGCACACCGCCTGGCCCCAGTACCTGCGCCCCTCCTCGTCGCAGAGATCGGGACACGCCTTGCGCACCTCGTCCGTGAGGTTTTCCGGCGCGGTCAGGACCCTGTAAGCCTGGCCGGCAAGGTGCTTCACGCCGACCGAGTGCTCCCGGCGCTTGTGCGTCGCCCCTTGGTGCACGTAGCATGTCAGCGCCAGCTGAAGGATGTGCCTGAGCCTCCGGCCGGCCGTCGAGTCAAGCACCCTGAGCTCGTGCTTGTTGCAGGGGATGGCGGTGTGGACCGGGTCCCGCACCGATTCGGTCTTTTCCTTGTGAGCCATGGTCAATTCCTCTTTTTCATTTTTGTCCCTCTTTGCCTTGCGATGGCGCGTATCATACACCATGCCGAAATTAATTCATGCCCGCAATGGATCCGCGCGCCGGACCGGCGGGCCATTGAGGAGTGTGTGAGGGCGCAGCCTGCGACCGCGGCCTGCCCCCCGGCCGCGCGCCGCGCGGCCGAAGGTTCCGGTGCGCGCTAGGCGAGCGCCGCCTGTCCGGCGGCAGCGTCAGGCCGCGAGCTGCTTGACGAACTTCTTGCGCTCAGACCACAGGACCGGCTGGACCTGGTATGCCTCAAGCGCGCCGACGATCCCGACCTTGACTTTCGCGTTGGAATCGTTCAGCAAGGCGAGGGTCTGCGCGCCGTTCTTCCTTTCCTTCCTGATGTCCTCCAGGGCGAACAGATAGCTGCTGACGTTGCTCTTGTTCGGGGAGTTGATCGCCTTGACTATGCGCTCGGGAGCCGCGTCGGAGTCCGGTACCAGGTAGTCGACGGCATGGTCGAAACCTGACTTTCCCTTGAGCTTCACGCGCTGGCTGAACCTGACCGAGTTCGACTTGAGGAAACTCGAGACATCCTCGTCGAAGTATGACCTTCGGCGACGCGAAGGGGCACACATATGCAGGTCTTCCACTCTCAGCATGGCTTGTATCAGGGAGTGCAGTCCCTGTGATGCCTTCTCTTCGGGCACCATGACAAAGAGCCTTTTGTCCTCCGAACGAACCCCCACGCCGTTCAGTATGACCTCCAGCCAGTCCTTCTGGTCCTGCGACTTGAAGTCGAGGCCCAGCAAACCAAGCTCAGTCAGGATCTCTTCGTCGTCATGCAGGTGCACGCTGCCGCCTTTGCGCTCGGCAAAGACCTGCAGGCAGTCGTTCTTGCGGTCCAGGAACGGCGTTGTGATCACGCATTCGCCCTGGTTCAGCACTTCCACTGAAAGGCCCTTGCGCAACAACGCCAGGTAGCCTGACACGATCTTCCTGCACTCTGTGGGGCTCATGCTGTTATTCTAATCCCTCAATTATCAGTCGGGGACGCTTCTTGATGTTGAAGCGGTTGCAATAATCTTCATAGGTCGTCAACATGTCGCCAATGTCTCGGAAATCCGAGACATTGATTGGGTAAGCGATTTCATCCGAATAACCCTGTTTGTACAGGTGAAGATGTGGCGTGGGCACCGATTTTCCATCGGGGTTGGGATGCGCGGGCCCCCATGTGTCCAGTCTGGCGAGCACTCCCTTTTTGAGGCCGAGGATCCGCAGCTGGAACATGAAGTTCTCCCGACGAGTGAGCCTCATGTCAAGGACCAGATTCACACTGGTGCCCTTCGCCCTCAGATCGAAGGCTTGTGCGAAGCGGGGGCAGATCGTCAACGACACGCGCACATCGAAGTCCTTGCCGGTTTCCATGAGGAAGCGAGCCTCAGCGTCGCTGAGACTATTGCTCGCCGGCAATTTCCTTGCCACCCTTGACAGAGTATAAGCAACGGGCACGATCCCCTGTCAACCCTGATTGTCTTGGTGTCGCCTGCAACTGGAACATGCATGCAGCACAACGATGTGATTGAACTGACAGGAGCTTTAATTCATTCCCATGATCGCTCACTGAACGGACTCAGGTGTCGAATTGGAATAATGACTCGGGTAGTGATTCAATCAAACCATGGCAAGGCACAGGCCAAGGAAGGCGAAGATGCAACAGACAGGCACGGACCCGACGATGTCGGAGGCGTGCGGGTTCCCGGACGAGCTGGGTCCGAGCAGAGGCGCCTTTCATGCGTTTGAACAGTCCGCAGCCTAATGTGTTGCCAGTCGCTTGGCAAAGTCCTCTTTTTTCGACCAGAATGCAGGAATGACTTCGTATGCCTTCAAGGCGGCGATGACATCACCCTTGATCTTTCTGTCGGTGTCGTTCAGGACAGCCAGGGTCAGGGTTCCGCTTTCCCTTGCTCGTCTGGTGTCACCCAGGATGAACAGGTAGTTGCTAATCGTGTTCTTGTTCGGTGCGTTGATCGCCTTGACTATGCGTTCAGGGGCGTTCTTCGTCTTCGGGACCAGGTAATCGATGGCATGGTCAAATCCCGATTTGCCGGTGAGCTTGACCCGAGGTGAAAACAAGACGTCTTTGGATTCCAGGAAATCAGCCACCGATTCGCTGAACGGGGATTTTTGGCGCTGCGGGCGGGCCAGCATGTACATGTCCTCCACTGAAAGCATCGCTTGAATCAGCGAGTGGAGCCCCTGTCCGGTCTTGTTCTCCGGAACGGTTATGAACAGCCTGTTGCCGTCGCGCCCGACCCCCACGCCGTTCAGGATGATCTCGAGCCTGCCCAGAAAGTCAGGCGACTTGAGATCAACGTACAGACTCAACTCCAACAGGGTGTCCCCGTCGTCGTGAAGGCAAATCTGGCCGTCGCGCTTCTCGGCGAAAACCTGCAGCAGGTCGTTGTGACGGTCCAGGAACGGAGTGTCGATCACGCAGGACCCGCCGTCCTGCTCGGTAACCGACAGTCCCTTGCGGAGCCAAGCAAGATAGCTTGAAACGATCTTGTTGCACTCTGCGGCGTTCATGCCGAAATTCTAATCCCTCAACGATGGTCCAGGGTCGCTTGCCGATGTAGTATTAGTTGCAGAAAACATCATACGTCTGTTGCCCCCCCCCCTTGTCTTGCGAATGCGCGCATCATACATCATGCCGGAAACAGCACCCCCTGCAAGGGATCCTCGCGCCGGACCGGAGGGTCATTGAGAAAAGATCGGCGCGGCCGCCTGCCTCTTTGCCGCGCGCGCCGCGCGGCCGAAGGACCCGGTGCGCGCTAGGCGCTTGCCTCCTGACCGGCGGCGCTCTTTGCGAGCAATTCCCCCGCTTCCTCGAAAGCCTTTTCGATGAGCGGCGTCTTGGCAAGCGCCCTGACCCTGTGGTAGAACTCCACGAGCTCGTAAGGCGACATCGACTTGCCTTCCTCGCTCAGCATCAGGTACATGGCTACGGTCAGGTATCTCAGTTCGGGAAGTTGCCTCGAGCCGGCGATGCCCACCGCCCTGTCGACGCTCGGCCCGCACTGCTCGATCGTTGCGGGGAAGCGCCGCAGGAAGTCCTCGCCCTTGGGCAGGACCAGGAAGTTCCGGCCGTAAGGGTGGTGTTCGCAGTGATAACAGTCGCTGCCCAGCCAGTTGATGTCGCCCTGCAGGTCCCTGCAGTTGGGGCCGCCCATGTCGAGGTAGTACCTGTACTCGAAGCCCGGGTTGTCCAGCTTGACGATCAGGAACATCGTCAGCTGCAACGCGGTGTTGCCGCTCCACGCGCCCGCGTCGCGCAGCTCGTTTATCATGTGGAGCAGGACCGCGCAGCGCTTGCTTTCGCTCTCGACCAGGGTTTCGTCCGGGTTCTCCCGGAGCACCGCGAGCCTCTCGAGGTTCGTCTTGCGGCGCGGCCCGCCGGGTTCCGCCGCGGGAACGGCAGGCACAGCCGATTCGCCCGCTTCCTTGCGCTCGGTCACTTTCGCGGCTTGCTCAGTATCAGCAACGTTCCCTTCCAGCATGCTACACCATGCCGGAAAGATTCAGGCAGGAAAAAGGTCCGGCAGCCGGACCGGCGGGATTCGGGACCGGTCTGCGCAGCGTGCGCCGCGGAGCGGTTTCGGGCGCAGGGAAGGCGCTAGGCGTGGTCCGTATCCTCGGCCGGCGCCTTCGAAAGCAGGGCCCTCGCTTCCGCGACGGCCTTTCTGACTGACTGCTTGTCGGCGTACTTCCTGATGCCGATGTAGTAGTCGGCCGCTTCGGACGGCGACATGGACCTGCCCCTGCCGGTCCTGAGCAGGAACATGGCTGTGGTCAGGTAGGTTAGTTCGTGGCGAGGCCTCGTCACGGCCATGCCCACAGCAACGCCCAGGCCCGGCTCGCATTGCTCGATCGTTGAGGGAAAGTGCCGCAGGAACTTCTCGCCCTTGGGCAGGACCAGAAGGTTCCGGCCGCGGAGCCGGTGCGTTCCGTCAACCAGGTCGCAGAACAGGGAGTTTATGTCCCTTTGCACGTCCCTGCAGTTGGGGCCGTAATCGTCGAGACAGTGCTCGTAACCGAGTCCCGGGTCGCCAAGGCATGTGAGAAGGTACGTAGTCAGCTGCAGGGTAATGTGGTCGCAATGCGCGTTCGCGGCGCTCATCTCCAAGATCATGTGGAGCAGGACCGCGCAGCGCTTGTCGGTGCTCTCGGCCAGGGTCTCATCCGGTTTCTCCCTGAGCCCCATGATCCGCACATTGTTCGCGTTGCGGAGATGGCCGGAGCCTTCTTCCTTGCGCGCGCCGCAGCGGGGCTCCCTGAGACCGACGGTCTGGTGGCCGGCCCGGCCTTCGCTGGCCGTGTATACGATCCCGGAATCCTCGGAGGTGCGCATCGTGAGCTC
>CAZDYI010000118.1:0-27200 GCA_964509765.1 uncultured Gammaproteobacteria bacterium
GGGGCGGCGCCGCGGGCTTGGGAGGCGGCGGGGCTGCGGCCTTCTTCTCCTCCTCCGGCTTCTTCTCCTCCCCTTCGGCGGCCTCATCCTCTTCCTGGTGGCCGACCTCCTCCTTGAGCTTGTTCTTGTAGTCCTCGATCGCCTCCTTGCTCGCCAGTCCCTCCTTCTCGGCCAGGGCTGCGACCAGCAGGGCGTGGCGCTTCGTGTTGGACTTCTCCATGCGCCTGTTGAGCAGCGCGTAGTCGAACGCGCTCCGGCCCTCCTCGTTCTTGGGCTCGGTCGCCGCGTTGAGGTCCACCAGCGCGATCGCGACCATCGGGTTCGGGTTGTTCTCGCAGGCGAGGATAAGCGGCGTGTTGCCGTTCTGGTCGACCTGGTTCAGGCAGCTCGCGCCGCCCGGGTCCTGCAGGAGCAGGTCGACGATCAGAGGGTGGTTGTTGTAGGCCGCGGCGAGGTGGAGGGCGGTGACCTGGGTCGTCCTCGACACGACGTTCGCGCGGGCGCCGCTCTTGATGAGCATCTCGACGATCAGCGGGGTCTTGTTCGTCCGGCACGCGACCATCAGCGGCGAGTAGGCGTCCTTGCCGTCCTTCGAGTTGACCTCGGCCCCGACGTGGATCAGCTCGTGGATGATGTGCATGTTGGGGTTCGACATGATCGCGATCGACAGCGGCGTCATCCCCTGCTTGTTGCGCGCGCCGATGTCCACCCCGAGCTTCTTGAGCGCGGTGACCACCCCGTACTTCTCCGCGTGGTGAGCAGCGAGCGTCATCGGCGTGTCCTCGGTCTGCTCGTCGCGGACGTCCTTGACGTTGCGCTCCTTGGCGTACGCCAGGCTGACCGTCATCGCCGAGGCGGTCTTGTACCACTCCTGGTTCAGGAAGGTGCTCATCTGCGTTTCCCTGTGGGCCGGCCCGCGCGGGCCGCCGGCGTCGCGCGTCGGCTCATAAGCGGTGAATTATAGGAAATCCCGCCTGCGGGCCGGTCAGCAGCCCGAGTGGCCCCAGACGTCGCCTGCCGGGACGAAGCCAGTCAGGCCGCTGTCGTGCCGCACCGGGACCCAGCCCGAGATCATGTCGCCCTCCTGCCGCAGCAGCAGCTGCGGGCCGGCGTTCAACACCGGGTCCGCCCCCGGGCTCGGGTCCGCGCGGACCACGGTCGAGCCCAGCACCACCACCGTGCTCCCGCCGCGGGCGTCGTTGCGGTGCACGTGGCCGGAGGTCCCGTCGTGCATGCACACCGTCAGCCAGCCCGAGGTCTCCGAGATCACCACCAGCGGGTAGTCCTTGCCGAGCAGGTAGCGCGGGGTCGCGCTGTCCGAGGGGCCGTCGTAGACGACCACCGGCAGCCGCGCCGCGACCAGACCCTCGCGGGCGACGGCAGGCGTGAAGGCGGAAAGGAGCGCGGCGAGCGCCGCGGCGGCGAGCGCCTTCCTCACTTCCTCTTGTGGGTCGGCTGGCCGGAGTCCAGCCAGGAGCGGATCCCGCCCTTGAGCGCCGAGACGTCCTCGACGCCGGCCTGCCGCAGGGCGCGGGCCTTGGCCGCCGACGCCTGGCCGTTTGCGCACACGAGCACCAGCGGGCGCCTCTTGGCGAGGTCCTTCGCCCGGTCCTCGACCTCGCTCGCGTTGACGTGCCGCGAGCCCGGGACGTGGGCCTTGTCGTAGTCGGCCTTGCCGCGCAGGTCGACGACGAGCGCGTTGACCTGGTTTACCTTCATGACCGTCTCGTGCACGTTTACCGAGACGCCGTCGCCGGACTGCGACCACATGTAGACGGTCGCGCCGCCGAGGAAGACCGTTGCCCCGGCCAAAAAGGCGTTCTGCAGCAGGAACTCGGCAAGCACCGCAGGGGAGATTCTATTGCGTCATCCGCGCAGGCCGGCGGACCGTGAAGCGCTCGACGAAGCCGGCGAGCGAGCGGTAGTTGCGCCCGACCGCGCCGTGGACCGCCATGCACGCGGGCATGAACAGCAGCACGAGCACAGTCGCGAAGCCGAGCCCGAAGACGATGCTCGTCGCCATCGGGATGAGGAACTGAGCCTGCAGGGAGGTCTCGAACATCAGCGGCGTCAGACCGCCGATCGTCGTCAGGGTGGTCAGGATCACCGCCCGGAGGCGCTGGCAGGAGGCCTCGACGATCGCCTCGTTGTAGGCGTCGGCGTCGCTGTTCTCGACCCCGAGGTCCATGAAGCAGCGCACGAGGATGATCGATCCGTTGACGATGATCCCCATCAGGGTGAAGGTCCCGAAGAACGACAGGATCGACATCTGCAGGCCCATGAACCAGTGGCCGAAGATCGCGCCGATCACCCCGAGCGGCATCGTCAGCATGATCACCAGCGGCAGCGACCAGGAGTTGAACACCCAAGTGAGGATGATGTAGATCAATAGCAGCGCGAGCACCAGTCCGACCATCATCTCCCTGGCGGTCTGCTGCTCGTCGGCGTTCTTGCCCTCGTAGGAGTACGAGACCCCCTCGGAGGCGAGCTCGTCGAGCACGGCGGCCTCGAGGGTGTCGAGCACGGCCCCGACCGTGGTCGTCGAGTCCTGGTCCAGGTTGGCCGAGACCACGATCGCCGGCTGGCCGAACTGGTGGAGGATCGTCTCGAAGCCCTGCGCGGTGCGCCAGGTGACGATGTCGCGCAGCGGGACGTACTCGCCGCCCGGCACCTGGATGTACATCGCCGAGAACACGTTGGTCGACTGGTAGCCGTCCATCTTCACGACGAGGTCGACCTCGTCGACCCCCTCGGTGAAGCTCTGCACCTCGAAGCCGTCGAGGGCGTCGTGCATCTGCCGGGCGACGTTCTGGACGTCCACGTTCAGGCTGCGCCCGAGCGGCGTGAGCTCGAAGATCGCCTCCTCCTTGCCGAACGGCGTGTCGTCCGCGATCGCGGTCAGGCCCGGGACGGTTGCCATCGCGTCCTTGACCCTCTTGGCCGACGGCTTGATGTCGGCGACGTCGCCCGCGGTCAGCCTGATCTCGATGTCCTTGCCCGGCGGGCCGCCGGACTCGCCGATCACCACGAGCTGGTCGATCCCCGGGACCGTCTCTAGCCGGCCCTCCCACACCTCGAGGAAGTCGCTGACGGTGATCGAGCGGGTCTCGGCGTCGACGAGCTCGACCATGATCTGCGCGCGGTTGTCGGTGTTGGGCTCGGGCGGGCCGTCGAACGCCGGCGCGCCGGTCGCGCCGAAGACGCTCACGTGCGAGAGCAGCGAGCGCTCCGGCGAGAGCTCGCGGTCGGACTCGCGCAGGGCCTCGAGCATCGTCTCGACGTAGCCGTCGACCGTCGAGCGCGGCGTCCCGCTCGCGAACGTCACGAAGCCGAACATCTTGTTGCCCTCGGCGCCGGGGAAGAAGCGGAACACGACGAAGCCGTTCGCGAGCAGCCCCACCGAGACCGCCATCATCATGAAGCAGGCGGCGATCGTCGCGGTCGCGTGGCGGACCGCGAACCGGGCTACCCTGCGGAAGACCCGCTCGCGGAACCAGTCGAAGCCGCCGTCGAGCCTGCGGCGCACGGCGCCGGGCGCCGCCATCGCGCGCCTGGCGAAAGCCCGGTACAGGTGGCCCGGCAGGACCAGGAAGCACTCGATGAGCGCTGCGATCAGCAGGCAGACGACGATCATCGGGATGTCGAAGATGATCGCGCCGATCGGGCCGGTGATCAAAAACAGCGGCAGGAAGGCCGCGATCGTCGTGAAGGCGGACGCGAAGACCGGCGGGAACATGTTCTTGGCCGCAGAGATAACCGCCCGCATCGGCGGGTCGCCCTGGTTGAGCCTGTGCTGCGCGTTCTCTCCGACGACGATCGCGTCGTCGACGATTATCCCGACCGCCATGATCAGCGCGAACATGCTGATCATGTTGATCGTCCCCCCCTGGAGGTAGAAGACGAACAGGGTGCCCATCATCGCAACCGGGATGCCGGCCGCGACCCACAGCGCGACCTGGCGCGAGAGGAACAGGTACAGGATCAGGATCACGAGCACCATCCCGGCCGCGCCGTTCTTCGTGAGCAGGCTCAGCCGCGACTGGACGTTGCGCCACTCCTCGTCGTGGGCGACGATCTCGACCGTGCTCGGCAGGCCTTCGCGCTGCTCGTCCACCCAGGAGTACAGGACCTCGGCCTCGCTGATGATGTTGCCGTCGTCGGTCCCGTTCACTAGCAGGGTCGCCGCGGGCCTGCCGTTGTAGAGCAGCGTGACCTGGTCGTCCTTGACGACCCGCTGCAGGCCGGCGATGTCGCGCAGGAAGATGATGTCGCCGTCTCGGGAGGCGGTGACGGGCAGGTCCCGGATCTGCATGAGCTCGGAGGTCTTCGAGTCGGCGCGGATCTTGCGCTCGTTGCCGAGGCCCGACAGGCTCCCGACCGACGAGTTGTTGTTCTGCGCGCCGATCGCGCGCCCGACCTGGGCGATGCTCATCCCGAGCTCGATCAGGCGCTCCTGCTCGACGAGGACCTGGATCTCCTCCTCGGGCAGGCCGATGACCGAGACCTTGCCGATGCCGAGCGAGTTGATGCCGTTCTCGAGGCGCCGGACCACGTCGCGGAGCTCGCCGGGGTGCGTGCCGACGACCGACAGCCGCGCCATCTGGATGGTGAACTCGGCGATCCCGGTGCGGGGCGACTCCGCGCCCGACGGCAGGTTCACCCGCTCGATCTCCGCCTTGGCGTCCTCGACCGCCTTGTCGAGGTCGACCGAGTCCGGGAACTCGAGGACGACGATGCCGACGTTCTCGCGCGAGTATGAGTAGATGCTGTCGAAGTCGGGGACGTTGCGCAGCGCGTTCTCGAGCGGGACGATCACCGTCTCCTCGACCTCCGACGAGGTCGCGCCCGGCAGCACCACCGAGGTCGAGATCGTGTTCGTCTCGAACGGCGGGAAGAACCGCACCGTCAGGTTAGAGATCCCCCACAGGCCGCAGAGGATGAAGATGATCATGATCACGTCCGCGCTCACCCGGTGGCGGGCGAGCGCGGTGATCAGGGCGCCGATCGCGTTCATCGCCAGCCGCCTCAGGCCGCCGCGCGCGGGCGGGCCGCGAGGCCGCCCGCCTTGCCGGAAAGCCTGCGCGCGAGGCGCGTCGCCGAGCCGTGGACCGACAGGCACGCCGGGGTGAACAGCAGGATCAGGACGGTCGCGAACGCAAGGCCGAAGACGATGCTCGCACCCATCGGGATCAGGAACTGCGCCTGCAGCGAGGTCTCGAACATCAGCGGGGTGAGCCCGCCGATCGTCGTCATCGATGTCAAGAGCACCGCCCGCAGGCGCAGGCAGGACGCCTCGACCACTGCCCGGTCGTACTCCTCGGCGTCTTCGACGCTTGCCCCGAGGTCCTGGAAGCAGCGGACGAGGACGATCGAGTTGTTGACGATGATCCCCATCAGCGTGAACATCCCGAAGAACGACAGGATCGACATGGTCAGCCCCATGATCCAGTGGCCGAACACCGTCCCGACCACCCCGAGCGGCATGGTCACCATCACCACGAGCGGCAGCGACCAGGAGTTGAACACCCAGGTCAGGATGATGAAGATCAAAAGCAGCGCGAGCGCGAGCCCGAGCTGCATGTCGCGGATCGTCTCGCGCTGCGAGGACTGCCTGCCCTCGAAGCTGACCGAGATCCCGAGCGAGTCGCGCAGCGCGGGGACCGTCGACTCGCTCAGCGAAGCGATCACGTCGCCCGCCGACACGCCCGCGTCGTCGTCGAGGTCGGCCGAGACGTTGATCGCTGCGCTGCCCTGGCGGCGCAGGATCACCTCGAAGCCGCGCCCCTGGCGCAGCTCGACCAGGTCGCCGAGGCGCGCGAACTCGCCGCCGGGTATGCGGATGTAGGTTCCCTCGAGCAGGTCGCGCCCGCCGTCGTCGCGGAGCACGACGAGGTCCACCTCGTCGACGCCCTGGGTGAAGGACTGGACCCGGTAGCCGCGCAGGGCGTGGCGCAGCTGGCGCGAGACCGTGTCGACGTCGAGGCTGAGGCTCTTGCCGAGCGGCGTGAGCTCGAAGATGACCTGGTCCTCGCCGAACGGCGTGTCGTCGGTGACCGAGCTCACCCCGGGGATCGCCGACAGCGCGTCCTGGATCTCGATCGAGGCCCGCTTGAGCTCCTCGATCCCGCCGTCGGACAGCCGCACCTCGATCTCCTGGCCCGGCGGGCCGCCGCGCTGGCCGCGCATCGTCAGGGTCTCGACGCCCGGCGGCGGGGAACCGAGCTTGCGGCGCCACTTGCCGGCGAGCTGCTGCGTGGTGATGTCGCGGTCGTCGGGGTCGACGAGCTCGACCTCGACCTGCGCCCGGTAGTCGGCGTCCGACGAGTTGCGCCCGCCGGCGCCGTACATCGCCGAGACGTGCGCGACGAGCTCCCTGCCGCCGCCTTCCTCCTTGGCCACCGTCCCGAGCACTGCGACCATGTGGTTTACGTACTCGACCATCCGCTCGCGCGGCGTGCCGACGTTGAACTCGACCGTCCCGACGAGCTTGCTGCGCTCGGCGCCGGGGAAGAAGCGGTAGCCGACGATGCCGTTGGAAAGCAGGGTCACGCTCACTGCGAGCAGGACCAGGCACGCGGCGATCGTCGCCGTGCCGTGGCGCACCGCGAACGTCACCGCCGGGCGGAAGGCGCGCTCGCGGAAGGCGGCAAAGCCGCGGTCGAGGCCCTCGCGGAAGCGGCCGGGACTCGAGAGCGCGCGCCTCGAGAACGAGCGGTAGAGGTGGCCCGGCAGGATGCAGAAGCACTCGACGAGCGCCGCGATCAGGATGCAGATGATGATCCACGGGATGTCGAAGATGATCGAGCCGATCGCGCCGCCGACGAGGAACAGCGGCAGGAACGAGGCGATCGTCGTGAACGACGAGGCGAACACCGGCGGGAACATCGTCTTCGCCGCGGAGACCACCGCCCGCATCGGCGGCTCGCCGCGGCCGCGGCGGTACTGGGCGTTCTCGCCGACGACGATCGCGTCGTCGACGATTATCCCGACCGCCATGATCAGCGCAAACATGCTGATCATGTTGATCGTCCCGCCGGAGAGGTGGAAGACGAACAGCGTGCCGAGCATCGCGACCGGGATGCCCGCCGCGACCCACAGCGCTACCTGGCTCGACAGAAACACGTACAGCAGGGTGACGACGATCAGCATCCCGCCGACGCCGTTCTCCAGAAGCAGGGTCAGGCGCGAGTCGACCGCCCGCCAGTCCTCGTCGTGCATGACGAGGTCGACCGTCGGCGGGAGCGTGCCGCGGGCCTCGCCGAGCCAGGCGTAGACGCGGTCGGCGGTCTCGATCAGGCTGCTGCCGCCGGCGTTGACGATCTGGAAGCGCACCGCAGGCCGGCCGTTGTAGCGGATCTCGACCTGGTCGTCGGCGACTGCGCGCTCGATCCAGGCGATGTCGCGCAGGTAGGCCGTGTCGCCGCCGGGGCCCGTCGCGACCGGGATCCTGTAGAGGTCGGCGAAGTCGTCCGACTTCGCCTCGGCGCGGACCTTGCGGGCGTTGCCGAGGCCGCGCACGCTCCCGACCGAGGCGTCGTGGTTCTGGGCGCGGATCGCGCTGCCGACCTGCTCGACCGTCAGGCCGTGCTCGAGCAGGCTGCGCTCGTCGACGTGGACCCTGATCTCCTCCTCCGGGATTCCCCGCGCCTCGATCCTGGCGATCCCGCTCGCGTTGAAGCTGCCCTCGAGGCGCCTCGCGAGGTCGCGCAGCTCGGAGCGGTTGTCCGTCGCGACGGTCATCGCCGCGACCTCCTCGGTGCGGGCGTGCAGGGAGGTCTGCGGCGCGTCGGCATCACCCGGCAGCGCGACTCGGTCGACCTCGGCCTTGACGTCGCGCAGCGCGTCCTCCATGTCGGTGCCGTCCGGGAACTCGAGGACGACCCTGCCCGAGCCGTCGCGCGCGTACGAGGTCATCTCCTTGAGGCCCTTGACGCCCCGCAGGGCGTTCTCGAGCGGGATGACTATCGACTCCTCGACCTCGGATGGGTCGTTGCCGGGAAAGCCGACGCTCACGCTCACGACGTTGGTGTCGAACGTCGGGAAGAAGCGGACGCTGATCTGCGTGAGCGCCCAGCACCCGGCCAGGATGAACACGAACATCAGCACGTTCGCCGAGACCCGGTGCCGGGTCAGGGCGGTGATGAGGCTGCCTATCGCCCCCACATTCAGGCGGGCCCCGCCTTGAGCTTGGTGCCCGAGACCAGGTTCGGCACGCGGTTGACCACGATCCGCTCTCCGCCGGCGAGGCCCGGGCAGCGGAGCAGGGCGAGCGTCCGGCCGTCGATGACCGTCTGGCCGGCGCCCTCGCAGTCGACCGCGACCGCGCGGCTCTCGTCGCCGACGACGTAGACCCGCGAGCCGGAGTACAGCGCGTCGAAGGGGACCGCAAGCGTGCCCGACTCGGCGGGCAGGACCAGGTCGATCTCGATGGCGGTCCCGAGCAGCCACCTGCCGCCGGGGAGCTCGAACAGCGCGTCGACGCTGCCGCGGCCGGGCTTGGCCTCGGGCGAGACGCTCACCATCGGCGCCGGCACCGTCCCTGCGGCGGTAGCGATCTCGCCGCTTATCCGGCCGCCCGTCGCGGCCGCCGAGTGCTCGTTGGGTATCGCCGCGCGGATGCGCAGGGTCTCGGGGTCGTAAAGCTGAACGAGCGGCGAGCCGCGCGCGACCCTAGTCCCCTGCGACGGGTTCATCGTCTTGACGATCCCGCTAAACGGCGCCTCGATCCGCGCGCGCTCGAGGACCAGCCGCAGCTGGCCGACCTGCGCCTCGGCGCCGCGCAGCGAGGCCTGCAGGCGCTTGCGGCTCGTCTGCAGCGCGTCGATCTTCTGGCGCTGCGCGAGCAGCTCGAGGTCGCGGGCGCTTACCGCTGCCCTGGCCTGGTCGACCGCGGCCTGGGCGACGACGCCGCGCTCGAGCAGCGTGAGGTTGCGCCGCAGCTCGTCGGCGGCGAGCGACTTGAGGTTGGCGATCTCGCCGGTGCGCCGGCGCTCGGTCCCGAGGTCGAGCTGGAGCGCCTCGAGCTGGGCGTTGATGTCGTCGATCCCGGCGAGCTGCGCCTCGAGCTGGAAGTTCGTCTCGCGGGTGTCGAGCGCGACGAGGCGCGTGCCGCTTTCGACCGCGTCGCCCTCCTCGGCGAAGACCTCGAGCACCTCGGTGTCGAGCGGGCTCGTCAGCAGGGCCTCGTCCTTGGCCTCGACCATGCCGATCACCGAGATGCGCGGACGGTGCGAGGCGATCGCGACGTCCTGCACCGCGACTGTGACCTCCGGCTCGCGCTTCTCGGCCGCGGGCGGCTCGGCCGCGAACTGCCTCATCGCGCCGATGACAAGGACCCCGGCGCCGATGACCAAGATCGTCAGGAGGATGGTGCTTAGTCTCATCTCAATCCGCTTGGGGGTACATTTTAAGTGACCGGCCCCTACGGGACCTCGTCGGCGAGTATCCGCGAGACCATCAGCTCGCCGTCCTCGCGGAACAGCGCGAGCTGCCCGTTGAGGATCTCGGTGCCCGGCGGGATGGAGAAGCCCGCCTGGAACTCGAGGTAGTACAGGAACTCGGTGTCGAGCGCCCCGAGGTCGAAGACCGGCCGGTGCTCGAACTCGGCGCCGCCGGAGTCGCGCAGCGAAAGGGCGAGGTCGAGCATGCCGCTGAAGGACTCGCCGGCTCCGCCGCGGACGAGGACCGCGAGCAGCTGGTAGTGGTTCTCGCGGAAGTCCGGGACGATCTCGAAGGTGCGTATCCTGATCTCGTCCTCGGGGTTGCCGCGCTCCTCGAGCAGCTGGCGGTAGAAGGCGAGCTGCTGCTCCTGGTTGAGGATCTCCTCGTCCTGCTCGCGGATCAGCTCGGACAGCGCCGTGATCGTCCGGTCCGAGACCTCCCTCAGGCGCCGCTCGTTCTCGTACTCGATCTTGAGCGTGCGGTTCTCCGCCTCGAAGAAGTGCGCGAGGTTGATCGCGCGCTGCATCTCGGCCTGCTCCTCTGTGCTGACCTCCGGGTCGTCGCCGAGGTTGACCCACACGAACGCAACCATCATCGCCGCGAGCAGGGTCCCGAGCTGGCGCATGCGGGTGCCGAGGGTGACCTCGAACATGTGGACGAGCCACATGCGGCCGCTTGCGACCAGCTCATTGACGCTCATCCGCCGAGGCCGGCGCCCTCGTCGAGGCCGGAGGCGACGTTCCAGGCCTGAACGGCCTGGCCGGCCGCGCCCTTGCCGAGGTTGTCGAGGGCCCCGAGCACGGTCGGCATGCCCGCCGCCCGTCCAAGCTGGCAGCGGTTGGTCCCGCACACCGCGGACACCTGCGGCGAGGCCGCCTCCCCGAGGACGTCGATGAAGGGCTCGCCTGCGTACGCATCGTCGAGGACCGCGCCGAGGTCGAGCCCGGCCGCTTCCTCGCCGAGGAAGTGAACCGTCGCGAACATCCCGCGCGGCAGCGGCAGCAGGTGGGGGACGAACCTGACAGCAGGCTCGATCCCTGAGCTCTCCCTGACGCCGGCAAGCACCTCAGGCATGTGCCTGTGGGCGCCGCCGAGCGAGTAGGCGCTGAAGTTTCCGCCGGCCTCGGCCATGAGCAGGTCGGCCCTGTCGGCGCGCCGGCCGGCGCCCGACGTTCCCGACGCGCAGTCTGCGACGACGGCCAGGCTGTCCGCGCCCGCCGCGGCCGCGGCCCTTGCGACCGGCGCGATCGCAAGCTGCAGCAGCGTCGCGTAGCAGCCGGGCGCAGCTATCAGCTTGGCGCCCTTGAGCTCGTCGCGCCGCAGCTCCACCAGCCCGTAGGCCGCCTTCCCGACCAGCCCGGGAGCGGCGTGCCCGGCTCCGTAGTGCTCCTCCCAGGTCCCGAGGTCCCTGATCCTGAAGTCCGGCGAGCAGTCAACGACCGTCGCCCCGGCATCCAGGTGCGCGCCGGCCGTCTCCATCGCCACGCGCGGAGGGGTGGCGTAGAACACGGCCCCGCACTCGCCCGGCGCGCAGGGCTTGCCTGCGAACTGTTGGTCGAGCCTGCCCCGCAGGAACGGGTGGGCGTCCGCGACCGGCGCCCCGGCCCTGCTTTCGGATACCGCGACGACCCGCGAGACCGCGGGGTGACCCGAGAGGATCCGCAGCAGCTCGCCGCCGACGTACCCGCCCGCGCCGATCACGCAGGCGGCCAGGCCGTTTCCTTCGGTTTCGCTCATGGTGACAGCAGCTTCCGCCGCCGGCCGCCCGCGCGAGCGCCGGCCGGGAAGTGTGTATTTTCGCCTAGCGCTTGGAGTACTGCGGCGCGCGGCGCGCCCCGCGCAGGGCGACCTTCTTGCGCTCGACCTGGCGCGCGTCGCGCCTGATCAGGTCCGGGGTCGCCGAGCGCAGCACCGGCTTGAGGTCCGGGTCAGCGCCGACGAGCGCCCTCGCTATGCCGTGGCGGACCGCCCCGGCCTGGCCGGACTCGCCGCCGCCCTTGACGGTGATGGTGAAGTCCAGCTCCTTGCCCTTGTCGGCGACGGCAAGCGCCTGGCGGGCCACCATCCGCGAGGTCTCGCGGCGGAAGTAGTCGTCAAGGTCCTTGCCATTGACGGTGATGCTGCCCTTGCCCTTGCGCATGAACACGCGGGCGACCGAGGACTTGCGCCGGCCGGTGGCGTAGCCGTCGTAGCCGGGGTGCCGGACCTTCTGCCTCCTCGGCTTCTGCTCCGCCTTCTCCTCGGCCATGGTCAGGACGCCTGGACGGTCTCGTCGAAGGGCCGCGGCACCTGCGCCTCGTGCACGTGCTCGGCGCCCGCGTAGACCTTCAGCTTGGTGTAGATCCTGTTGCCGAGCGGCCCCTTGGGGAGCATCCCGCGCACGGCCTTCTCGATGAGGCGCTCGGGGTGCCTCTCGCGCATCTCGCCCGCCGTGACCGAGCGGATCCCGCCGGGGTAGCCGGTGTGGCGGTGGTAGACCTTGCCGCGCTCCTTGTTGCCGGTCAGCAGCACCTTGGATGCGTTGACGACGATCACGAAGTCGCCGGTGTCGGTGTGCGGCGAGTAGCAGGCCTTGTGCTTGCCGCGCAGGACTTTGGCGACCTGGCTCGCAAGCCGGCCGAGGCTCTTGCCGGTGGCGTCGACGAGCAGCCACTGCCGCTCGGCCCTGTCCGGAAACTGCGTCTTGCCCATTTGTGCGGAGCCGCCTATTATAGCGTGTCCGCGCGCGCTTTCCGCAGGCCCCGGGCCCGGCGGCGCCCGGAATCGCCCAGCCCGGCGGCGGAAAGAAATACAATTGACACCTGATGTCCCAAAGGCGCGCAAGGGCCGGGGGGCAAGGGGCTAGCAGATGAAGTTCATTACGGGGTTTTTGCTCGGCGGAATCGCCGGCGTGGTCGGAGGGGCGGCGCTCATGCTCATCGCCTTTCCGTTCCTGTTCCCTCCGCCCATGGTCAACGAGACCGTCGAGGACGAGATCGGCGTGGTGATGGTCGACGAGGCCGAGTTCCGCCAGAACGTCGCGGGGCACGACCCCGCGCACTGGGGCAGGGGCGACGTCGTCATCTACCAGGACGGCTCGGGGGACTACCTGGTCGAGTTCCAGTCGAACTTCGAGGTCGGGCCCGGGCCGAACTTCTGGCTGTACATAAACACCGACGACTTCATCGACGACGAGAACGACTTCCGGGAGGACGGCGACCGCAAGCGGATCACCAAGGTCAAGAGCTTCCAGGGCTCGCAGGTCTACAAGGTTTCCTCAGAGGACATGGAGAACGCGAAGGCGGTCACGATCTGGTGCGAGAGCTTCCACCAGTACATCGCCTCGGCCAACCTCGACCTGCCCGGCTGACCCGCCTTCACTGCGCGGGCCGCGCCCGGCCCCTCAGTTCCTCGCCTGCGCGATGTCGAGCAGGCGGCGCCCGATCCCGCGGCCCCTGCCGCCGCCCGTGCGGAACACCCGGCTGTCCGGCCCCGCGTGCGCCCTGATCATCCCCTCCGTCGGGTTGACGAAGTGGCTGACCCGCGCGCGGGCGAAGACCGCCGGGTCCTGCTTGGGCGAGTCGCCGACGTAGTCGAAGGCCCCGTCGCCGCCCGCGGCCCGGGCGATGGCGTCTGCCTTGGCGCCGCCGAGCAGGTTGACCCCTGCCGTCGATGACAGCACCTCGTCGAACCTCAGGCCGCGCTCGGCCTCGAGGTAGCCTGCGGCCTTCTCCGCAATCGGCGCGACCGCCGCGGTCGCGAGGACCGTCCGCCTGCCGCGCTCGGACTCCTCGCGGACGAACGAGACCACCTCGTCGATCCAGCGAAGGCGCGCCATGTCCGGCTCGGCCCTCTCGGCGAGCCACTCCTTGAGCGCGAGCCTGCCGCGCAGGGAGCGGAGCAGGAAGGGCAGGGCCGCCCACGGCCTGCGCCTGAGCAGCGCGGCCGCGCAGGCCGACGCGAGGTCGCCGTCATGCAGGGTGCCGTCGAGGTCGACGGCGAGGGGAGGTTCGGCTGCGGCCACTCGGACCCGGCCCGGGGTCAGCTCCTGGACCCGTACTCCTTGATCTTGTCCATCACGCGCTTGATCTCGGCCTTGCCGAGCACGTGGCCCTTGTGGAGCAGCTGCGTGAACACGTACTGCTTGGCCATCACCTCGACCTCGTTGGCGAGCCACAGCGCGCGCTCGAGGCTCGTGCCCACCGCGATCACCCCGTGGTTGGCGAGCAGGCATGCGTTGCGGCCCTTGATCGCGGTCACGGCCTTCTTCGCGAGCTCCTTGGTCCCGTAGGTCGCGTACGTCGCGCAGCGGATGTCGGGGCCGCCGGCTGCGGCCATGATGTAGTGGAGCGACGGGATCGACTCGCGGCAGATCGACACGATGGTAGCGAACTGCGAGTGTGTGTGCACGACCGCGCCGACGTCAGGGCGGGACTTGGTGATCTCGAGGTGGAAGTGCCACTCGACCGACGGCAGCTTGCCCTTCTCGAACTGGCCCTTGCCGTTGACGAACACGATGTCCTTCGGAGCCATCTTGTCATAGGGCATCGCCGAAGGCGAGATCAGGATGCCGTCCTTGTGGCGGGCGCTGACGTTGCCCGAGGTGCCCTGGTTGATGCCGATCTCGTTCATCTTCCGGCAGGCGTCGACGACCCCCTTGCGGAGCGCGACCTCGCTCGGGCCGTCGGACTGCTTGGGGGCGGCGGTGTCCTTGCCGCCCGTGAGCGAGATCGCCCGCAGGCGTCCCTTCCTCGGTGTGCTTCCTGCCATGGTCCCCTGATTGTATCGCCTGGGGGCGCGGAGACCGCCCCCTACGCGGCCTTGCCGCCGGCCCCGGCGGATCCGTAGGCGTCCTCGACCATCTCGCGCAGGTCCCGAACGAACTCCGGCTTGATCTCGGCGTCGTGCGCGATGCCGTACCAGAGCCCGCTCTCGCGGACGAACGTCCGCAGGTTCACGAGCGCCTCCTCGACGTGCTCCCAGGTGATGCCCATCGACCCGGGCCGGATGTCCAGCCCGACCGTGACCATGGCGCTGAGCATCTCCTCTGCGCGCGACTCGTGGAGCAGGGAGCCGACGACGATGCCCAGGCACACCGGCGGGCCGTGCAGGAACTTCACGCCCGTGAGCTTCTCGAGGGAGTAGAAGACGAAGTGGTCGATCCCCTCGATGTGGCGCGGGTTCCAGCCGGAGGTGTGGTACGAGGTCCCCCACTCCAATCCGCGCACCAGCGTCATGAAGCCCTTGTCGGTCAGGTCGCGGACCTCCTCGAGGTTGCCGATCAGGTCGTCCACGCGGCGCAGCGACATCGCCGCGAGCTCCTCGTCGTAGGGCCACTTGGCCTCGCACTTGCCCATCCTGTCGGCGTAGCGCCAGTCCAGGACGCCGGTGTGGAAGCAGAGGATGTCGCCGATCCCCGAGTGGTTCATCTCCTTGGGCGCGCCCCGGAGGATGTCGTAGTCGAAGTAGACGGCCTGCGGGACCGCCCAGCCGCGGTAGAGCACCTTCCTGCCGACGCGCACGCCGGCGCGCTGGCCGAAGAAGGCGTTCATGCTCAGGGCGGTCGGGACCTGGAACAGCTGGATGCCGAGCTTCCACGCGAACCACTTCGCCGCGTCCAGCGCCTGGCCGCCGCCGATGCCGACCACCGCGGCGACGTCGCCGTTCTCGGCGACTGCGCGGTCGAGGTCCTCGACCTCCATCGACCTTACGATGAGCTTCCTGCAGTCGGCGCCCTCGAAGTGATGCCCGAACATCGGCCAGAGGTCCTCCATGGTGACCACCAGAAAGGGCGGCCGCACGAAGTCGCGCAGCTCGCCGACGAGGTTCCTCCCGAAAACGGTCGTGAAGTTGGTCCTGTGCCTGCTTTCGTCCATTGTGTCCTTCTCCTGAGTCACGGTCAGTCCGGCCAGCGCAGCGCGCCCTCGGCCTCGGCGCGCTTGTACTCGCCGAACGGCATCGCGCGGCCGTCGCCGTCGGCGGCCGCCTTCTCGAGCACGCCGAGGATCCGGTCGGAGACCTGGCGCTCCTCGCCGTCCTCGAGGCAGCACGGGTCGAGCACCAGCACGCCGCTCTCGACGAACTGCTCGCGGACGAAGACCCGCGGCTCGCCGCGCCGCAGCCTGTCGGCAAGCTCCCATGCGTAGAGACCGGCCTCTTCCGGCCTGACGGTCAGCTCCAGCCGGTCGACCGGGTTGCCGGTCCAGTCCGGCAGCGTGCGGACCCCGATTCCGGGCGACCCGCCGAGTGCGTCCTGCCACAGCGCCAGGACCTCCGCCTGCCGCGCCTCCCCGGTCCCGTCCCCGCGCGACGCGACCCACGCGCGCAGCGCCGCGACCGCGCCTGCGATCCCCTCCTTGCCGACCTTCATCGTCCTGCCGATGCCGCGGCTCTGCAGGTGCGCGGCCCGGACGATGTCTCTCTTGCCGGCGACGATGCCCGCAGTGGGCCCGCTGAGGAACTTGTGGCTGCTGTACACGGTGTAGTCTGCGCCGAGGCGCTCCGACACGCGCAGGTCCTGCTCGCTCGCGAGGTCGACGACGACCGGCAGGGAGCGCGCGGCGAACGCCGCGACGAAGTCACCGAGCGGGACCATGCCCTCCCGCGGGCAGTGGTGGGAGACGACGTACAGCCCCGCGGCGAATCCCTCCGTCCCGTCGAGGAGCGACTCGAGCTGGTAGAGGTGCGCCTCGGTCGACGACCCGAACATGACGGGCTCCGCGCCGGCGAGGCGGACGGCCTGCTCGATCGGCGCGCCGTAGTTGACCGCGTGCCCGGCATGCATCGCGACGCGGCTTCTCATGCCCGCCGCGTCCGGCAGGCGCTCGATGAGGCTCAGGTCGTCACCGGTCATGCTCGCCGCGACGCCCAGCGCCACGCCGGCCGCGCTGCAGGAGGTGACGAAGCCGGCCTCGGCGCCGGTGCACTCGGCTATCGCCTCGGACGCGCGCGCCTGCAGCTCGCCGATGTCGACGAACCGCCGGGAGATCGCGTCCGCCGCCGCGGCCGCTTCGGCCCGGACCCTGCTCGCGCCGAGCGAGGTCATCGTCCCGGCTGCGTTGAGGACGCCTGCAGGGACCGGCCCGCCGGGCCAGGCAGCGCTGCCGGCTTCCTTGTCCGCAGTCATGCCCTGACCCTCTCGCCGTCCGCTCCGAACAGCAGCACGTCCGCAGCCGAGTAGGAAACGTCAACCTCCTTGCCGTCGTCGAAGCGGTCGTCCTCGGCCGACTCGGTCCGGGCGGCAAGCGTTGCCGATCCGCTTCCCTCCGGACGCACCCAGACGAGCGTCTCGTGGCCGAGCCGTTCGCTGCGCACCACGGTTCCCCTGAGCGAAACCTCGCCGCCGCCGCCGATGCGGACCTTCTCCGGGCGCAGGCCGGCGGTCGCCTTTCCGTTGGCCCCTTCGACCGCCGGCAGCCCGTCGCCGCCGTCGGCGGCGAACAGGTTGATCGACGGGCTGCCGAGGAAGGTCGCGACGAACAGGTTGGTAGGGTCGGAGTACAGCTTCATCGGCGGGCCGACCTGCATGATTTTCCCCTCGCGCATCACCGCGATGCGGTCGCCGAGCGTCATCGCCTCGACCTGGTCGTGGGTGACGTACACGGTGGTCACCCCGAGCTGGCGCTGCAGCGAGTGGATCTCGGCGCGCATCTGCAGCCGCAGCTCGGCGTCGAGGTTGGAAAGCGGCTCGTCGAACAGGAACGCCTGCGGGTGGCGGATGATCGCCCTGCCGAGCGCGACACGCTGCGCCTGGCCGCCGGACAGCGCCCCTGGCTTGTGGTCGAGCCGGTCGCTGAGGTCGAGCAGCGCCGCGATGCGCTCGACCTCGGGGCCGATACGCGAGGCGTCCTCGCGGCGGACCTGCATGCCGAACGACAGGTTCTGTCGCACGGTCATGTTCGGGAACAGGGCGTAGGACTGGAAGACCATCGCAAGGTTGCGGTCTTTCGGCCGCAGCCCGTTTACCATCGTGTCGCCGATCCAGACCTCGCCTGAGGTCGGGCTCTCGAGGCCCGTGATCAGGCGCAGCGTGGTCGACTTCGCGCAGCCCGACGGGCCGACGAAGACCATGAACTCCCCGTCGGCGATCTCGAGGTCGATGCCGCGCAGGACCTCCGTTTCGCCGTAGCTCTTCCGCAGTCCGGCAAGGCGTATGCCCGCCATGGGCTACTCGGCTAGGGAGACGACCGCCTCGATCTCGACCGTTATGCCGTTCGGCAGCGAACCGACCCCGACCGCGGACCTCGCGTGGGAGCCGCGCTCGGTGCCGAACACCTCGACGAGCAGGTCCGAGCAGCCGTCGATGACCTTCGGGTGGTCGGTGAACTCCGGTACCGCGTTGACCATCCCGAGCAGCTTCACCACGGACCGGACCCGGTCGAGGGAGCCGAACTCGGCGCGCATCGCCGCTAGCAGCACGAGGCCGGTCCTGCGGGCGTGCTCCCGGGCCTGGTCTGCGTCGACGTCCAGCCCGACCTTGCCGGTGGCCATGGTACCGTCCTCGAGCAGCGGCCCCTGGCCGGACAGGTAGGCGAGCCCGCCCTCGGTCCGGGAGTAGGAGAAGTTGCCCACCGGCGCAGGCAGGGGAGGGAGCTCTATGCCCAGCTCAAGGAGCCTGGCCTCGGCCGTTTCGGCCGCGGCCCCGTCCGCCCGGCTCACCTGCCGGCGAGGATGCGCAGCAGGTAGCCCCGCGTCCTGTCCGCCGCCCCGGCGCCGTCGCCGTCGGCGATCGCCGAGCAGATCGGGCGCAGGTCCTCGGTCGCCTGGTTGCGGATGATCCGCGCGACCTTCGCGTTGAGGTTGCGGCCGTCGTAGTTGGCGGCCCTGCGGGCCCGGTGGATGCTGTCGAACACCGACAGCAAAAAGCGGTTGCTCGCGATCACGTAGATCCCGCGGTGGAAGGCGTAGATCGCCTCCTTGAAGGCGAGCCAGTCGCCGTCCGCCCCCACCTTGCGCAGCCTGCGCTCGAGGGCGGCGACGCCGGCCGCGTCGTCCATCGCCGCGGCGGTCGACGCAACCTCGGGCTCGAAGTGCAGCCGCGCCTCGACCATGTCGTAGAAGGAGTGCGAGAACCCCCGGGTGAGGCTCACGCCCGCGTCGCGCATCTCGAACAGCGACGAGGCGTCGGCGGAAAGGAACGTGCCCGAGCCCACCTTGCGCTCGACCAGTCCCTCGGCCTGCATGCGCAGCAGGGCGCTGCGCACTACGCCGCGGCCGACGAGGAAGCGCCTGGCGATCTCGCGTTCGTTCGGCAGCTTGTCGCCCGGGGCGTACTGCCCGGACCGGATCGTCTCGACCAGCCTCCCGTATGTGTCCCCGGGCGCCGCGCGCTCGGTTGCCTGCCTCATCGATGGGGATTCTAGCAACAGGCGGCGAAATGCCCCCCGGATTGGGCGATTGACTAACCAATCGCCCAATCCTCCCGCCCCTGTGGTAAGATTCACCCGCCCGCCGCCCGACAGGGGCGACACACGGGGCGGTTTCAATCTGGAGGGTTTGGAATGAGAAAAGGCATTGCAATTGCGCTCGCGGCCACGGCCGCGGCATCGCTGTCCGCCGCGGTCCTGGCGGACTTCGACTGGAAGAGGTTCTCCGGGCAGGAGGTCACGGTCATGCTGCCGGAGCACCCCGTCACGGACGGGCTGAGGACCCTGGTCGACCAGTTCGAGCGCGACACCGGCATCGAGGTCAACCTGCAGACTATGGCCGAGGACCTCTACTTCGACAGGATGGAGGTCGCCCTGCGCGGCAGCTCCGGCGAGACCGACGTCTACTTCCTGCCGATGGACTCGACCGCCTTCACCCAGTACAGCGCGGGCCTGATCAAGCCGCTGTCGCCGTACATCGACGACGCGGACATGACCTCGCCGGACTACGACATCAGGGACTTCCCCTCGGGCTTCCTCGACACCACCCGCTACCCGGGCGGAACGGCGGACTCCCAGTACTACGGGATACCGGCATCCTTCGAGGTCTACATCCTGCTCTACAACAAGGACATGGTCAACCAGTACCTCGGCGGCAAGGTCCCGGAGACCATGCCCGAGCTGCTCAAGGCGGCCGAGAAGATCAAGGCCGACAGCGGCGGCAGCGTCGCGGGCTCGGTGATGCGCGGCATCCGCTCCGACACCCTGATCGACACGATCTCGGGCGTCGTTTTCAACGCCTGGGGCAACCCGTCCGACGTCAAGGCCCCCTACGGGATCTGGTTCGACGGCTCGTGGTCCAGCCCGAGGATCGACGACCCGAAGATCGTGCGCGGCCTGGCGGACTACGCCTCGCTGATGAAGTCCGGCCCGATCAACATCCTGTCGATCGACTGGCCCGACGCCGAGCAGGTCTTCAAGCAGCAGCGCGCCGCGTTCTTCATCGACGCGAGCTTGTTCGCGCCCGGCCTCGAGGACCCCTCCTCGCCGATCTCCGGCAAGATCGGCTACCGCCTGATCCCCCCGCAGAGGGCCGGCGGCAAATCGTACACGGCGCACTGGGGATGGGGCTTCGGCGTCCCGGCGAACTCGGACAACCCGGAGGCCGGCTGGTACTTCATCCAGTACATGACCAACAAGCAAAGCGAGCCCAAGATCGGCAAGCTGCACTGGGGCGCGGTCCGCAACTCCAGCCAGACCAACCCCGAGTACACCGGCTCGCTCAACCCCGAGTACGCCAAGGTGGTCGGCGAGGCGACCAAGACCTCCAAGACCTCGGTGGTCTTCCGCGAGGGCTTCTCGGAGCTCGCCCTGACCCTGGTCGACGCGATCCAGGCGATCCACGGCGGCGAGTCGCCTGACTCGGCCGCGGCCGCGGCCCAGGCCGACTTCAGGCGCATAGCGGGCAACTGACCTTCTGGCTGGCGGCCCCGGCTCCTCCGTCCGGGGCCGCACGGTGCGCGCAGCGGGGCTGGCCGACCGCCCTGCGCTCTTCCTCCTGCCGTGCGTGGCGGCGCTGGCGTTCGCCAGCCTGCTGCCGGCGCTCTCGGCGGTCGTCCTGTCGCTCCACGACTACAACTGGGGCAAGAGGTTCGACTTCGTCGGGCTGGCCAACTACGCCGAGCTGCTCGGCGACCGCGAGTTCTGGACCGTCGCGCGCAACACGCTGGTGTTCGCGGTCTGCGCCTGCGCGGTCGAGGTCGCGCTCGGGCTCTACCTTGCAACGCAGGTCGACCGCCTGCCGATCAAGGGCAACGTCGTCCGGGCGCTGCTGATGACGCCGCTGATGGTCTCGGGGATCATCGTCGCGCTCATGTCCAAGGTGATGTTCGACCCGTTCCTGGGGATCATCAACCACCTGATCTCGCTTTTCGGGCTCGGGCCCTCGGCGTTCTACGGCTCGCCTGACACAGCCATGGCGAGCGTGGTTGCGGTCGACGTCTGGTGGCAGACCGCCTTTGTCTTCATCATCATGCTCGCAGGCCTGCAGAACCTGCCGCGCGGGCCGCTCGAGGCCGCCCAGGTAGAGGGCGCGAGCGACTTCCAGATCTTCTGGCGGATCAAGTTCCCGCTGCTGCTGCCGCTGCTGCTGACCGTCGTCGTCTTCCGCTCGATCGACACGCTAAAGGTGTTCGACATAGTGTTCGGGACGACGGGCGGCGGGCCGAACCTGTCGACCGAGGTGATGCAGACCCTGGCGTACCGCACCTCGTACGGCTACCTGCAGATCGGCAAGTCGATGACGATCATGGTCCTGTTCTCGGTTTCGATCCTGGCGCTGTGCTTCGTCTACGTCCGGCTGCAGCCGGAGGCCGACAGGTGACCGGGGGCATGGCCGCCCGCCTGCCGGCGCCGGGCCGGGCCTGGTCCTGCGCGTTCGTCGCCGGAGCGCTGCTCGCGACGCTGTTCCCGATCTACTGGGTGCTGACGATCTCGCTCAAGAGCGAGGCCGACGCCTTCGCATCGCCGCCGCTGTGGCTGTTCGAGCCCGTCTGGGAGAACTACGCCAAGCTGTGGGAGAACGAGACCTACCGCTCGTCGTTCCTGAACTCGGCGATCGTGACTCTCGTGAGCGTAGCGCTGTCGATGGCCATCAGCGTGCCCGCGGCGTACGCGCTGTGCCGGCTGAACCCGCGCGGCGCGCGGGGGCTGGCGGTCTGGCTGCTGCTCGCGTACATGCTGCCCGAGTTCTTGTTCATCATCCCGATGTACGGCATGTACCAGCACCTCGGCCTGTACGACACCCACCTCGGCCTGGCGCTGGTCTACCAGTCCCACGTCGTCCCGTTCTCGATCTGGATGCTGCGGAGCTTCTTTGCCGAGATCCCGCGCGCGCTCGACGAGGCCGCGACGCTCGAGGGCGCAGGTCACTGGCGGATACTGATGCGGATCTACGTTCCGTCGTCGCTGCCGGGCCTTGCCGCGACCGGGGTCCTCAACGCGATCTGGGTCTGGAACGAGCTTGCGATCGCGCTCGGGCTGACCTTCTCGAAGGCCCAGACAGTGACAGTCGGGGTGACGTCCTTCCGTGGCTACGCCTCGATCGACTGGGGGGCGATGGCGGCGGCCTCGATGGTCGCGCTCGCGCCGATGTTCCTGCTGTCGTTCTTCGCCCAGCGGCACATCGTCAAGGGTCTCACCCTCGGCGCGGTCAAGGGCTGACCGAGCCGCCGCCTTTCCGGCCCGCGGGCGGCAGTGCGGTAACATCACCGCCCCGAGCCCATGCTTCAAGGACCGCTCCCCGACTTCAGCCCGCCGCTGGTGGCGATCCTGCGCGGCATCAGGCCCGATGAGGCGCTGCCGGTCGGCGAGGCCCTGGTCGGCGCCGGCATACGTGTGATGGAGGTCACCCTCAACTCGCCGGACCCGCTCAAGTCGATCAAGGCGCTCAGCGGAAGAATGGACCCGGGCGTGTACGTCGGAGCCGGAACGGTGCTCGATCCCAAGGAGGTCGACGAGATCAGGAAGGCGGGCGGCTCGCTGATCGTCTCGCCCAACCTGGACGCGCGGGTGGTCAAGCGCACGAAGGAGCTCGACATGGTCTCGGTCCCGGGCTGCATGACCCCGACCGAGGTCATCGAGGCGTTCCGGGCGGGGGCCGACATGGCCAAGCTCTTTCCCGGCGAGGTGATAAATCCGGCGGCGGTCCGCGCCCTGCGTGCGGTTGTCCCGCCGAGGCGCAGTGGCGAACACACTAGGTTCATCGTCACGGGCGGGGTGTCGCTCGACAACATGAAGGACTACTTCGACGCCGGGGCCTACGGCGTGGGCTTGGGCTCGGCTCTCTACAGGCCGGGCAAGACGGCGGAGGAGGTCGGCGCGGACGCGGCGAGGTTCGTGAAAAAATACAACAGCATCACGAAGTAGCACAGCCAAGGAGGCAGACAAGTTCCGAATCCGTGGTAGCATGTTTCCATCACGGCCCGCCACGCCTCTGAATCAAGCGCACCCGGCGGGTCACCTATACGAAACCGGTCACTTTGGAATCAGTGGTGTTTTTCTCTTGAAGAAGTGCTATAATTAAACCCAAGCAACCAAGGAAACGAGGCCCGCCACGCCTCTGAATCAAGCGCACCCGGCGGGTCACATTTTTTAAATGTCCGAAACAAGTCGCGAGTACAGCAAAAAGGCGAAGACGCTTGAAGAGCTGGTCATTGATTTAAAGGATCGTGGCCTGATCATTGGCGATGAGGACAATTTAATGAAAGAGCTCAACTTTGTTGGCTACTACCGTCTGCGGGATATATGCTCGCATTCCTTCGCGGCGACGGAACAGACAGGCATCAATACTTCCGTGAAGGGACGACCATTGAGCAGGTGCTGAATGTATATTCCTTCGACATGAAATTGCGTTTGTCAGTCCTGGAATTCATAGAAATGATTGAGGTCGGCTTTAGAGGCATCATAACCGAGGCAATGTGCCCTGCTTACGGGCCACACTGGTACTTGGAGAGTTCGCACTATAACAATGACGAGAAGTATAAATTCGTCATCCGGACCATCAAAAGACAAATCAATTTCAATCAAAGACGAGACCCACATAAAATTCACTTGGACCTGTGGCACTACTTCAACAAATACAGTTCACCATCCATGCCGCCATTCTGGATGATATGCGAATCGATTAGTTTCGGTTTGATGTCTAAACTTTATCTGAGCTTGAACAGAAGGCACAGAATACAAATCGCGAATCAGTTGGATCTGCATGAGTTCGCTGTGGGTTCTTGGATTCATACCTTGTGCTTTCTTAGGAACTGTTGTGCCCATTTCGTCAGAATCTGGGATCGCGATTTCTCAATCACTCCGGCCATGTTCAAAGACTACAAAGCCGAACTTGAACCATACAAAAAATTCTACGTCCAATCTGTGGTCCTGCAAGTGTTGTCCAGACCTTTTCGGTCTGGAAACAGCTGGGCCATGAGGCTGAAGAAACTGTTCGATGAACATCCTGATCTTGACACTAAGCGAATGGGTTTTCCCGAAGATTGGCACGACAGGGATGTTTGGCAGGACAGGAAGGCCGAGAGCTAGGTTTGTTCCGCAATAATTCCTGCAGTCCGGTCACAGCAGATCGATGTTGCCAGGGATTTGTGCATTGAGCACGTTCTCAAGGTGTTGAAAAAAAAACAACAAAATTATGTTCGGCAGCCCAGCATGCTTGCATGCGACATGAATGGAAGCATATACTGACACAACGGAGCAGTGGTCCAGCAGGCCAGGACGCCTGCCTGTCACGCAGGAGATCGCGGGTTCGAGTCCCGCCTGTTCCGCCAGTTCTAAAACAAAACGGGGAAACAACGTTGGATTGTGGGGGCGTAGCTCAGACGGAAGAGCACCGCGTTTGCACTGCGGATGTCGAGAGTTCGATTCTCTCCGCTTCCACCACAAACAATCCTGCCGGCGGCTAGCCGAGAGAGCAGGGGGCGTCCGGACGGACGCCCGGGGACACACCGAGATTCCCCACCGCCAACCGAATTCGTCGGGGTGTAGCGTAACGGAAGCGCGCGTGGTTTGGGACCATGCGGTGGAGGTTCGATTCCTTCCATCCCGACCAACAAATCGCGCAGGGATTGCCTCTCGAAATGCCCGGCAGGGTTGACGCACACTATCCCCAAGGAGCGGCGTGGTAGGCCACCGCCGCATTCACCTGGCGGAAGGGGACGCCTACTCCCCTCCCGTTGCATTTTTTTTTTCGCGGCCGTCGCGCAGCCGGCCGCCCCGGAGAACGGAAGGATGGCAGAGAGGTCTAATGCGGCGGGCTTGAACCCCGTTGGTGCGCTAGCACGCCTAGGTTCGAATCCTAGTCCTTCCGCCAGTTACGGAGAGATGGCAGAGCGGCTTAATGCGTTGGGTTGGAAGCCTGATGACGGGAACGTCCGGGGGTTCGAATCCCTCTCTCTCCGCCAGGGCCAAGTGATGAAACTGGTAGACAATGCGGTCTCAGAAACCGTTGCCTTCGGGCGTGTGGGTTCGAGTCCCACCTTGGCCTCCATCGCCGTGGGGTAGCTCAGTCGGCAGAGCAGCGGACTCATATTCCGCGTGTCGCGGGTTCAAGCCCCGCCCCCACTACCGCATGCCGCGCTAGCTCAGATGGCGGAGCAGTTGCCTTGTAAGCTCCAGGACACGGTTCGATTCCGTGGCGCGGCCCCAAATCGCAAGGGTAGCTCAGTCGGTAGCAGCATGCGCCTTTTAAGCGCCGGGTCGTGGGTTCGATCCCCACCTCTTGCACCAAGGCTAGCGTAGCTCAGCAGGTAGAGCACTCGGCTGAAGACCGAGGTGCCGAAGGTTCGATTCCTTCCGCTAGCGCCAATCACTGTGGCGTAGTTCAGTTGGCAGAACGGGCGACTGTTAATCGCCAAGTCGGAGGTTCGACCCCTCCCGCCACAGCCAATCGACGGAATGGCAGAGAAGGTATGCGCCGGGTTGCAGCCCCGGTCAGGCCGGAGCGTTACCGGCTTCCGTCTCCAACTGCGGGCCTTTAGCTCATTTGGACAGAGTGCTTGGCTTCGAACCAAGAGGCAGGGGGTTCGAATCCCTCAGGGCCCGCCACCAAAGGGGAGTAGCTCAGTTTGGCAGAGCGGCTGGTTTACACCCAGCGGGTCGGGGGTTCGATTCCCTCATCCCCTACCAACCACAGGGGCGTAGCTCATTCGGACAGAGCGCCGGCTTGCGGAGCCGGAGGCAGTGGGTTCGAATCCCTCCGTCCCTGCCAGGGAGAAGTGGCAGAGCGGCCTATTGCACTTCTTTGCTAAAGAAGCGGGCGAACAGCCCCGGAGGTTCGAATCCTTCCTTCTCCGCCATCCCAGGGGCGTAGCTCAACGGAAAGAGCAGCGGGCTTCTACCCCGCGCGTGCGGGTTCGATTCCTGCCGTCCCTGCCAGGTAGCGTAGCTCAGTTCGGCAGAGCACGGGGTTGATAACCTCGAGGTCGAAGGTTCAATTCCTTCTGCTACCACCATGCGGGCGTAGCACAGCTGGCAGTGTGCCGGAGTGCCATTCCGGATGCGGGAGTTCGAGTCTCCCCGCCCGCTCCACATCAAGCGGCTGAAGCTTTGCCGGCGAAGCGTGAGCCTTCCAAGCTCGGGAACCGAGTTCGACTCTCGGCGGCCGCTCCAATACCGGGGCTTTCGTCTAGTTGGCCAGGACACCAGCCTTTCACGCTGGTAACGCGGGTTCGATCCCCGCAAGCCCTTCCAATCCGGGGTCGTCTAATCGGCAGGACAGCAGGCTTTGAATCTGCATATGGAGGTTCGATCCCTTCCCCCGGAACAATGGGCTGGTAGTTCAGTGGCAGAACAGCGGCTTCCAAACCCGCTTACGGAGGTTCGATTCCTTCCCGGCCTGCAAGCCCGGGCTGGCAGCTGAGCATCCGGTCCCTCAGCCCCAGCCGAAAACGCGGTGACCGTAGTTCAGTGGCAGAACTGTCGCTTGTGAAGCGGAAGGTCGTGGGTTCAAGTCCCATCGGTCACCCCAGGTCAGCGGAGAGATGGCAGAGTGGTCTAATGCGGCTGTCTCGAAAACAGTTTGGGTGCATTCCCGCGGGGGTTCGAATCCCTCTCTCTCCGCCTGTTCCAGAAAGTGTTAGCATGTTGATCGACACGGCCTGCCATGCCTCTGATGCAAGCACACTTGGCGGGTCAGTTTTTGGGAGAGTGCAGCTGTATTCAGTGGACAATCTGCAATATCCCCGTACGGCGAAACAGGGACCTCCGTGCCTCTGGTTCAAGCGCACTAGGCTGGTCGTTGCATTCAGAGCCGCTAATTTCCCCGTCTATCTGTTTCCCGTTATCCTGACATAAACGGCAGTCACCGCAAGAATGATCATGCCGAACAAGACTATCCTGGCGCCTTCCGGCATCTGCATCAGCGTCAACATAGTTTCGAGCACCCTGATGATCAGCGCACCAACGATGGCGCCCGCGAAACTCCCGCGCCCGCCGAAGATCGAGGTTCCTCCGATGACCGCGGCCGCCACCGACGGCAGCAGCAGCGGGTTTGCGAGGCTCAGCGAGGTTTGCCGGATCATGCCGAGATAGAGCAGGCCCGCCACAGCCGCGATCAACCCGGACAGCGCGTACAGCGCAAGATACACATGCCAGGACTTGACCCCCGAAAGCTTGGCCGCCTTCTCGTTGGAGCCGAGCGCGAACAGCAGCCTGCCGAAGCCGGTAAGCCGCATCAGCCAGAAGACAAACAGCGCGAACGGCACGAACAGAAACAGGCCGTTGGGCATGGACAGCGTGCGCCCCGTTCCCAGCCAGGCCAGGAAGGCCGGGATCTCGGCGCCGGCGTTGATCACCAGCCGCTGGTACACCTGCAGGCACCCTGTGGCGATCAGGGCGGTTCCGAGCGTCATG
>CAZDYI010000119.1:0-19844 GCA_964509765.1 uncultured Gammaproteobacteria bacterium
GCTGGGGCTTCGGGACCTCCTGGTCGAAGCGCATCTCCCCGGTCACCGCGACCTGCCTTGCGCCGAGGCTCCGGAAGCGCTCCGCCTGCCCCTCCGACTTCGCGAACACGCCGGCGAATCCCGAGACGAGCCCGGTGCGCAGCGGAAACCTTTTCCGGTCGCGCGCGAGGCTGCTCGTCGGGTACTGCGCGTTGCACATGAACAGCGGCACGCCGCGGGCGCGGGCGCAGGCGATCATCAGCGGCCACATCTCGATCTCCATCACCAGCCCGCACCGCGGCCTGAACGCCCTGAAGAACCCGCGCCACGCCGACTTGAGCTCCAGGGGCGCGTAGACAACGCACAGTCTTCCCTCCTCGATCTCCTTTCCGTACAGGCGCTGCGCCTCCCTCCTGCCCGCCGGGGTGTGCACTGTGACTACGATCCTCTCTGACTGGCCGAGGAGCAGGTCGATCAGGGGGGCCGCCGAGCGGACCTCGCCGAGCGAGGCCGCATGCACCCACACGCACCCTTCCATGTCCGCCTGAACGCGCCCGAGCCGCTCGCCGACGTGTTGCGCATACAGCCTGTCGCGGCGGCCGCGCCAGTGCAGGTAGCACAGCACGAACGGCAGGCCGACGAACGTCAGCGCGGAGTACGCAGCAAGCGCGACGCGCATGCGGCTGCCGTCGAACGCGACCTTGCCCATCAGGCCCGGACCATCCCGACGAGGCGCTCGGCCACGCGGGTTGTGTCCGCCGCAACCCTCCTGGCCAGCTCGCCCGCCTCCTTCCGCATGCTGCCAAGCGCGGGATCGGTTACCGCCGCGGCAAGCTCAGCTGCGCCCGACACCCTCACAGCCGCGCCTGCCCTGTCGAACGCGGCGAAGTCCTGCGTGAAGTTGGAAACGTTCGGCCCGTAGGCCACTGCGCTTCCGAGCAGCGCGGGCTCCCACGGGTTGTGCCCGCCCGTCTCGCCGAAGGTCCCGCCGACGAGCGTAACCTTCGCCTCCCTCATCCAGGCGCCCATCTCGCCGAAGCTGTCTGCGACGAACACCGCGTCCGCTTCCCTGGGCATGGACTCGCTGCGCAGCGAAGCCGCCAGCCCCCTTCTTTCGCATTCGTCCAGCACAGACCGGCCCCGCTTCGGGTCGCGCGGGACGACGACAAGAAGCACCCTGCCGTCGGCCTTCATTACTTCGGCATGAGCGTCGAGCGCAACCGGCTCGTCCGCCTCGTGGGTGGACGCGGCAAGCCAGACGAGCCTGTTTCCGGCCGCGGCCCGGAAACCCTCCCTGACTTCAGTAACGTCCGCAAGAGGCGGGCTTGCCGCCTTCATCGGCCCGCATGTCTCCAGCGGCCCGGCGGCGCCGAGCCTGCCCAGGCGCCGGGCGCTCGCGTCGCTCGAGGGAACGACGAGCGACAGGCGCGACAGCACGTCCGCATGCAGGCCCTTTGCCCTGCTCCTCCTTTCGTACGAATCCTCGGTCACCCTTGCCGACACCCACGCCTGCGGGATGCCGCGGCCGTGCGCCGTGCGCACGAAGCACGGCCAGATCTCCTGGTCGGACCACACCGCGAGGTCCGGCCGCCAGCGATCGAGGAACCTCGAGACGAACTGCGGCGCGTCCAGCGGCAGGAACTGGTGGACGGTGCGCGGCGGCATGTTGCGCGAAAGCGGAGCGAGCGAGGTCCTTGACATCGAGGTGACAAGGAACGAAAGGTCGCCGTCGAGATCCGCCATCGCTCCGACGAGCCCGCGCAGGGCCATCACCTCGCCGATACCCACCCCGTGGAGCCAGGCGAGCCTGCCCTCCGGGCGGGCGGCTTCGGTGCGCGCGAGCTTCTCGCGCCACCTGTCCGGGTCCTCCCTGCCGCGCGCGAGCCGCGCGCGCAGGACAAAAGGCGCAAGCGGCGCGGCAAGCGCCCCGAGCGCGCAGTACCCGCGCAGCGCGGCGCCCGTCGAGGCGCCCTCAGTCAACGTCGATGAAGGCCTTCTGCACGCTGCGCCTCCAGAACCCCGGGTCCTCGAGGACCTTGACGAAGCGCTCGGCCGCCTTGCCGTCGCCGAACTCCTTCTGGCGCTCGTACCGCTTGCCCCACTGCCCGTCGAGCAAAGAGGAGATCGCCTCCTCGTCCATCGGCAGGCACGGGTGGATCGACGGCCCGGACGCGCGCTGGTGCTGCCTTGTCCCGACGTCCAGGGACGGCACGCCGAGGAACGGCGCCTCGCGGACCCCGACCGACGAGTTCCCGACGATGAGCGCGGAGTTCTTGAGCAGCTCCGAGAAGTGCGCGAAGCGCATCGACGGCAGGCAGCGGAACCGCTCCGGCGGGAGCTGCTCGATCCGCCTGAAGACGTACCTCGACCCCGGGTCGTTGTTCGGCATGATCACGACGAAGCTCCTGCCGGAGTCCTCGAGCGCGCCGAACAGCCCGTCGAGCTGGTGCTCGATGTAGTGGAGCTCGGTGGTCACCGGGTGGAAGATGCAGATCCCGTAGTCGTCGAAAGGGATCTCGTAGCGCTCGCGCACCTCGTCGAGGGTCACGCCGCTCGGCCTGGCGTGGCGGTCGAGCTCCGGCGAGCCGACCGCGTAGATCGAGTCCTCCGGCTCGCCGAGCGCCATCACCCTCCTGGCCGCCTTCTCCGAGCTGACGAAGTGGTGGTGGGAGAGCTTCGTTATGCAGTGGCGGAACATCTCGTCGGTGGTCCCCGAGACCTCGCCGCCCTCGACGTGGGCGACGAGGAAGCAGCTCGTCGACCCCGCGAACGCGGCCGCGAAGGCCTCCACCCTGTCGCCGTGGACGACGATCAGGTCGGGCGAGTTCCGTCCGCACACGTAGTCGCCGAAGCCGATGACCGTCCTGCTTAGGATGTAGTCGTACGACTGGCCCTCGGCGACGTTGTTGTAGTTGTGGCAGAACGTGTTCGGGACCCGCGCGACCTCGTTGACGGTCATGCCGTACTTCTCGATGACGTGCATGCCGGTTGCGAAGAAGCCCACGTCGTGGCCCGCGTCCGCGCACGCGACCGCAAGCGGCTCCAGCTTGCCGAAGTCGGCGCGGGTGCCGGTGACGAACAGCAGTCTCTTGGGCATGGTCGGGTGCCCCGCCCCCCATGCGGCAACCCGGGACACGGGTATACTTTTCACCCGCAGGCATGGGTCCGAGTGCGGGCGGGGATTGATTTTACAGGGAAAATACGGGATGTGACGGACGACTCGCCCTATCCGAACCTGGCCCTCGAGCGGCTCGGGTCCGCCGTCACCGGCTGCAGCGACGAGTTCTTTGCCGCGGCCGGGCGGATAATCGGCGCAACCGAGCCTGTGTTCGCCGAGGGCAGGTACGACGACCACGGCAAGTGGATGGACGGCTGGGAGACGCGCAGGCGGCGCGCCGCCGAGCCCGACCACGACTGGCTCGAGCTCCAGCTGGGCTCGCCCGCGCTCGTCAAGTCGGTCAACGTCTCGACGCGGCACTTCAACGGCAACCAGCCCGTGAGCGCGTCGCTCGACTGCATGCTTTCGTCCGCCGGCGGCGGCTGGACGGAGGCCGTCGACAGCCTGGAGCTGGCAGCCGACGCAGACAACTGGTGCAGGCCGGCGGGCGAGGGCCCCTGGGACTCCTTCCGCCTGCGGATCTACCCGGACGGCGGCGTCGCGAGGCTGCGCATCCACGGGCTGTTCGTCCACGCCCTCAAGGACGGCGAGGAGGCCGACCTGGCGTCGATCCTCAACGGCGCCCGGGCGGTCGCGTGGTCCGACGCCCACTTCGGGGCCGCCGGGAACATGCTCCTGCCCGGCGACGGGCTGAACATGGGCGACGGCTGGGAGACCGCGCGGCGGCGCGAGCCGGGCCACGACTGGGCGGTCGTCGAGCTCGGGTGCCGCGGCGTCCCGCGGCGGGTGACCGTCGACACGTCGTTCTTCAAGGGCAACTACCCGGACAGCTGCGACGTCCAGGCCGGCTGCGCCGATGCGGATGCTTCAGGCGAGGAGATCGCCGCTGCATCGGAGGGGTGGGAGCAGCTGCTGCCCGAGAAGAAGCTCGGGCCCGACCGCGCGCACGAGTTCGAGGTCGATGAGGGCGACCCCGTCACCCACCTGCGGCTGAACATCCGCCCCGACGGCGGGATCAGCCGCCTGCGCGTGATCGGAACGGCCAGGCCGTGAGGCTCAAGCTCGAGGCGCTGGAGAGCGAGGCGTTCGCCGGCTACGGGGAGGTGCTCGAGCGAGGCGGCGGAGAGGAGCGCCTGATCAACAACGGCAGCTGCGTCCGCCACCACGACCTGTCGCGGGTCGACTGCGTCGGGAGCGGCCAGGCGTCCCTGAGCCTGTTCTCAGCCAGGCCCTGCGAGCTGCCGTACCGCCTGGTGCGCTTCGAGCGGCACCCGCTCGGCTCGCAGGCGTTCATGCCGCGCGGCGCGGGCGAGTTCTGCGTCGTCGTCGCAGGCGGAACGGACGCGCCCGAGCCGGGGTCGGTGCGGGCGTTCGTCACAAGCCCGGGCCAGGGGGTCAACATCAGGCGCAACGTCTGGCACCACCCGCTGATCGCGCTCGGCGGCGAGTCGGAGTTCTGGGTTGCGGACTGGGTCGGCGAGTCGGCGAACCTGCAGGAGCACGACCTCGAAGGCGAGGAGATCGTGATCGAGCGCTAGGCGCCCTCCGGGATCGCGGCCGCTCCGGCCACGGGACCGGGTTCCCCCTCCTCGTCGAGCGCCGGGCAGTCGCGGTCGATCTCGCCCGCTGAAAGCCCGATCACGGGGATGCCCTCCCGGACCCTGACCGAGCCCCCGGCCGCGGCCGAGCCGGTCACCTCTTCGGCCCCGCACAGGTCGGCGCGCGCGCCGAACACTATGTCGACGAAGGCCATCTCCGCAAGGAGCCAGCCCTCGGGGCCCTCGACGAGCCTGCTGCCGGACGCGCCGTAGTAGTTGAGGTCGCCGGTGCTGCCGGAAAGCCCGATCTCGGAGTTGCCCTCGATGTCCACGGTCACCTGGGAATCCCCGACCGCGCACTCAGGGACGGCCAGCCGCGCGCCGCCGCGCATCACGATGTGGATGAGGCGCCGCTGGGCGGTGATCACCACCTGGAACCGCTCCGCGGTCGTGAGCCTGCGCGCGAACACGAACAGCCGGCCCTCGTGCCGCTGGCGGATGAACGCCTCGTCCGGGTGCTCGCCGATCTCGAGGCGCGCCTCGACCCCGCAGGCGACCGTCGCGTCGATGTCGCCGCTGATGTGCACCTCGTTGAACGGGGTGACCTCGTCGATCCCGATCCGGAAGATCCCGTCGCGCTGCCTCTCGTGCTCGCGCTCGGCGATTGTCGCACCCGCCATGTAGGCCGCAGGCAGGCCGATGACCGCGACCGCCGCGGCCACGGCCCACATGAGCCTTTTCGGGCTCAGCCTCATGACACCGGCATCGCCCTGCGCCTGGAGCGCCAGGCGAGGAACCCGAACGCGGCCGATGCCGCCGCCGCCGCCGCGACCATCCCGGCGAGCTCGGCCCCCGCCGCGGGCATCCTCCCGTGCCGGAGGACGCCGAGCGCGTAGCTGCCGAAGGTCTCCGGGTACCACAGCAGGAAGTCGGCGAAGTCGAAGCCGATGAACCTGACCATGAAGGCGAGCATGTACGCAGAGACGAACGTCGCGAGCCAGTAGCCGCTCGGGTTGCGCCGGCAGAACGCTGCGAACCACAGCAGCGAGACGCCGAACGGCATCCCGAGGTAGAGCAGGAACAGCGTCCGGCCCGCGAACGTCGCCTGCTGGGCGAGGACCTCGCCGAGGTAGGCGACATAGCCGCTGTCGGAGTAGCGCAGGCCGATGAAGAACATCGACTCCCACGCCGTGATCACCGTGTTGATCGCGAGCAGGGCCGCAAGGCCGATCGCGTAGCCGACGAACAGCGTCGCGACCTGGACGAACACCCAGGTCGCGTCGGACACCGGCAGGGACTTCCAGAACATGATGCTGCGGTCGCGGCGCTCCTCGTAGCCGACCACCGACGCAATCGACAGGTAGCTCATCAGGTACAGGTAGAAGTAGAAGTACGAGACGACCTGCTGGGGTACGCCGCGCGGCGCGACGAGCATCGAGCCGAGGAAGGTCTCGAAGAACGACGAGCTTCCGCGCGCGGGAACGAGCTGCACGAGGACGTAGCCGACCGGCAGCAGCAGCGCCGCGGACAGAGCGACGTAGATCGGCAGGGTCACGACGGTCCGCGAGGCGCCAAGGGTAACGCGCTGCGCCGCGACAAGCCGGCGCAGCGGGCTCGCGGCGGATGCCGGGGCCGCGGCGCTCACTTGAAGGCGGCCGCGGGGTCGAAGCCGACCTGCGAGAGGTAGATGTCCGACAGCGTCGCGCCGCTTATGTCGTCGCCGATTTCCCTGAGGTCGCCTTCGGAGGGCCCGCCGCCGGTGTCGAACAGCATCCGCACCCCGCCGAGTACGGGCTGCTCGTACAGCGGGCCGAGCGAGGCTGCGCGCTCCCGACCGGAGTTCGGGACGTTGACGACCTTGAAGCGCTCGGCGAGCGCCTCGGAGGTGTCGGACAGAACCAGCCTGCCGCTCGAGATGAACACCGCGTGGGTGACGATACCGATCAGCTCGTCGGGATAGTGGGTGGTGACCACGAGGCTGCGCCCGCCCTCGCAGTAGTCGGCGAGCAGGCGGTCGTTGAAGTGCCTTCTCGCGGACACGTCAAGCCCCAGGGTCGGCTCGTCGAGTATCAGCAGGCTCGCGTCCACCGCAAGCGCGAGCGACAGGTGGACGTAGGCGAGCTGCCCCTTGGAGAACGTCCCGCACTCGCGCCGCGCGTCGATGCCGCCGCGCTCGATGAGCTCGCGGAAGTAGCCCGCGCGGAAGCGCGGGTGGATCGCCTCCATCGCGCCCGCGAGCTCCCTTACCCTGATCCACTTCGGCAGCGAGGCGACGTCGCTCACGAACGTCGCGACCGCGGTGAGCTCCCGGCGCTGCTGCCAGGGGGTGTGGCCCATCACCGTCACCCTGCCCGAGGTGGGCGGGTGCAGGCCGAGGAGGATGTTCAGGAGGGTCGACTTGCCTGCGCCGTTGGGGCCTATCAGCGCCACAACCGAGCCGGCCGAGACCTCCAAGCTGATTCCCGCAAGCGCCTCGACGCTCTCGGCCCCCCTGCCGTAGCGGTGGCGCACCTCCTCGCAGCTTATGACCGTTTCGCCGGCGCCCTGCCCGGCGGGCATCGCGTCAGCCGCCACCGGGGCCGTCCCAGTCGAGGCTCCCGGGATCGATCCCGTACAGCCGCAGCCGCCGCGCGAGCGACGGGAGCTCGTTCTCGACGAAGCGCCGGCGCGCCTCCCCGCGGACGATCTCCAGCGCGCCGTCGGTCACAGTCCTGCCGCCCCTGCCGTCGCCGCGGACCGCGCCCTGCCCCTCGAGCTCGGCGAGCGCGATCTCCACGGTCCTCGGGTTGGTCCCCGTCGCCATGGCGATCTCCTCGGCGGACGGGACCCGCGCCCCGGGAGCGAGCGTCCCGTCGAGTATCTCCATCGAGATCATGTCAACCAGCTGGCCCGAGATCGGGCGGTGGTCGCCGAAGCGCATCAGCTTGCAGGCTGCGGGTTCCCTTGCCTCGGCGCGGCGCGGCGGCCTACAGCGGCAGCAGGCTCCTTCCGGACAGGCTCTCGTCGACCGCCCGCGCGCACCGCCTGCCCTCGCGGATCGCCCAGACGACCAGCGACTGGCCGCGGCGCATGTCGCCTGCGGCGAACACCCCTTCGCGGGACGTCGCGAAGCGGTCGTAGTCCGCCTTGACGTTGCCGCGCCCGTCGAGCTCGACGCCGAGCTCGGCAACCGGGCCGTCGTGGCGGGGGTGGACGTACCCCATCGCGAGCAGCACCAGGTCGGCGGGAAAGCGCATCTCGTCGCCGAAGGGCTCCATGGCCATCCGTCCGCCGTCCCCCCTCTCCCACTTGACGCGCCGGGCGTAGAGGGCCTTGACCTTGCCGCCCTCGCCCTCGAGCCGCGTTGTCGAGATGCTCCAGTCGCGCTCGCAGCCCTCCCTGTGCGAGGACGACGTGCGCAGCTTGATCGGCCAGTTCGGCCACGTGAGCATCTTGTCCTCGTGCTCGGGCGGCTGGGGCAGCAGCTCGAACTGGGTCACCGACTTTGCGCCGTGGCGGTTGGAGGTCCCGATGCAGTCCGACCCCGTGTCGCCGCCGCCGATGACGATCACGTCCTTGCCGGCGGCGGTCAGGCCCGGGACGCCCTCGTCGCCCGCGACCCGCTTGTTCTGCAGGGGCAGGAAGTCCATCGCGTAGTGGACTCCGTCGAGCTCGCGGCCCGGGACCTCGAGGTCGCGCGGGTGCTCGCACCCGCAGCACAGCGCCACCGCGTCGTGATCCCTGAGGAGGTCCTCGGCCGGGGTTCCGTTGCCGACGTTGACCGAGGTCTCGAAGCGCACGCCCTCGGCGGCCATCTGCTCCATCCGCCTGTCGATCCACTTCTTCTCCATCTTGAAGTCGGGTATCCCGTAGCGGAGCAGGCCTCCGATCCTGTCGTTCTTCTCGTAGAGGACGACGTCGTGCCCCGCGCGGGCGAGCTGCTGCGAGCAGGCCATCCCCGCCGGGCCCGAGCCGACGACCGCGACCGACTTGCCGGTCTTCGCCGCCGGAGCCTTCGGGACGACCCAGCCCTCACTGAAGGCGCGCTCGATGATCGACAGCTCGATCGACTTGATGGTCACCGGGTCGTCGTTGAAGTTGAGCGTGCATGCCTCCTCGCACGGCGCCGGGCAGATACGGCCGGTGAACTCGGGGAAGTTGTTGGTCTGCGAAAGCGTCTCGTAGGCCTCGCGCCAGTCGCCGACGTACACCAGGTCGTTCCAGTCGGGTATGACGTTGCTCACCGGGCAGCCCTCGAGGCAGTACGGCGTCCCGCAGTCCATGCAGCGCGCGCCCTGGCCGGCAAGCTCGCCCTCCGCCGGGAGGATGACGAACTCGCGGTAGTGGCCGACCCTGCCCTCGACGGGCTCGACCTCGTCGGGCCGGCGCTCGATCTCGAGAAAGCCAGTTACCTTGCCCATCAGCCGGCCACCGCCACGTCGCGCTCCTCGGCCCGGGCGAGCTCGCCGAGCGCCCTGCGGTACTCGTCCGGCATGACCTTGACAGTCGCGGCGAGCGTGCCCTCGAAGTCGTCGAGCAGCGCCCTGGCCTTCGGGCTGCCGGTCCTCTCGGCATGCGCCTCGAGGAACCTGCGGAGGATGGAGCGGTCGGACTCGCCCATGTGCGAGACCTCGGTCACCTCGCCGGTCGGGCGCTCGAGCGTGACCATCGAGGTGTTGCAGAAGCCCTCGAACGTCCCGTCGGGATCGTGCACGTACGCGACCCCGCCCGACATTCCCGCGGCGAAGTTGCGCCCGACGGGGCCGATGACGATGACGGTTCCCCCCGTCATGTACTCGCAGCAGTGGTCGCCCGCTCCCTCGACGACCGCGTGCGCGCCGGAGTTGCGCACCGCGAATCGCTCGCCCGCGACGCCGCGGAAGTACGCCTCGCCGCCGATCGCGCCGTAGAGGTTCACGTTGCCGGTGATGATGTTCCGGCCGTCCTCGCGGCCGACGTCGGCGGGCCGCAGGGCGACGATCCCGCCGGACAGGCCCTTGCCGCAGTAGTCGTTTGCGTCGCCGACGAGGTTGAGCGTCACGCCCTTGGCCAAAAAGCAGCCGAAGCTCTGGCCGACCGACCCGGTCGCGTTGACCGTCAGCGTGTCGTCGGGCAGGCCCGCGTGGCCGTGCCTCTTTGCTATCTTGCTCGAGATGATCGTCCCGACGGTGCGGTTGGCGTTGGTGACCTCCGTGTCGATCACGACCCTCTCGCCGCCCTCGATCGCGGGCAGGGCCTTGTCGAGCAGCCTCATGTCGAGGGCGCGCTCGAGGCCGTGGTCCTGCCTCTGGCAGTTGAAGCGCGCGAAGCTGTCCGGGACGTCCGGCCGCTCGAGGGCGACGGACAGGTCCAGCTTGGACGCCTTGGGATGGCCCTCCGGCGCGACGAACTCGAGCAGGTCCGCGCGCCCGACCAGGTCGTCGAACCTGGCGATCCCGAGGCTCGCCATGAGCTTTCTCGCCTCCTCTGCGACGAAGAAGAAGTAGTTGACGACATGCTCGGGCTTGCCTGCGAACTTCGCGCGCAGGCGCGGGTCCTGCGTGGCGATCCCGACCGGGCAGGTGTTGAGGTGGCACTTGCGCATCATCACGCAGCCCTCGGCGACCAGCGGCGCGGTGGCGAAGCCGAACTCGTCGGCGCCTAGCATCGCGCCGATGACGACGTCGCGTCCGGTCTTGACCTGGCCGTCAACCTGAAGGCAGACCCGTCCGCGCAGGTCGTTTAGCAGCAAGGTCTGGTGGGTCTCCGACAGTCCGATCTCCCACGGCGTGCCGGCGTGCTTGATCGACGACTGCGGGCTCGCGCCGGTCCCGCCGTCGTGGCCGGCGATGGTTATGTGGTCGGACTTCGCCTTCGCGACGCCGGCGGCGACCGTCCCGACTCCGTAGCGCGAGACGAGCTTGACGCTTACGTCGCCGTCGGGGTTGGCGTTCTTGAGGTCGTGGATCAGCTGCGCGATGTCCTCGATCGAGTAGATGTCGTGGTGCGGCGGCGGCGAGATCAGCCCGACTCCGGGAACCGAGTGGCGCACCCGCGCGATGTTCACGTCGACCTTGTGGCCCGGAAGCTGGCCGCCCTCTCCGGGCTTGGCTCCCTGGGCGATCTTGATCTGCATCATGTCCGAGTTCGCGAGGTACTCGGCCGTGACGCCGAAGCGGCCCGAGGCGACCTGCTTGATCGCCGAGCGCATCGAGTCGCCGTTCTCCAGCGGAACGAAGCGGTCGGACTCCTCGCCGCCCTCGCCGGTGTTCGACTTCCCGCCGATGCGGTTCATCGCGATCGCGAGCGTCGTGTGCGCCTCGCGCGAGATCGAGCCGAACGACATCGCCCCTGTCGAGAACCGCCGCACGATCTCCTTGGCGGGCTCCACCTCGTCGAGCGGCAGCGGCTTGGCCGCCTCCTTGAGCCGGAGCATGCCCCGCAGCGTCATCAGCCGGCCCGCCTGCTCGTTGATCAGGCGCGAGTACTCGTCGTAGGTCGCAGCGTCGTTCGCGCGCACCGCGTGCTGCAGGCTCGCGACCGAGTCCGGCGTCCACAGGTGGCGCTCGCCCCGCTCGCGCCAGGCGTACTCCCCGCCGTCGTCGAGCCGCCTGCTCGTTCCCTTTCCGTAGGCCATGGAGTGCATCTCGAGCGCCTCCGCTGCGACCTCGTGTATGCCGATCCCCTGGACCTGCGAGATCGCCCTGCAGAAGTAGCGGTCGATCAGCGCGTCGCCGAGGCCGACTGCCTCGAAGAGCTGCGCGCCGCAGAAGGACTGGATGGTGGAAACGCCCATCTTGGACATCACCTTCAGCAGGCCCTTGTTGACCGCCTTGCGGTAGCTCGCGATGCGCTCGCCGAGCTCCTTGTCGCCGTTGCGCAGGCGCAGGCGGCCGATGGTCCAGTACGCGAGGTACGGGCAGACCGCCTCGGCGCCGAAGCCGATCAGCACAGCGAAGTCGTGCACCTCGCGGGCCTGGGCTGTGTCCGACACCAGGCCGACGCGGGTGCGCAGGCCGGCGTAGATCAGGCGGTGGTGGACCGCGGACAGCGCGAGCACCGCGGGGATCGCGACGCGCTCGGCGGACGTCGTGCGGTCGGACATAACGATCACCGACACTCCGCTCGACGCGCACTCCTCGGCGCGGTCGCAGAGTCCCTCGATCGCCCTCTCGAGGGCGTCGTCGTCATCTGAAACCGGATGCGTGACGTCGAGCGTAACCGTGCGCATCCTGCCGCCGGACAGCTTCTCGACGTCGACGACCCGCCGGAGCTCGTCCTCGTCGAGGACGGGCGAGTCGAGGCGCAGGATGGAGTGCTCCGGCTCGGTGTTCGGCTCGAGCAGGTTCGGCCGGCGGCCGAGGTATGTGTTGGTCCCCATCACCAGGTCCTCGCGGATCGGGTCGATCGCGGGGTTCGTCACCTGCGCGAACTCCTGGCGGAAGTAGTCGGTCAGCACCCGCGGCCGGTCGGACAGGACCGCCTGCGGGGAGTCGTCGCCCATCGAGCCGACCGGCTCCTGGCCGTCCGAGACCATCGGCTCGAGGATGAACTTGAGCGTCTCGGAGGTGTACCCGTGCGCCTGCTGCAGGCAGAGGATCTCCTCGGGTCCGGGCGACTCGGGCAGCGATCCCTCAGGGGTCTCAGGCAGCTCCGAGAGCGGAATCTGGTACTTGCCCACCCACTCCGCGAACGGCCGGGAGCCGGCGAGCTCGCTCTTGGCCTCGTCGTCGCCGACGATCCGGCCGCGCTCGAGGTCGACGAGCAGCATGCGGCCGGGCTCGAGGCGCCACTTGTGGGTGATCTCGGCCTCCGGCACGTCGATGACTCCGACCTCGGAGGCCATCACCACCCTGCCGTCCGCGGTCTCGACGTAGCGCGCCGGGCGCAGGCCGTTGCGGTCGAGCAGCGCGCCGATCTGGCGGCCGTCGGTGAACGCGATCAGCGCCGGGCCGTCCCACGGCTCCATCATGATCGCGTGGTGCTCGTAGAAGGCCTTGCGGCCGGCCTCCATCTCCGGATTGCCCTGCCAGGCCTCCGGGATCATCAGCGCCGCGGCCTCCGCGGGCGTGTAGCCGCAGACCATCAGGAGCTCCATGCAGTTGTCGAACGTGCCGGAGTCGGACAGGCCGTCCGCGACGAGCGGCAGGATCGTCTGCAGGTCTTCGCCGAACATCGAGTTCGACACGCTCTTCTGCCGCGAGAGCATGTTGTTGATGTTCCCGCGCAGGGTGTTGATCTCGCCGTTGTGCGCGATCACGCGGTACGGGTGCGCGAGCTTCCACGAGGGGAAGGTGTTGGTCGAGAAGCGCTGGTGGACGAGCGCGATCGCGCTCTTGGCGCGGGTGTCGCTCAGGTCCGCGTAGTACGGGACGAGCTGGTCCGCGAGGAACATGCCCTTGTAGACGATGGTGCGGCTCGACATCGACGGGATGTAGTAGCCCGCCGGGTCGTCCTTGGCGAGCCCCTTGCGCTTGGCCTCCTGGCTCACCCAGCGCCGGGTTAGGTAGAGCTTGAGCTCGAGCATGTCCTGGGGCATCGATTCCGGGCGCGAGACGAAGACCTGCTCGATGACCGGCTCGTAGGAGTGCACGTAATCGTTGAGCAGGCCGCTCTCGACCGGGACCTTCCGCCAGCCGAGCACATCGAGCCCCGCGTCGCGGAGCTTGCCCTCGAGGATGCCCCTGATCGCCTCCCGGTCCCCCTCGCCCTGCGGCAGGAAGCACATCCCGACGCCGTAGCGGCCGGGCTCAGGCAGGTCGCACGGCGCGACCTCCGAGAACAGCTCGTGCGGGAGCTGCATCAGGATGCCTGCGCCGTCGCCGGTCGTCGGGTCGGCGCCGGCGGCGCCGCGGTGGATCAGGTTGTTGAGTATCTGGGCGCCGTCGATGACGATGTCGTGCCGCGCCTTGTTGTGCACGTCGCAGACGAAGCCGACGCCGCATGCGTCGTGCTCGAACTCGGGGCGGTAGAGGCCGGTTTTTCCGTGCGGCGGCTTTCTCATGGGTTAAGAGGTTAATTTTAACCGCCGCGGCGGGCGGCCCCCCGCGCGGTCAGGTTTCCGCGAGATTCAGCCGCCTTTCCATCACCGCCATGGCCTCGGGGCTGTCGTCGACGAGCAAGAAGCGGCGGCCGTTGTTGGCTGCGGCCTCGCCTGTCGTGCCGCTGCCGGCGAAGAAGTCGAGGACGAGGTCGCCGGGGTCGCTGTGGACCCTCACGATCCTCTCGAGCACGCCGAGCGGCTTCTGGGTCGGGTAACCCGTCTTCTCGGACGAGTTCGTCCCCACTATCGTGTGCCACCAGGTGTCGGTGGGTATCTTGCCCTTCTTGGCCTTCTCGCGGGTAACTAGGCCCGGCGCCATGTACGGGATCCTGTCCGCCGCGTCGAGGTTGAACACGTGCGACTTGGGGTCCTTTGCGAACCAGTAAATGTTGTCGTGCTTGGCCGGCCAGCGGCTCTTGCTCCTGCCGCCGAAGTCGTACGCCCAGATGATTTCGTTTACGCAGTGCTCAGGACCGCCGAAGACCTCCTCGAGAAGCAGCCTGCAGCGGGCGGACTCGCGCCAGTCCACGTGCAGGAACAGGCTGCCGTCGGCGGCAAGCGCCCTGCGCGCCTCCTCGAGCCTCGGCCGCAGGAAGCCCAGGTAGTCATCGAAGTCGTCGGCGTAAGAGGGGCCCGGCGCCTTGTCGCGAGCGTACTCGCGCCCGCCGAATCCGGCGTAGGCTCCCTTCTCGCCTTGCCCCGCCGGAAGCGCCGTGACCGTGTCGCGGCCCTGGCGCCTTCCGGTGTTGAACGACGGGTCGATGTAGACCAGGCGGGCGACGCCGTCGCCGAGGCGGCGGAGAACCTCGAGGTTGTCAGCCAGGACGGCGAGGTTGCCCTCGGCGTCGGAGAGAACCTTCCAGCCCGGATCCCTTTCAATGACTGCGGCGGGGCTGCCGGGCTTGAAAGCCAGGTTATCCTGCCGCGCCACGGCCCCGCTCAGCCGTCCGGGTCCGCTGCGGTCACCTTCTCCCACCTAGAGCTTTCGCAGGAGCGAAGGATCGCGGCGCCTACGTCAGCGACCTCGCTCGCGCGCTTCAGGCCACTCGGCTCGGCGCGCTTCCCTGCGACCATGCCAAGGAACCTGGCTGCCTCGATAACCTTCGTGTCCTCGTAGCCGATCGGGTTGCCGTCGCCGGGGATGAACCTCGAGTGCTCGGGATGCCGCTCGCCGGCAAGGACCCTTGCGTAGCCGTCCATCGGCCCCTTTCCCCGGATGAATATCCGCAGCGCGTTGAGGTCCTCGAGCGTCCAGGAAACCGAGCCCTCCGTGCAGTAGAGCTCGAAGGCCATGTCGGACTTCGGGCCGCAGGCAGAGCGCCAGCCCTCGACCGAGCCGCAGGCCCCGCTTGAGAAGCGAACAAGCGCACCTGCGTAGTCCTCGTTCTCGACCTTGGCGGTCGGGTCGCCGGGCTCGCCGCGGGAGTAGTGGGACACCGAGCCCTCCTTCGGCAACGGCCGCTCCTCGATGAACAGCCTCTTGTGCGCACAGACGCTCTCGACGGGACCGGCGAACTCAAGGGCGAGGTCGGTCACGTGTGCGACCAGGTCGCCGACCGCGCCGGCGCCGGCGACGTCGGACCTGAAGCGCCAGCTGTGCAGCCCCATCCTGTCGTAGGCGTACATGGAGTAGAAGCGCCCGCGGAACATCTCGATCTCGCCGAGCTCGCCGCCGTCGAGCAGCTCCCGGACGTGGCGCACCATCGGGGCCCAGCGGTAGTTGAAGCCGGCCATTGACGCAACCTTCGCCTTGTCCGCGGCCCGAGCCGCCCTGGCCGCCTCCTTGGCGTCGCGGCCGACGGGCTTCTCGCACCAGATGTGCTTGCCCGCGGCGGCCGCGGCCTCGCAGGCCTCTGCGTGGAGGCTGTTGGGCAGGGTCACGGACACGACGTCGACGCGGTCGTCCGAAACGACCTCCCTCCAGTCTGTGCTGTGGTCAGCGAATCCGTGCCTCTCCGCGCCGTCGGTCGCAGCCTGCTCCACGGAGTCGGCGCAGGCCACGAGCTCGGGCCTGACCCCGAGGTCCGGATAGCGTTGCGCCGCGGCCAGGTAGCTTCTGGAGTGGACATGGCCCATCCAGCCCATACCCAGGACCCCGACGCCTATGCGGGGCGCCGCTTCGGGCATGGCCCTCTAGGCCGCAGGCGGGATGCCGTGGAACACGACGCTCTTCTCCTCGGTCATCTCGAGGCAGGCGGAGCGCATCCCCTCCTTGCCGATGCCGCTCTTCTTCAGGCCGCCGTACGGCATGAAGTCTGCACGCCACTGCGGCGACCAGTTGATCTGGATGTTGCCGGCCTCGGCGTCGCGCGCGAAGCGCATCGCGTCGGTGACGCTGGAGGTGAAGATCGAAGTCGACAGGCCGTACTCGGTCCTGTTCGCGAGGGCGATTGCCTCGTCGACGTCCTTGACCGGCATCGCCGCAACGACCGGGCCGAAGACCTCGCCGCAGACAAGCTCCATGTCCGGCTTGGCGTCCGCAACCAGCGTCGGCTGCACCACCGAGCCGCTCCTCTCGCCGCCGGTGACGATCCTCGCCCCGGCGCCCGCGGCCTCCTTGATGGTCTTCTCGACGCGGACGGCCTCGCCCTCCTCGATCATCGACGCCATCTGGGTGCCGTCCTCGAGCGGTGCGCCGACCTTGATCCCCTCGACGGCCTTGGTCGACTCCTCGAGGAACTCGTCGTAGACCGAGTCAACGACGATCGCCCTCTGCAGCGAGATGCAGACCTGGCCGGCGTTGGCGTAGCCGCCCATCGAGACGTGCTTGGCCACCTCCTTCATGTCCGCGTCGGGCAGGACCACCATCGGGCAGTTCGAGCCGAGCTCGAGGGACATCTTCTTGAGCCCGGCCATCTCGGTGAGCTTGAGGCCGACCTCGGCGCTGCCGGTGAAGCTGACCTTGCGCGGCCTGGGGTCGCTGACCAAGGCGGTTCCGAGAACCGATCCCGAACCCGTAACCAGCTGGACGATGTCGCCTTCGAAGCCGGCCTCGTGGAGGAGCTCGGTGATCATCACCGAGCTCACCGGCGTGACCGAGGCGGGCTTGAGGATGATCGCGTTGCCGGTGGCCAGCGCCGGCCCGAGCTTGTGCATGGCGAGCATCAGCGGGAAATTGAACGGGGTGATCGCGACGACGATCCCGCACGGGACGCGCAGGGAGAAGCCCATCTTGCCCGCGCCGTTGACCGCGGACTCGTACGGCATCTGGTCGCCGCGCAGCTGCGAGCCCTCGAAGGCGCTCAGGCGCAGGATGTCGACGCACCGCATCGCCTCGACGCGCGCCTCGGCGATCGGCTTGCCGTTCTCCATGGTGATCGCCTTGGCGAACTCCTCCTGGCGCTCCTCGAGCATGCTTGCCGCCTTGAGCAGGGCCTCGTAGCGCTTGAAGGAGCCCATCTGGGCTGACTGCCTGACGCCATTCTCTGCGGCGTCTATGGCCTTCATGGCGTCGATCTCGGTCGCCGCCGGAACCTCGTCGTAGACCTCGTCGTCGTATGGGTGGTGGACCTCGATCGCCTCGTCGGTGGTGACCCAGCTGCCCGCTATGTAGTTCTTGCGCATGACTCCTCCTGAATGCAGGCAAGGGATTATAAGAACTTTCCGTGCACTGTTTCTGACATGCCTCTATGTCCGAGTCCCAGTTTGCTGACTCAACAAATCACCCTGAAAAATTGTGCGAAGGTCGTTGTCTACTGGCACAACAGCCTCAACGGAAAGTCACTGCCCCTATCCGGGTGCGCTCGTCTTATTCTCCCCGCCTTCCTCAGGCCCATCCTTCCCTTCCGGGGGCTCATCGCGCGCGGCAACCTCCCTGACCTCCCGCTTGCCGTCCTTCCCCGGCCACACCACCCGGAACGGACGGTCCGGAAACACCTCCAGCTTCACCGCGCCCAGCACCCGGCCCTCGAAGCCCGCGCGGCAAGCAAGGTGAACCACCAAGGGATCGCCGCCGCCGCGCCACTCCGAGTGCTTCAGGCGCACCTCGCCGCCCTCGAGCATCCGACGCTCAAGGTCCTCGCCCGCCTCCGCCCAGGAAACGTAGCCCGCTATGCTCCCGTCGCCGTCGCGCACCAGCCTGTACTGCCTCAGGTGGATCGCAGGCATCACCAGCCAGTGCAGGTCCGACAGGAACAGGTGACGGTAGCGCCTGCTTCCGCCAAGGTACGCAACGACCTCGCCCAAGGCGCGCTGCTCGGCGGCAAGAACACCGCCCTCCAGAGGACCCTCGCCGCTTGCGGGCGGCCCGCCCTCCTCAGCCACCAGGGCCGACCGGCAAAGTCGTCCAGTAGTCCTGGTGGTTCTGGGCCAGGAACGACGACACGTCACCGCCGCCCTCGACGTGAGACGCGATCGCCGACACCAGGCGCTCGGCCGAAGCCGCGTTCAGCACGCTCCCGCCCGCCTCGATCCGCTCGACCCGGCGGCCGCTGCCCGAAGCATACCAGCTGTCGATCACGACCTTGGAAGCACCGTCAACGTCGCTTATCACCATGTCGTCACCCTCCCGCGTCAGCGACAGGCTCGTCGTCGAGTGACCCGAAACTCGCACCGTGTCCGTGCCCCCGCTGTCAACCACCCGGTCCTCGCCAAACGAGCCGGAAAACACATACACGTCGTTGCCCGCGCCGCCGTACAGGGTCTCCGAAGCCGCAGTCGAGGCCAGCGTGTCGGCCGATGCCGTCCCAACCACGAACGGGCCACCCCACTCGGTGCCGACGGAGAACTCAATGGTCTCCACCTTTGCCAAGTCATTGCGGTAGTAGTCGTTAACCTTCAGGCTGTCCGTCACAGCCCGCAAACCCTGGCCGTTCGCAGTCCCCAACAGCTCGACCCACAAATGCCTGCCGTCGCTCCTCAACACAACGTCGTCCACCCCGAAGCCCGACTCAATTGCAATCACGTCACCTGAGTCTCCCGTCCCTGTGCGGACGCTGCCGCCTGCCGTGTAACCCTCGTGGATGGTGTCGTAGCCGGTGCCGAGGCCAAGCCGGTACTCGTCGTCGCCGGCGCCGCCGTACAGCCAGTCGCCGCCGCCGGCGTCCGAATCAAAGATGTCGGCCAGGTCGTCGCGGCCGTACAGGTAATCTCCTGTTACGCCGCCGCGGATCGCAACCGCGTGGAACTCTGTTGAGCCCCAAACCGTCCCGTCCGAGAACTCGACCGTCTCAACCTTCGCCAAGTCCTTCTCGAAATAGTTGTGCACCTTCAGGCTGTCAGTCACCGACCGCGCGCCTTGCTCATTCGCTGTGCCCAGCAACTCAACCCACAAGTGCCGGTTGTCCCGGCGCAACACCACGTCTCTGACACCGATTCCAGACTCGATGGCAATAGCGTCGCCGCCATCTCCCGTCCCTGTGCGGACACTTCCGCCGGCTGTGTAGTCCTCGCGGATCACGTCGAAGCCGGTGCCGCTGCCCAAGCTGTACTCGTCGTCTCCAGCACCCCCATACAGGCGGTCGTTTCCTCCGGCATCGGCGTCGAAATTGTCCGCAAGGTCGTCGCGTCCATACAGATAGTTATTCCGAGAGTCGCCGCGGATCGCAACTGCATGAAACTCGGCAGTTCCCCACTCCGCACCGCCGGAAAACCCGACCGATTCCACCTTCGCCAGGTCACTTCCGAAATAGGAATGCACCTGCAGGCTGTCGGTCACCGATCGGGAGCCATCTTCGCCAGCTGGACCCAGCAATTCAACCCACAGATGCTCATGGTCGCGGCGCAACACCACATCGTCCACGCCGTACCCCGACTCAATGACGATCTTGTCGCCCGTGTCTCCGTCGCCCCTGCGGACGCTGCCGCCGGCTGTGTAGTCCTCGCGGATGGCGTCGAAGCCAGTGCCGCTTCCAAGACTGTACTCGTCATCTCCCGCGCCGCCGTACAGCCGGTCGTTTCCGCCGGCGTCAGAGTCGAATATGTCCGCCAGGTCGTCGCGGCCGTACAGATAGTCATTCCGCGAGCCGCCGCGGATCGCAACCGCGTGGAACTCGGCAGAACCCCACTCGGTCCCGTCGGATAACACGACCGATTCCACCTTCGCCAGGCCACTGCCGAAATAGGAATGCACCTGCAGGCTGTCGGTCACCGACCGTGAACCGTCGTCGCCGGCCGGACCCAGCAACTCCACCCACAAATGCTCATGGTCGCGGCGCAACACCACGTCATCAACGCCGTATCCCGACTCAATGACGATCTTGTCGCCAGA
>CAZDYI010000120.1:0-10568 GCA_964509765.1 uncultured Gammaproteobacteria bacterium
TCCACCATTTGGCCTTGTCCGGCGCGCGGTACAGGCTCACCGATGCTTGGACAACGAAAATAAGGCAGATTATGTTGTCAAATGTTCCGGCGAGGGCGGCAAACTCCTCGCTGAGCATGCCCGAAGCGCTCATCCCGAACAGCACCACGGAAGTAGTGGCGAGGATTGCATAGCAACACTCGAGGATGACAGCAGCCCCCGAAGGCTTCTTTGTTGCCACGGGTCTGCCGGCAACGTCAGCGTCAGCCTGTTTTTCTTCCTGCTGGCTGTTCTCAATCACAGTGTGAAACGAACTCCTGGGCGCTCATAATGGGAATGCCGTGTTTCCTCGCATGCTTTGCCTTGCCTGAGAGGCTGCTCGGATCTGCGGCGACAAGGAGGTCGCAGCCCTTGATAGTAACGCCGGACACCGGCACCATGCCGTTCTCCCTGGCCATGGCTTGAAGCGTCTCGCGGTCGAACTGCTCGCCGTCGATCACAACCTGGCCCGTGAAGCAAACCCTCATCCCTGTCTTGAGTCTGGCCCTGCTTTCGCGAAACGTGATCTCGGGTATGTCGTCGTGGCCCACCTCGAGCTGGTCCGCTATCTGGGCGATCAGCCCGCGCTCGGCCTCGGTTACGATTCCGTCCCGCTGCGCTGCGTCGATGATGCACCTCAGGTACGCCTCGTGCGCCTCGTGCTGGCGCTTCGGCGAGATGCCCAGGTCCTCGGCCAGCCGCCTCATCTCCTTCTCTTCGTGGTGGTCGATGACCGCGTCGTCCAGGATCCAGTCCAGGCAGTCGAGGTAGCAGCTGATGGCCTCGTCGGCGTGGGGGTAGTGCGCCCGCGAGACTATCCTGCGCATCGGCGTGGTCTCCGCGTCGGACATCTCCCGCCGCAGGGTGTGCTGGGAGGGGGGATGCCGAACGTCGCCCACCCATACCGCCTCGCTTGGCGGGGCTTCAGACCTTCCCCAGATGCTCCGGGCCAGTTCCGCCGTCGCGCGGGCGTCGGCCAGCGCCCGGTGGCCGTGCTCTAGGTCGATGCCGCGGTCCTCGCAGGCATGGCCCAGCTTCTGCCTGGTTGCGCGGAATGTGCACAGCGGGCTTCCTTGCCGGATCTCGACGGCGAGCCGCTCGAACTCATAGCCCAGCATCCTCGAGTCGTAGCTCGCGTTGTGGCAGATAAGCACCTGCCCCTTCATGCGGCGGGCGAGGTCGGCGATCACGTCCGAAAACAGCGGCGCGAGCTCCACCATCGTCGGCGTTATGCCGTGTACGTGAATCGGGCCGGTGTCGCGCTGAGGGTTGATCAAGGTGTCGTACTCGTCTACGGTCTCCCAGCTGTCCGGAGCAAGCGTGATGACGGCTATTTCGGCAATCCTGTCCCAGGTTGAGAAACCCGTGGTTTCTGTGTCGATCACTATGGCGCCCGGGCGTTTCATGGCGAGAGCTGTCAAAGATTCTACTTGCGGGCATCAATCTGTAATCGGATTCATGCGTCTTGATCGATCACTGGTTTCTGACTGTCTGCATGGCAAAGGGTTTCACAGGCCTGACATTATGTGCCAGGCAGCTGACTCAGAAATCCCAGTTCTTCCAGTCGATGCGCTCGACATGGATGCCGCCAGCCTTCCTGGCTTGTTCCACGTCGAAGATTGCCTGCATCCCGCACCAGGTCTCGGCCTCGCCGCCGAATGCCTTGTCAAGCCTGATTGCAATTTCAGGCGTTATGCGGGATCTGCACCGAACCAGGTTCGAAAGTCGCTTCCGGCTGATGTACAGCCTTGCAGAAGTTTCGGAGACTTTGAGACCCAGAGGCTCCATGCAGTCCTCAAGGACTACAGGTCCTGAGTGCGGAGGATTGTGAATCATCTTGGCGTCTCCGGCTCAGTGGCAGTCTACTTGAAACAATCTCCGTCCATGCAAGGCATGTCCGGAACGGGGGCCAATATGCATCGCATCTCATAGAGGGGGAATATAATTGCGGCGGGGCACGGGAGAAAGGAGGAAACCATGCTGAAACAACTCAAGACCGCACTGCTTGCGCCGGCGCTAGTTCTGGCGCCGAGCACAATGGCCGACACCGCAGACGCGGGCAAGGTCCTTGCCATGTCCTGGGACGAGGTCGTCGCGGAGGCCCGCGGCGGCGAGGTCAACTGGTTCATGTGGGGCGGCTCCGACAACATCAACCGCTACGTCTCCGAGTTCATCGGCGGCATCCTCAAGGACGAGTACGGCATCACCCTCAACCGGGTCGGGCTCACCGACACCGTCGAGGCGGTCAACATCGTGCTCGGCGAGAAGGAGAGCGGGGTGACGGACGAGGGCTCGGTCGACATGATCTGGATCAACGGCGAGAACTTCCGCACGATGAAGCAGGGCGACCTGGCATTCTGCGGCTACCTCGACATCCTGCCGAACAACCGGCTGGTCGACTGGAACAACCCGGCGATCGCAAACGACTTCGGCGTGCCGGTCGACGGCTGCGAGGTCCCGTGGTCCAAGGCCCAGTTCGCGTTTGCGCACGACACCGCGCGCACGCCGAACCCGCCGCGCTCGATCGGGGCGCTGATCGACTGGATCAAGGCCAACCCGGGCAAGTTCACCTACCCGGCGCCGCCCGACTTCAACGGCTCGGTGTTCGTCCGCCACGTGTTCTACTACGCCGCGGGCGGGGTCGACAACCTGCTCGGGCCGTTCGACCAGCGCAAGTACGACGAGGTCTCCGCGAAGACCTGGGACATCCTCAACGAGCTCGAGCCCTTCCTTTGGCGCGAGGGCAACACCTACCCGACGTCGATCAAGGCGCTCGAGCAGCTGTACGCCAACTCCGAGGTCGACCTGGTGTTCAACTACGAGCCCGCCGGGGTCGGCGTCAACATCGAGAACGGCACCTTCCCGCCGACCACCAGGGGCTACGGCCTGACCGACGGGACGATCGGCAACACCAACTACACGATCATCCCGTTCAACTCGCCGAACAAGGCCGCGGCGCTCGTCCTGCAGAACACCCTGCTGTCCGGCGAGGCGCAGTACGAGAAGGCCCTGCCGACGGTGTGGGGCACCAAGCCCGCGATCGAGATGTCGCGCACGAGCTCCGAGGTCCAGAGCAAGTTCAACGCGATCGAGCGCCACCCCGCGGTCGTGGCCCCCGAGGAGCTGGCCAAGGCCGCGCTCCCCGAGCTCCAGGCGTCCTGGATCTCCGCGATCGAGCAGGGCTGGATCGAGAACGTGGGCAGCTGAGCTGACTCATCGCCTGCGGGCCGCGCGCCCGCGGGCGACCCCTTGTTCCGGCACAGAGCGGGCTTCGGCCACAGGAGGCTGAACTGTCGGAACGGGTAAAGATAGCCCTCCTGCTGGCGCCGGCGCTGTCGGTGATCGTCGTCCTCTTCTGCGGGGGGCTGGCGATCGGGCTGATGCGCAGCTTCAACTACATGCCGGTCATCGACCTGACCGAGCCGAACCTTGAGGCGTACTTCTCCATCTTCACGAGCAAGGAGTTCTACCTTTCCTTCCTGCTGACCTTCCACATCGCGTTCACCTCGACGGTGATCTCGGCCATCCTCGCGATCGGCTCGGCGCTGCTGCTGCGGCGCACCTTCGTCGGCCGCACCGTGGTCAACTTCCTGTTCCAGCTCAACCTCACCGTCCCGCACCTCGTCGGCGCTATCGGCATCCTCTACCTGTTCTCGCAGTCCGGCAGCTTCGCCCGGCTCGCCGCAGAGTGGGGGATGATCGCCTCGCCGGCCGAGTTCCCGGCGATGGTGTTCGACCCGTACGCGATCGGCATCATCATGCAGTACGTATGGAAGGAGATCCCGTTCATCGGCGTGATCGTCCTCGCCAACATGCAGGCCCTCGGCGAGGACTACGAGAGCGTCGCCCGCTCGCTCGGCGCGAGCCGCTGGCAGGCCTTCCGCCACGTCCTGCTTCCGCTGATCTTCCCCGGGGTGCTGTCGGCGTCGGTGATCGTCTTCGCGTTCACCTTCGGGGCCTACGAGATCCCGGCGCTGCTCGGCGCCAACTACCCCGCGGCCCTGCCGGTGCTCGCCTACCGCAAGTACACCGACGTCGACCTCGCTGCGCGCCCCGAGGCGATGGCGATGGCGATCGTCATCGCCATCCTCAGCGCGGTGATGATCTACTACTACGTGCGCTACTCGCGGCGCAGGATAAGGGCCTAGGATGGCGGGCGCGGAAGCAACGACTGCGCCGGCAGGGCCGCCGCGGCCGCGGCAGCCCGTGCTGCCGGCAACCTTCCGCTTCCTGACAGGCGCGGTGCTGATAACCTGGCTGGTCCTGCCGCTCGTCCCGCTCGGGATCTGGTCGTTCGCCCACGGCTGGTTCTTCCCCGACCTCCTGCCCAAGCGCTGGTCGATGCGCGCCTGGGAGTACACCTTCTCGGAGACCTCCGGCGTGCTCGACAGCCTGTGGGTCACCGTCTACATCGCCCTCGTCGCGACGCTGCTGTCGATCCTCGTCGGGGTCCCGGCGGGCAGGGCGCTCGGCCTGCATCGCTTCCGCGGCAAGGAGTTCGTCGAGCTGTTGATCCTCGCGCCGACGATCGTACCCGGCATCGCGGTCGCGCTCGGCATCCACTCGGTGTTCATCGCCATCGGGATGACCAACACTGTCTCGGGCGTCATCCTCGTGCACCTGATCCCGACCCTGCCGTACATGGTGCTGGTGATGTCGGGGATCTTCGCCAACTACGACCCCTCCTACGAGGACCAGGCCCGCACCCTCGGGGCGGGGCCGGTGCGGACCTTCTGGCACGTGACCCTGCCGGCGATCTTCCCGGGGATCGTCGTCGGCGGGCTGTTCGCCTTCCTCGTCTCCTGGAGCCAGTACATCCTCACGCTGCTCATCGGCGGCGGAAGGGTCGAGACCCTGCCGCTGCTCCTGTTCAACTTCGCCGCCGCCGGGCGCAACGACATAACAGGCGCGATCGGGATGATCTACATCCTGCCGGGAATAGTCATCCTCCTGCTGACCGCCAAGCACCTGTCGGGCCGCAGCGGCGCGGTCGCGGGGTTCGGCAAGCTGTGACCGCAGTCGCCCTCGACGGGCTGACCATGGTGTACCCGGGGCAGACCGAGCCGTCGGTCGACCGCCTGACGCTTGACATCCGCGACGGCGAGCTCACCGCGCTGCTCGGCCCGTCGGGCTGCGGCAAGACCACCACGATGCGGATGATCGCGGGGCTGCTCGTGCCGACCGCAGGCGACGTGCGCTTCGACGGCCGCTCGATCCTCCACGAGAAGCCCGAGCACCGCGGCGTGGTGATGGTGTTCCAGAACTACCTGCTGTTCCCCTACATGAGCGTCGCCGACAACATCGGCTTCGGCCTGAAGATGCGCAAGGTCGACAAGGCCGAGATCGCCCGCCGGGTCGCGGAGATGCTCGAGCTCGTCCGCCTGCCCGACCTCGGCTCGCGGCGGCCGTCCGAGCTCTCCGGCGGCCAGCAGCAGCGCGTCGCGCTAGCGCGGGCGCTGATCGTCCGCCCCAAGGTCCTGCTGCTCGACGAGCCGCTGTCGAACCTCGACGCCCACCTGCGCTTCGAGATGCGCGACCTGATCCGCTCCCTGCAGCAGGACATCGGCATCACTACGATCTTCGTGACCCACGATCAGGAGGAGGCCGTGGTGCTTGCCGACCGGGTCGCGCTGATCCTCGACGGCAGGCTCAAGCAGTACGACGAGCCGGAGATGTTCTACCGCCACCCGACAGACCAGGCGACCGCGCGCTTCTTCGGCGGGCAGAACTTCATCCCCGGCGAGTCCGACGGCAAGGCGTTCTCCTGCGCCCTCGGCAGCATGCGCCTGCCCGAGGGGGCGCGGACCGGCAAGGGGCTTTTGACATTCCGCATGGAAAATGTAAGGCTCGGGGACATGGCGGGAGACGAGAACGCGATGGAAGCGGAGGTGACCGAGAGGATCTACCTCGGCACCCACACGCGGCTCAAGCTCAAGGTCAGCGACACCCAGGTGACCGTGCTGGTGAATCCGGAGTCCGCCGCCGGGCTGTCGGTCGGCGACAGGGTAAGGGCGAGCGTCCCGGCCGCGGCGCTATGGGTGCTCGAGGAATAGGAGGGCAGGGATGAAGTACGGGGTGCACGCCGGGCTGTGGATGGCGCGGTGGACGGACGAGCTCGCGCCGATAGTCAACGAGGTCGCCGACCTCGGCTACGACGGGGTGGAGGTCTCGCTGCTCGGGATGACCGACGAGAAGGCCGAGGCCCTCGGCAAGCTCGTCCGCGACGCAGGCCTCGAGGTGACCTGCTCGGACGGGCTCGCCCCCGAGCGCGACATCACCTCGAAGGACGACACAGTCCGCGTCGCTGGAATCGAGTACCTGCGCTGGGCAATCTCGACCGCGGCCAAGATCGGCGCGCGGGGACTCGCAGGCGTCGTCTACGCCCCGTGGGGGAAGTTCGACCACGCCCGCAAGCAGGAGCGGAGCGACCTCGCGGCGCGCGCCCTCGGGGAGCTCGCCGGCCACCTCGAGGCCTGCGACGTCACCCTCGGCCTTGAGGCGATCAACCGCTTCGAGACCGACCTCGTCAACACCGCCGCCGAGGCCCGAGCGATCGCAGAGGCCGCGGGAACGGAAAGGGTGGGGGTGCTCCTCGACAGCTTCCACCTGAACATCGAGGAGAAGGACTTCGCCGGCGCGATCGGGACCGCCGGCGACAGGCTGTCGCACTTCCACGTCTCGGAGAACGACCGCGGCGTTCCGGGCTCGGGTCACATCCCGTGGGGCGACGTGAAGAAGGGCCTGGACTCGATCGGCTACGACGGCTGGATAGTCGCCGAGATGTTCGTAATGGAGGGCAACCCTGCGAGCGCCGACCTGAACATCTGGCGGCCGCTCGAGAAAAGCCCGGGCGACGCGGCCGAGCGTGCGCTTGAGTTCATGAGGAAGACTTTTGGCTGATAACTTCATCGACTCTCTCAAAATGCTCTTCCTCTACCGCCGGGATTCGCTGAACGCCTTGGACGCCGCAACTGGCGACGGCGACCACGGAGACACGATGTGCAAGGGGCTTGAGGCCGCCTGCGCGAATCCCGACGAGCCTGGCAAGGCGTTCCGCAGGGCAGCAGGAGGCGCCTCAGGTCCGCTGTTTGCCGAGCTTCTCGAGGAGCTGAACGAGGCGGAAAACGGCAACAAGGAGCTTGCCGACGCGCTGGAAGCGGCTTGCGAAAAGATCAAGGAGATCGGCGGGGCGGAGCAGAACGACAAGACGATGCTCGATCCCCTGTTGCTTGCTGCAGAGGCCGCGCGGAGCGGCACTGAGGTGCAGAACGTGGCTTGGATCGCAAACACCGTTGCGGTTTCGATGGAAGACATGGAGGCTAGGAAAGGGAGGGCAAGAGACTCGGAGAACGCCGGCAAGGGGCACGCAGACCCGGGAGCAATCTCTGTTGCTCTGATGATCGAGTGTTACGTGGCAGGGGAAAACCCGAACAATGAAGAAACTGCTTAACAGCAAGGAGCGGATGGTCGACGACATGATCGACGGATTCGTCGCGGCCTACCCTTCGCTGGTCGCAAGGGGCGAAAACCCGCGCGTCGTCCGCAGGGCCAAGCCAGCAGACGCAGACAAGAAGGTCACCCTTGCCATCGGCAACGGCAGCGGCCACGAGCCGATCGCGATGGGCTTCGTCGGCGAGGGCATGCTCGACGCAAACATCGTCGGCGAGGTGTTCACCGCGCCGCCGGCGGACCTTATCCTCGAAGGGATCAAGGAGATCAACGGCAAGGCCGGGACGCTTCTTTTGATCTCGCGCCACGAGGGCGACGTCATCAACGGCGAGTGGGCGGTCGAGATGGCGACGGAAGAAGGGATGGACGCTCGACGCATCCTCATGTACGACGACATCTCGTCGGCGCCCAAGGGCGAGGAGGGCGACCGCCGCGGCGCAGCGGGCACGCTGTTTATCTACAAGATACTCGGCGCCGCGGCCGAGGAGGGGATGGACCTCGACGCGCTTGAGAGGCTCGGAGCCGAGGTCCGCGACAGCACCCGCACGCTCGGCGCCGCGGTGAAGGCGGGCGTCTCGCCGATAACCGGCAAGGAGATGTTCGAGCTGCCCGACGACGAGATCTACATCGGCATGGGCGTCCACGGCGAGCCCGGCGTAAGTAGCCGCAAGGTCGGGCCGGTGTCCGAGCTGGTCGCCTTCATGCTCGGCGAGCTGCTCGCCGACCGCCCGATCGAGGAGGGCGGCCGGGCCGCGGTCCTGGTAAACGGCTCGGGCGCGACGACGATGATGGAGCTGCTCACCGTCTACCGCGAGGTCGAGGCAGGCCTTGCCGAAAAGGGCGTCAAGGCGGTCGCGCCGCTCGTCGGCTCACTGTCGACCACCCAGGACACCTCGGGGTTCTCGGTCTCGCTGCTGGTCCCGACCGACGAGATGCTCAGGCTGTGGACCGCTCCGCAGTCCACGCCGCTCTTCCCGGCGGTTTTCGAATGAAGGGCGACCTGGTCCCTATCGGGCCCGTGTCCGGCGTCGCGGTCGACGCAGGCAAGGTGCTCGGCGACGCGCTCAAGAGCGCCCGCGGCGAGGACACCTCGAGAAAGGACCTGTTCAACTTCAAGCGCGCCGTGGTCTCCGAGCTCGGCGACATCGCGTCGACCGTGCTCGTGTGCTCGCGGCACGCCTACAACCTGTTCGAGCACTATCCCGACGAGTGCTGCCCGATGATCGCCTACGAGGACGACGCCTACCTGATGGCCGGCAAGGACGCGATCACGCCGCGCCCGCGCAAGATGCACGTCTCGGACTACCACCGCACGCAGGTCGACATGCTGAAGTACTTCATGTACTACGCGCCGAGCGGAAACAAGAAGCTAAACACCAGGAAGAGGAAGGTGATCGCCGAGATCGGGCGGCACTGCGCCGAGCTCGGCCTGGTGTTCGTGCTCGAGCCGCTCGTCTACCACCCAAAGATCAAGGCCGGGACCCCGGAGTTCGCAAAGGCCAAGCCGGACCTGGTCGCCCGCGCGACCGAGGCCTTCGCCGCGCCCAAGCTGCACGCGACCTGGCTCAAGGTCGAGTTCCCGGTAGACCTCGACTACGTCGAGGGCTACGGCGAGCCGGTCATGACGCGCGACGAGGCGCTCGCGGCCTTCCGGCGCGGCGCCGAGGCCGCGCAGGGCAAGGACATCCTCTACCTGAGCGCGGGCGTGCCCTTCAAGCGCTTCGTCGAGTCGCTCGAGCTCGCCAAGGAGGCCGGCGTCAACTTCCGCGGCTTCATGTGCGGCCGGGCGATCTGGTCGGACGGAATCGGAGAGTTCGGCAAGAGCGGCTACGACGGGCTCGCTGCGTGGTTGCGCACGACGGGCCGGGAGAGGCTGGTGAGGCTCAACGGGATCATAGGGAAAAAGTGACAATGCTCGAGGGAAAGACGGCGCTGGTTACCGGCGGGTCGAGCGGCAACGGCCGGGCGATCTGCATGCGCTTCGCCGAGCTCGGCGCGACCGTGGTCGTCGCCGACGTGACCGATAAGCCGCGCGAGGGCGGCAAGCCGACCGCGGAGGCAATCAACGAGGAGCGCCCCGGCAGGGCGCACCACGTCGCCTGCGACGTGAGCAAGGTCGCCGACCTCGAGGCCGCGGTGGGTTTCGCCGAGGGACAGGGCGGGCTCGACGTCCTAGTCAACAACGCCGGGATACTGAAGAAGGAGCCGCTGCACGAGGCGACCGAGGAGACGTTCGCCCGGATGGTCGAGGTCAACGTAAAGAGCGTGCTGTTCGCCTCGAAGGCCGCGGCGAAGGTCATGGTCCCGCGCGGGTCGGGCGCGATAGTCAACATCGGCTCGATAGCCGGCATCCGCGGCACGGGCGGCTACTGCCACTACAACCTCAGCAAGGGCGCGGTGCGCATGCTCACCTGCTCGCTCGCCGACGAGCTCGGACCGAAGGGCATCAGGGTCAACGCCGTCGCGCCGGGGATCATGCACACGCAGATGAACGTCGAGGACGACCCGGTGATCGGCACCGAGGAGGGCGAGGGCTACCTGGACCTGATCCCGGCGCGGCGCTGGGGCAAGCCCGGAGAGGTCGCGGACGCATGCGCGTACCTCGCGTCGGACATGGCGAAGTACGTGATGGGGTCCACGCTGGTGGTCGACGGCGGGTACCTGCGCATCTGATGGCCGGTCCTATTCGGGTTGCGTTGATCAGGGCGTCGCTGCCCAGCTACTTTCCCGAGCGTCACAACGTCTGGGGCCGGGCCGAGAAGGCCCTTGCGGAGGCCTGCGAGGCCGAGGGCGCCGAGTTGAGCGTGTATCCCGAGATTCCGATGAACGGCAAGGAAACCGAGAAGGCGGTCGAGTGGTGCGGGGGAGAGGGAACGGACTTCGCCCTGCTGCTGCACGGCGGGTTCACCATGGGTGACGTGGCCCTTGCGCTCGCAAAGTCGGACCTGCGCCTGGGATTCTGGTCCGTGCCCGAGCCGAGCCTGGAGGGTGACGTCCAGCTCAACAACTTCGTCTCGCTGAACATGTCCATGTCGATCGCTCGCACCGTGCGCGACATGAAAAGGAATCCCGTGCGCTGGTACCACGGCGCGCCGGAAAGC
>CAZDYI010000121.1:0-17027 GCA_964509765.1 uncultured Gammaproteobacteria bacterium
CTGGGTCGGAAAGGAGATCGGCTCGCTCGCGAAGCCGGCCGACATCCGCTACGGCGACAACCTGCCGAAGACGCGCTCGGGCAAGATCATGCGCAGGCTGCTGCGCAGCATCGCGCGCGGCGAGGAGCTCACCCAGGACACGTCGACGCTCGAGAACCCGGCGATCCTCGAGCAGCTGTCGGAAAAGGCGAAGGGGTAGTCCCTTGGCCGAGCCCGCCTTCGACCGGCCGCAGGTAAAGAAGATCCTCATCGCCAACCGCGGCGAGATCGCGGTGCGGCTGGTGCGCGCCTGCGCCGAGATGGGGATCAAGTCGGTCGCGATCTACTCCGAGGCGGACAAGAACGCGCTTCACGTCAAGAAGGCGGACGAGGCATACCTGCTGCGCGGCGACGCGCTGGAGGCGTACCTCAACCCGAACAAGATCGCGAACCTCGCGCTCTCGCTCGGCTGCGACGCGGTCCACCCCGGCTACGGGTTCATGTCCGAGAACCCCTTGTTCTCCCGCAGGTGCGCGAGGCGCGGCGTCAAGTTCATCGGGCCGGGCCCGGAGATCATCGAGCAGATGGGCGACAAGACCGTCGCCCGCCAGACGATGGCGGAAGCCGGCGTTCCGGTGATCCCAGGCTCCGACGGCAACGTCGGGTCGGCCAAGGAGGCTGTGAAGATCGCCGACGGGATCGGCTACCCGGTCATGCTCAAGGCGACAAGCGGCGGCGGCGGGCGGGGCATACGCAGGTGTGAGGGCCCCGAGGAGGTGCTGTCAAGTTACCAGAGGGTGGTTTCCGAGGCGTCGAAGGCCTTCGGCTCAGCCGAGGTCTTCATCGAGAAGTGCGTGATCGACCCGCGGCACATCGAGGTGCAGGTGATCGGCGACCGCCACGGCAACATCTGCCACCTGTACGAGCGCGACTGCTCGATCCAGCGCCGCAACCAGAAGCTAGTCGAGATCGCCCCATCCCCGCAGCTCAACCCGCAGGAGCGCGAGGAGGTCTGCGCGCTGGCGGTGAAGGCGGCCAAGGCGGTCAAGTACGAGAACGCGGGAACGGTCGAGTTCCTGCTCGACGAGAAGCGCAACTTCTACTTCATGGAGATGAACACGAGGCTGCAGGTCGAGCACCCGGTGACCGAGGCCATCACCGGGATCGACCTCGTCCAGGAGCAGGTGCGCGTAGCCGCGGGGATGCCGCTGAGCTTCTCGCAGGAGGACATCGGCTGGCGGGGCAGCTCGATCGAGCTGCGGATAAACGCCGAGGACCCCAAGCGCGACTTCATGCCGAGCTTCGGCCGGATCACACGCTTCTACTCGCCGGGCGGCCCCGGCGTGCGGCTGGACTCGGCCATCTACACCGGCTACGTGATCCCGCCCTACTACGACTCGCTGTGCGCCAAGCTGACGGTCTGGGCCCTCGACTGGCAGGCGGCGCGCCGGCGCGGCCTGCGCGCGCTGCAGGACATGGTCATCTCGGGCGTCAAGACCACCGTGCCCTACTACCTCGAGATCCTCCGCCACGAGAGGCTGATAGCGGCCGACTTCGACACCGGCTTCGTCGGCAGCCATCCCGAGCTTGCGTCGTACGAGGACAAGCCGCCGCGCGAGGACCTGGCGCTGGCCCTCGCGTCTGCGGTCGTGGCGAATTCCGGGATCTAGCGCCCGGCAAGCAAGCCGGGCCTGCCCGGCCTAGTCCGGCCGGGCCTCAAGCACCCGCCCCACCTCCTCGAGGCGAACCCTGCGCACCGCGGCCGCGGGGTCCGCGGCCTCCCTGCCCGCCCTCGAGACGGACTCCGAGGAGGCCGCGGCGTGGCATTCCTGCACGAGACTCCTGTTCGGGTGCAGCGCGAAGTCGCTGAGGTTCGGGTTTGCGGCATGGTCGCAGTCGCACAGGTGCAGCAGGCACTCGAGCCGCCTGGGGTTGCGGAAGGCGTCAACCCGCGCGAGCAGGTCGACGACCTCGCCCGCGTCCAGGCCGTCGAAGCCGTGGATCCGTCCGTGCTCGCGGGTCGCGGCCAGAACGCTGCGCGCGACGGCCTTGGGCACCCGGAGCCTGTCGCAGGCCTCGGCAGCCAGCCGCTCGCCGGACTCCTCGTGGCCGGGATGGGACGGCAGCTCGGCCTCCGTGGTGAGCGCCTTGCCGACGTCGTGCAGCAGCGCGGCGAGGCGCACGTCGAGCCCGCACCAGTTCCGCGCCGCGACGCTGAGCACAAGCAGCGTGTGCGTCCCGGCGCAGCCCTCGGGATGGGAGACGGGGTCCTGGGGGACCCCGAACAGAGCATCGACCTCGGGCAGCACCTTCCCGAGCGCTCCGCACTCGCGCAGGATCTCCACCATCAGGGCGGGGTTCCTCGACCGCAGGCCGAGCGAGAGCTCCCGCCAGACCCGCTCGGCAACGAGGTGGTCGAGCTCGCCGCTGCCGGCCATCTGCCGCATCAGCCCCATCGTCTCGGGCGCGACTGCGAAGCCGAGCTGGGCTGCGAGCCGAGCCGCGCGAAGCACGCGCAGGGGGTCCTCCGTGAACGCCTCGGAGACGTGCCGCAACACCCGCAGCGAGATGTCGCGCCGGCCGAGGTGCGGGTCGAAGAGCGCGCCCTCGCAATCGAGCGCCATGGCGTTGACTGTGAAGTCGCGGCGGACCAGGTCCTCCTCGAGGGTGACCGACGGGTCGAAGCTCGCGACGAAGCCCTTGTGGCCTTTGCCCCTCTTGCGCTCGGTGCGCGCGAGGGCGTACTCGGCGCCGGTCTCGGGATGGATGAAGACCGGGAAGTCGGCGCCCACCTTGCGGAAGCCCCGCTCCGTCATGTCCTCCTCGGTCGCTCCGACGACCACGTAGTCGTCGTCGGTCCTCGAGCGCCCCAGCAGGGCGTCCCTGACGGTGCCGCCCACCTTGTACGTGAGCATGGCCCGGTCAGCCGCGGCGGGCCGAATGCCTGTACTCGTAGTAGTTGTCGGTGTGCGGGTGCCTGGCCCTTTCCTCTGAGAGGTAGTCGCGAAGCGACCTCAGCCTGCCCGAAACGATCTCCTGGGCGTCGTTGCCCCCCTCGCACACGCTAGGGAGGCTCATCGAGTCGACGTTGTCGCGGGTGAGCATCCTCGGCAGCAGCGGCGCGAACTCCATGCCGGCCGCAACCATCCGCGACAGGCCCTTGCCGAGCGGCAGCAGCGGACGGCGGGTCCCGCCGGCGTCGGCGACGAGCCTGACGATCTCGAGCAGCGTGAGGACCTCGGGCCCGCCTGCGCACAGGGCGCGGTCGAAGCTCGCGGGCCTGCGCAGGCAGCCGGCTGCCATCTCGGCGAGGTCGTCGACCCAGATCGGCTGGAACTTCGCGCCGGGAGACGGGACGGCGAGCATCGGAGAGATCCGCAGCAGTCTTCCGAACATCCCGACGAACCTGTCGCCGCGGCCGAAGACGACCGACGGGCGGATAACGGTCCACCTCACCCGGCCGAGCTTGGTGACGAAGGCCTCGCCCTTGCCCTTGCTGCGCAGGTAGCGGCTCGGGGCGCCGGTCATGGCGTTGAGGGCGCTGAGGTGGACGAGCCGGCGCACGGAGTCGAACTGGCTGATCGTGTCCGTCAGCCGGCGGACGAACTCGACGTGGACGTCCTCGAAGCTGTGCCTGCCGGACTCGTGGAGTATCCCGACGAGGTTGAAGACGTGGTCGGCGCGGCCGACCAGGCTCGCCATCGACTTGCTGTCCGCGGGGTCGCAGGGGACGACGTCAACGTTCGGCAGGACGATCAGGTCGCCCTTGACCCGCTCGCGCCGGCGGGTCGGAATGATCACGTGCATGCCCGACTCGACCAGGCGCCTGGCGACCCTGCGCCCGACGAGGCCGCTGCCGCCGAAGATGACCGCGGTCTCCATCGCCCCGATTCTATTCCCGCGCGGCGGCGGCGCCGTCGCCCTCGAGGTAGTGGCGGAACGGCAGCCCGCCGCCCCCGATTATCGTGTCCGCGACGAAGCGGATCTTGTCCTTGACCGGGCCGGTCAGCCGGAACGGGTAGGCCGGGTCGTGGCCGAGCGACAGGTTCAGCGCGTTGACCACCGCGGCGAGGTTCTCCCAGTCGTCCATGACCCGCTCGAACCAGTCGCCCTCCGGCCTGTTGTAGCCGCCGTGCACGCCGATGTTGCGCGCGATCGCGAGCGCCGACTCGATGTGCATGTAGTGCGCCCAGGTCTCGGCCCAGTCCTCGTGCGGGTGCGACCTCGCGTACTCCGAGACGTGCCGCGCGGAGCGGCGGCGCCTCTTGCGGCTCGAGGCGTAGTGGCCGCGCAGCGCCTCGTCGTAGTCGGCCCGCTCGTCGCCGAACAGGGCGCGGAAGGCATCGAGCCGCTCCCCGCTGTGGAGCACCAGCGCGATGAAGAAGTAGTGGCCGACCTCGTGGCGGAGCGTGCCGAGGATCGTGCGGTACTTCTCGTTGAACGTCCGCTTGGTCGCCTCGACGCTCACCCGGTCGGTCTCGCGGATGTTCATCGTGATGTCGCCGTTGACGTGGCCGGTGATCACGTACTCGTCTATGAGGTCGGGGTTGTCGCTGCGGTCCTGCTTGAGGTGGAAGCGCAGCAGCGCCCCGCCGGGCGCGCCCTCGTGGGCGGGCAGCAGCCTCATGCGCAGCAGGGCGGCGACGAGGCGCCGCTTGGCCTCCTCGAAGCGGACGAAGGCGTTGTGGTTGGACTTGATCTCGAGCAAGGGCGTGGTCACCGTCAGCCCGCAGGCGTAGCACATCTCGCCCTGCGCCGCGGCCTTCCAGTTGCACCCGAGCCTGCCCTTCGGGCGGTTGGAGCAGAAGTACGGGCGGTCCTCGAGCGTTGCGATCCGCAGGCTCAGCTCTCCCGGGTCGAAGACGTGCTGCTCGCGGCAGGTCGGGCACGCGCTCGTGCGCATGCGCATCGGCGTGCCGCACTCGCAGCGCCAGCCCTCGGCCCTCACAGCTTCGGGAAGTAGGTCCTGCCGACGAGCGCCATGGTCGCGTCTATCCTTGAGCCGAGCCGGGCGAGCGCCTGCTGGGACCTGTCCTGCCTCGTGCCGAATCCGCGCATGGCCTCGCCGCACCGCGACAGCGAGCGGAGCAGGCCGCCGTTGTTCGGCAGCGCCGAGACCGCGGTCGCCGCCTTCGACAGGCACGCGGAGACCGAGTGGCCGACCCTGCCCTCGCGGACCATGAACCGCGCCGCGTCGGAGCCTGCGACCGAGGTCCTGCTTATCCGGCGGTAGGACTCGAGCATCCCGAGCGACTGCAGGACCTGGACCCACACCATCGAGTCGGAGACCGTGTCCTCGGCCTCGTCGGACTGGCAGCTCAGGCACGCGCGGACGAGCGCGCAGGTGATCTCGGCCGCGGCGAGCTGCCGGCCCGCCTGCCAGAACAGGTAGCCGTGGTCGCGGAGCATGCCGGTCGACAGCACCCCCGAGAACGCGAGGGCCGTGCGGACGAAGTCCTCGAGCCTCTCCTGGAGCACGGTCGGGCCCGCGCCGGACAGCGCCGCGGCCTTGTTCCGCAGCGACTGCACCCTTGCCCAGGCCTCGCCGGGAAGGATCGACTGGAGCGACCGCACGTCGGTGTACGCGAGGCCTAGCGACGACACCGACGAGAACGGGTTCTCGCGGTCGGTGAGCAGGTGACGGACGCAGCGGTCCTCGTCCGGGCCGTCCCCCGGGACGTTGTCGAGCGACGCGAGCAGCTCGCGCGCGAGCGGGACCGCGCCCGCGCCGAGGCGCTTCGAGACGGTCTTCTGCGCGAGCGCCGCGCGCGCGTTGTCCTCGGCGCGCTGGACGTTGCAGCCGATCCAGTAGAGCTTCCAGGCGATCCTCGAGAGCAGCAATTCCCTACCGCCTCCCGGATTCCCTGCTCACGACCCAGGTGTCCTTGCTCCCGCCGCCCTGCGAGGAGTTGACAACCATGTTGCCGGGCCTGGACGCGACGCGGGTGAGCCCGCCGCTCGTCACGCTGACCGACTCGCCTGAGAGTATGAACGACCTGAGGTCGACGTGGCAGGGCATCCAGCTGCCCTTGACCAGGGTCGGGGCCGTGCTGAAGTCGCACAGCTCCTGCGCGACGAAGTTCGCGGGGTTGGCGAGCACCTTGCGCCTCAGGGCCGCCATGGTCTTCCTCCCGGCCTGCGAGCCGATCACTATGCCCTTGCCGCCCGACTCCGAGGTCGGCTTGAAGACGAGGCCCCTCGGGTTGGCGAAGGCGTGGTCGCGCAGGTCCTTGTCGCTCATGTGCAGGGTCTCGAGGCCTGTCGCCTTCGGGTCCTCATCGAGGTAGAAGCGCGTGAGGCCCTCGATGTAGGGGTAGACCGCCTTGTCGTCGGCTACGCCGGTGCCGGGGGAGTTCGCGATCGAGACCTTGCCCTTGCGCCAGGCGCCCATCAGCCCGGGCACGCCGAGCACCGAGTCGCGGCGCAGCTCGCGTGGGTCGATGAAGGAGTCGTCCACCCTGCGGTAGATGACGTCCACGCGCACGAGTCCCTCGACGGTGTGCAGGTAGACGACGTCGTCGATGACGACCATGTCGCCCGCCTCGACGAGCTCGACTCCCATCTGGCCTGCGAGGTAGGCGTGCTCGAAGTACGCCGAGTTGTAGATGCCGGGGGTGTGGACCACCACGGTCGGCTCGCTGCCGGGCCGCGGCGACATCGAGGCGAGCGTGCTGTAGAGCAGGCGCGGGAACTGCTCGACCTGCAGGATGTTGCAGCTCTCGAACAGCTCTATCGCGACGCGGTACATCACCTCGCGGTTCTCGAGCATGTACGCTATCCCCGACGGGACCCGCAGGTTGTCCTCGAGGACGACGAAGCCGCCGTCCGAGCGGCGCAGCAGGTCCGAGCCGCAGACGTTCACCCACGAGCCGTGCAGCGGCGAGGCGCCGCGGCACTGCCTGAGGTAGTGCGGCGAGCCGAGGACCAGCTCGCGCGGGACGACCTTCTCCTTGAGGGCGCGCTGCCCGTTGTAGCAGTCGTCGATGAACATGTTGAGCACGCGCATGCGCTGCTCGAGCCCGTCGGCGATCTCCTGCCAGTCGCTCTCCGCGACGACGCGCGGAAGGAAGTCCATCGGCCAGGAGCGCTCGATGCCCTCCGCAGATCCCGCCACCGCGAACGTTATCCCGAGCGCCTCGATGGTCGCGTCGATCCGCTCCTGCAGCTCCAGGGCCGGCGTCGCGCCGGCCGAGGTCATGTGGCGGAACAGCTCGATCGAGCCCCAGCGCGGCTCGCCCCTGCCGTTGAACATCTCGTCGTAGCGGCTGCCGCCCCTGACGAGGGCGGGGTACCCCTTGAGCGCCGCCGCCTGCCTGCCGCGGCCGCGCCGGGCCGCGCCCTGTTGCCGCGCCGGGGTCAACTCACCTTGGCGCCGGCGGGCACGGACGGGTCGGCCTCGAGCACTGCAAGCTTCCCGTCCGGCCCCTCCGCGGCGAGAGCCATGCCCTCCGAGGTTCCGAAGCGCATCTTGCGCGGCGCGAGGTTCGCGCAGACGACGATCCTCTTTCCAACGAGCGAGTCCGGCTCGGCGTGGCCCTTGATGCCGGCGAAGATCGTCCTCGCGTCGTCCCCGCCGAGGCTCACCCGCAGCCGCAGCAGGCGGTCCGAGCCCTCGACCTCGCCCGCCTCGAGCACCTCGGCGACGCGCAGCTGCACCTTGGCGAAGTCGTCGATGCCGATCTTCCCGCCTTCGTCCGCGGCGCCCTTTTCCATGTTGGCGGCCAGCAGCCTGTTGACGTCCTTTTCGGTCACCCGCGCCGCGAGGTGCCTGAACCTGCCGAGCTCGTGCCCGCCGCCGAGCCGCGATCCGAGCGAGGCCCAGTCCAGCTCGCCGCCGGCGAGGTACTCCTCGGCCGCCTGCGCGAAGCGCGGCATCATCGGCTTCACGCATGCCGCGAGCACCCTGAAGTCCTCGATCGCCGCAGAGCAGACCGTGTGGAGCTCGGCGCGCCTCGAGTCGTCGCCCGCCATCTCCCAGGGCCGCGCATGCTCCAGGGCGCGGTTGACCTTCTCGGCCTGCGCCATCACCTCGCGGGCGACCTCGCCGTAGCGGCGGCGCTCGTAGTTGTCGGCGACGGCGCCGACGTCGATGTCGGTCCACGGCTCGGCGGGGCCGATTTTGTTGCCGAAGGACTTGCGCAGGATCTTCGCCACGCGGCTCGGGATGTTCGCGAGCTTGCCGACGAGGTCCGAGTTGACCCTGTTGACGAAGTCGCCCATGTGCAGGTCGACGTCCTCGATCCTGTCGTTGAGCTTCGACGCGACGTAGTAGCGGAACCAGTCGGGGTCCAGCTTCAGCTTCAGGTAGCTGGCCGCGGTGATGAACGTCCCCTTCGACTTCGACATCTTCGCGCCGTTGACCGTCAAAAAGCCGTGGATGAAAAGCCGCGTGGGCGTGCGGTACCCCGCGGAGTCGAGCATCGCCGGCCAGAACAGGCCGTGGAAGTTCATGATGTCTTTGCCGATGAAGTGGTAGACCTCCGCGTCGCTGTCCTTGTCCCAGTAGGAGCCGAAGTCGACCCCCTCGCGCTCGCACAGGACCTTGAAGCTTGCCATGTACCCGATCGGCGCGTCCAGCCAGACGTAGAAGAACTTGTCCTCCTCGCCCGGGATCCGAAAGCCGAAGTACGGCGCGTTGCGGGAGATGTCCCAGTCCTTGAGCCCGTCGGCGAACCACTCTGAAAGCTTGCGCCGGGCCTCGGGCTGCAGCCGCGGGCCCGGGCCCGGGCCGGGGTCCTCCTCCGCGATCCACTCCTTCAGGAAGCCGGACCTCTTGTTGACCGCGAAGAAGTACTGGCTTGACTTGCGCACCTCGAGCTTCGCGCCGGAGATAGCCGAGCGCGGGTCCCTGAGGTCCGTCGCGTGGTAGGTCGCCCCGCAGGAGTCGCAGTTGTCGCCCGGCTGGTCCTCGGCCCCGCACGACGGGCAGGTCCCCCGCACGTAGCGGTCGGCGAGGAACTGCTTGCGCGTCGGGTCGTAGAGCTGGTCGACCTCGCGCTGCTCGATCAGCCCCCCCTCGCTCAGCCTGGAGAAGATGTGCTCGGCCAGCCCGCGGTTCTCCTCCGAGTGCGTCGAGTGGTAGCTGTCGAAGCCGACGCCGAAGCCGGCGAAGTCGGCCTCGTGCTCCTTCTGCATCCTTCCGACGAGCTCCTCGGGGCTGACGCCTTGGCGCTCGGCCTCGAGCATGATCGGCGTGCCGTGGGCGTCGTCGGCGCAGACGAAGTGGATCTCGGCGCCGCGCATCCGCATCGCGCGCACCCAGGTGTCGGCCTGCACGTACTCGACCAGGTGGCCGATGTGGATCGGCCCGTTGGCGTACGGCAGGGCCGCGGTTACGAGGATGCGGCGCGACATCGGCTTCTGCGGGCGGGGCTCAGCGGCGCCCTTGCGGGCATCCGTCGTGACGGCTCAAGGGACAGCGCGCAAGCCATGGGTTCGGCGCCGGCGGCGCCGGGCGTTCAGCCCCTGTCGGACTCCTGGAGCCTCTGCACGCCCGACAGCAGCGAGGCGAAGTCGCGCCGGACCTTGGGTGGGTACGCCTCGAGCATGCGCACCGTGCGGTCCGGGTCGATCACGTAGGTGGTGCGCACCGCGAGGTCCTTGATCGCCTCGGGATGGATCATCCCGTACATCCCCGCGACCTTGCCCTCGGGGTCGGAGATCTGGGTCAGCCTGTCGGTCGGGCAGGCCTCCCCCTCGGCCAGCTCCTCGCCGAACCTGCGCTGGTCGTCGACGGTGTCGAGCGAGAGCGCTGCCAGCCTGATGCCGCTCTTGTCGAAGCCGTCCCGGAGCCGCGCCACGTCGACGAGCTCGCTGCCGCAGACCGAGGTGAACGCCTTCGGGTACGAGAACAGGACGCCCCAGCGCTCGCCGAGCCAGTCGTGGAAGCGGAGCTCGCCCTCGGTCGAGTCCGCGGTGAAGTCGGGGGCCTTCTCGCCGAGCTTCAGCATGACGGCCCGATTCTATTTCCCGCCCGCCAGAAGGGCCGCGACGACCGCGAGGTCGCCCGGGTAGGTGAGCTTGGGGTTGGGGTGCGCCGCCTCGACGAGCAGCGGCGGGCGGCCCTCCCTCTCGAGGGCCTCGGCCTCGTCGGTCGCGTCGCCGTGCCTCTCGAGCGCCTCGATGAGCATGCCGCACTCGGCCACCTGCGGGGTCTGCGCGAGGAACATCCCCTCGCGCGGAACGGTTTCGGCCACGCTGCCTCCCTCCCCCCTCTTGAGCGTGTCCGGCACCCGCGCCGCAAGCAGGGCCGGCCGCCCTTTTGCCTCCGCGGCGTCGAGCAGCCTGCGCAGGTCGTCGGGATGCAGGCAGGGCCGGACAGCGTCCTGGACCGCGACCCACGCGGCGCCTGCGTCGCGCGCGATTTTCGCCGCGGCAAGGACTGTGAGCGCGCGCGTCGTGCCGCCGCAGCGGTGCACGCGGACCCTTTCCGCCTGTTCGGCGCCAAGCGTCGACCCGATGACGGAGGCGTCGGCGCCGGCTGCAACGGCGACGTGGACCGCCTCCACCCGCCCGTCGGCGAGCAGCGCAGCGACCGAGTGGTCGACCACGGGGCGGCCGGCGACCTGCAGCAGGTGCTTTTCCGGCTTGCCGCCGAAGCGCGTGCCGCTGCCTGCGGCGGGAACGATGCCGTGGACGGGACCCATCGCAGGACGGATAAAATTATTGCACGGCCCACGGCCGGTTGCCGGGAGCGACGCGCGGCAACGCGGGCGGCCTGCGGCATTGAGAGCCCTCTCGATGAACGTCTTTCGCCTGTTCACGATCATCTTCACGACGATCCGCTTCGGTCTCGACGAGATCGTTGTCCGATCCTTCGCGCCGCGCGGATTCGCGCGCTTCTGGCTCGCGCTGATGTTCTGGCGGCCGCTGTTTAGGCCGCGCGCCGTGCGGCTGCGTGCGGCGCTCGAGTCGCTCGGGCCGATTTTCGTGAAGTTCGGCCAGGTCCTGTCGACCAGGCAGGATATCCTTCCCGCCGACGTCGCCGCCGAGCTCAGCGCGCTGCAGGACCGGGTCGCGCCGCAGCCGTTTCCCGAGATCCGCGCGGCGATCCAGGCATCCTACGACGTCCCGGTAGAGGAGGTCTTCGAGAGCCTCGACGAGGCCCCGCTCGGCTCCGCGTCGGTCGCCCAGGTGCACAGCGGCAGGCTCGCCGGCGGTGAGGTCGTCGCGGTCAAGGTCCTGCGGCCGGGCATTCACCACCAGATCGCGCGCGACCTCGCGCTGATGCGCTCGTTCGCGTCGCTCATCGAGTGGGCGGTCGGCGGCCTGCGCCGGCTGCGGCTCACGGAGATCGTCGCCGAGTTCCACAGCACCCTGTCGCAGGAGACCGACCTGCTCAGCGAGGCCGCGAGCTGCAACCAGATCGGGCGCAACTTCGCAGACGAGAAGCGCTACCGGGTCCCGAAGGTGGTCTGGGCGCACTGCACACGCGAGGTGATGGTCATGGAGCTGCTCGAGGGAACGCCGGTCGACCAGGCCGACGACCTGAAGAAGGCGAATGTCGACCTCGAGGCCCTGGCGCTGACCGGGATCGAGGTGTTCTTCACCCAGGTCTTCCGCGACAGCTTCTTCCACGCCGACATGCACCCGGGCAACCTGCTCGTCGACGGCGAGGGCAGGCTCGTCGCCCTCGACTTCGGCATCATGGGAACGCTCACCGACTTCGACAAGGAGTACATCGGCGCGAACTTCCTCGCGTTCTTCAACCGCGACTACCGCAAGGTCGCGGTGATGCACATCGAGGCCGGCTGGATACCGGCGGACACCTCGGTGCCGCAGTTCGAGGCCGCGATCCGCGCGGTGTGCGAGCCTATCTTCGCGAGGCCCGTCATCGAGATCTCCTTCGCGCGGCTGCTGCTGCAGCTGCTGAACGTCGCGCGGAGATTCAGCGTCAACGTCCAGCCGCAGCTGATGCTGCTGCAGAAGACCCTGCTGAACATCGAGGGGATCGGCAGGCAGCTAGCGCCGCACCTGGACCTGTGGAAGGGCGCGAAGCCGATCCTCGAGGAGTGGGCCAGGGAGCGCTCCTCGCCCAAGCGGTTCGCGTCGATGGTGACCGACAGCGCGCCGGCGATAGCGTCGATCCTGCCGGAGATACCCGTCGCGCTGCGCTACGCCCTGCGCCGGGCGCGGAGCGACGAGCCGCGGCTCGAGCGCGAGGTCGAGCGGCTGAGGTCCGCGACGAGGTCGCTGTGGCTCGCGCTTGCGGTCACCGCGGGCGCCGTCCTGCTCCTCTGGCTGGGCTGAACGGCTGATGGGCAAGGCGCTGCGCGTCGCGACGCGGCGCAGCGAGCTGGCCGTGGCGCAGGCGCAGATGGCGGCGAGGGCCCTCGAGGATAGGCACCCCGGCCTCGCGGTGGAGCTCGTCGAGGTGGTTTCCGAGGGCGACAGGGTTTCCGGCGGGATCTCTGAAGCGGGCGGCAAGGACCTGTTCGTCGGCGCGCTGCGCAAGGCAGTGGCCGCAGGCGAGGCGGACTGCGCGTGCCACTCACTCAAGGACGTCGGGCTGGACACGGGAGCTTTCGTCCTAGCGGCGATGCTGCCGCGCGCCGACCCCCGCGACGCGCTCGTCGGCCTCGGCCTCCGGGAGCTCGCCGGGATGGATTCGCCGTCGGTCGCGACTTCGAGCCCGCGGCGCGCGGGCCAGCTGTCGTGCGAGGTACCGAACGCAAGGGCGGAGGCGATCCGCGGCAACGTCGGCACCAGGCTCGCTATGCTCGACGGAGGGGCAGCCGACGCGCTCCTGCTTGCGTGTGCGGGCCTGGACCGCCTCGGGCTCGGAGGCAGGATCGCGGAGCGGCTGGACCCGGACAGGTTCGTCCCCGCGCCGTGCCAGGGAACGGTCGCGCTCGAGTGCCTCGGCGACGACGCGCAGACCAGGTCCCTGCTCCTTGCTGCGGACGACGCGAAGGCAAGGCTGGCGGCCGAGGCGGAAAGAAACTGCGCGAGGGAGGTCGGCGCCGACTGCGACGCGCCGCTCGGGGCGCTGGCCGCGGTTGCCGATGATGGTAAGATAACCGCAACCTGTTCACTTGCCCACCGCGGGATGAAGGCTGTCGGGGTCGCATCCGGACATGACGCGGAGGAAACCGGAAGAATCGCTGCACAACGGATGCTGGACTCCGGCGGAGACGGAATCGACTGGAGCGCCCCTTACTGACCTGGAAGTGCATGCCGTGTCGACACCATGGGCGAATCCCTTGTAACGCTTGTCCTGCGCGACCCGTCGCGCACCGAGGCGGTCCGCGCCCTGATCCGCAAGGAGGGCGGGAGGGCCTTCTCGCAGACCGCGTTCACCTTCGAGACTGCATTCGACTGCAAGGAGGCAACCGAGTTCCTCAAGAGGCCGGAAAGGTACGACCTCGCAATCTTCGTAAGCCCGCAGGGCGTCGCGTCGATGCGCAAGATCTCGATGCGGGCCGGCCTCGAGCTTCCGCGCAGGATGCACTGCGCCGGGCCCGGGATTGCCACGCGCAAGGCGCTGCAGGCAGCGGGCTTCTCGAACGTCACCTCGCCGCCGGGAGTCGGCGACCTCAACGAGCTGCTCCGCGACAGCTCGCTGGGCAGGCTCGCCGGAAAGCGCGTGGCGCTCGTCCAGCGCGAGGGCGCCCCGTCGCGGGCCCTGAACGAGATCCGCAAGCGCAAGGGCATCCCGGCCGGGATCATGTGCTACAGGCGCCTGAGCAACGAGGGCGGCCTCTGGTCGGACATCGACCCCGGCCTGCGCGGCGACCTCAACTCGATCATAGCGTTCGACGCCCCCTCCCTCGAGGTGCTCAACAGGTGCGCGGGCGACGACGGCGACAGGGTAAGGAAGATGGCCCTCGGCGTCATCCACACTGCCATCGCAGACAAGGCCAGGGAACTGGGCTTTGAAAATATAATTGTTTCCGGGGACAGCAAGCACATGATCCTTCAGCTGAAGGAAAAGGTGGCAGGGCCAGCCGGGGAGGCGGCTCCCGCGACCGAGGACTGACGGCCACTCAGGGAGGGCATCGACGGAAGATGGCAGCGAGCCCGAACCAGCACCCGCCTCCGCCCCAGCCGCAGCCGTCCGGCAAGTTCTGGTGGCTGGTGCTCATCATCGTCATCGGCGGCGGCGGCTACTCCTACTCGCAAGGATGGCTCGACAGGCCGATCGAGGCGTTCCTCGGCGCAAGGCAGGCTCCGACTGCTCCGGCGACCGTGACCGCGGGCGAGGACCCGCAGCCCGCCGCGGTGCCGGCTGCTGCTGCGGGCGGGTCGAACGAGGCGATTGTCTCGCAGTTCCAGGCCCAGCAGGCGCGGCTCGCGAGCCTGGAGAACACCTCCCGCAACATGCAGTCGGTGATCGAGGAGATCGCCGCCCAGGTCGTCCGCCAGACCGGCGGGGCTCCCGGGCCGTCCGCGCAGCAGGCCGACATTGTCTCGCTCCGGCTCGAGGTGATCGACCTGCGGCTGCGGCTGACGGGCGACACCTACGCCGCGATCGGAGCGCTGCAGGAGCTTCAGCAGGAAGGGCTCGACCCCGAGTCGACCGCCGGGATCGCGGTCGCGGGGAACCTCGAGCGGCTCACTGCGATCCCGCCGCGCTCCCAGCTCGTCGACCTCATCGACAGGCTTGACTCGCAGGCAGGCAGCGCGCTTGCCGACGTGGACCGGCGCCTGGGCGAGCTGGCCGCGGAGAACCAGAAGGCCTCGCTCGAGGGCGGCATCCTCAACGCGCTGTTCAAGGTGCGCAAGACCGACCCCGGCCTGGTCCGCGAGCGTGAGCTGGCCCTGGAGCTCGCGTCGGAGGTCCCGCCTGCCAGGAACGCCCTGCTGCTCGGAGCCGAGGGCGCCTACGTCGACTCGCTCGCGCGGATCCAGGGGTCCGCGGACGCGCTGCGCAACCACAACCCGACGCTGCAGACGACCGAGATCGCCGAGATCCTCACCGAGCTCACCCGCCACGGGTTCCCGAGGACCCACCTCGAGCTTTCGCAGCAGCAGCAACAGGGAGCGGCGCCGGGATGAGGCTCCGCACGATGGTCATCCTCCTGCTCGGCGTCGGGCTGGCCGTCGGCGCCTTGCTGCTGCACTACCTGTACCTCGGCGAAAGCATCACCTTCGTCCTCGGCGGCGAAGGCGGCGCCGGGACCGAGGTGACGACCCCGCTGACGGTCGTCGCGCTCGGGGTCGTCCTGGCATCGGTGGCGCTCCTGCTCTGCTGGAAGATCCTTTCGCTCGTCATATTCTTCCCGCAGCACCTCAAGAACTGGCGCTACCGCTGGGCCGAGAAGAGGCGCGCGAAGATACTCGGCGAAGGCCTGCAGGCCATGGTCCTCGGCCTGCGCGAGACGCAGCAGAAGTCGTTCTCGTCGGCCGCCGACGCCGGCGTGGCGCCTGCGGTCAACTACTACCTCGCAGCCGCTGCGACAGAGGACGACAAGCGCCAGACCGCCCTGCTCCGCAAGGCCGCGAAGGCGGACGGCGACCCGATGGTCCAGGCGATGGCGACCGCGCGCCTGAGGCTAAAGTCGAACCTGCCCGCCGAGGCCGCCGAGGTCCTGCGCATAGCGGGCGCCGCGACCCACAAGGCCTCCGAGCCGATGCGCCTGCTGCTCGAGGCCAACGAGCGGTCGGGCGACATCCGCGGCGCGCTCGACGTCGCGCAGCACCTGCTCGAGCGCGACCCGTCGACGATGCTTCGCCACCGGATCGGCAAGCTCACCTCGGAGCTGCTCGCCGACGCCGGCAACGCCGACGCGGTGCGCGGCCTGCTCGGGACCGTGAGCAAGTCCGGCCAGTCGCCCGCGGCGATCGCGATCGCGGCAGCGAAGCGGCTCGCGGCGGTCGGCGACGAGCCGGGCGCGAGCGCGATCCTCGCGCAGGCCCTCAAGCAGAGCCCGGACGTCGACACGCTCGAGGCGATATCGAAGCACGGAAGCGACGAGCTCGTCCAGACCGCGCTCGGCAAGGCGGACGAGCTGCTCCGCGACCAGCCGGGCAGCACCGAGCTGCTCCGCGCCCTAGCGGACCTCGCCGCGCGAGCCAAGCTGTGGGGCCAGGCCAGGAGGATGCTCGAGGAGGCCCTTGCGATCAAGGAGGAGCGCGGGACCTACCTGCGCATGGCGAAGCTCGCCGAGGACGAGGGCAAGCCGGGCGACGAGGCGTCCAGGCTGTACCGCCTCGCCGCGCAGGCCGGGGAGGCATAGGCCCGGTCCCCGCTCAGGCGCGCTCCCTGCCGCCGAGGGTGGTGAGGACGGCGCCGGCGATGATCGCGACCGCGGCGACGGCGTGGTACCAGTGCAGGCTCTCGTCGAGGATGAGCCAGGCCTGGGCCGCCGTGAACAAGGGGAACGTGTAGTACATCGCGTGCGAGCGCACCGCCCCGATCCTGTCGATTGCCGACAGCCAGAACCAGTAGCTGACGACAGACGGGAACATCCCGAGGTAGAGGAACACAAGGACGACCTTGGCGTCGACCTCGAACGGCCCGGAGTGGGACGCCTCGATCCCGTACAGCAGGCCGAGGAACGGCAGGCCGCAGAGGATCGCGGCGAGGTTGCCGGTGTTCGGGGTTCCCCACTTCGGCTTGTACTCGAGCACCAGGGAGTACCCCGCCCACAGGAACGACCCGAGCAGCAGCCAGAGGTCGCCCAGGACGAACTCGAGCCCTAGCAGGACCTCGAGCTCGCCGCGGCCGAGCAGGACCGCAAGGCCGACGACGGCCAGCGTTCCGCCGGCTGCCTGGACCGCCGTCAGCCCGCGGCCCATCACGAAGTAGGTTGCCTTGACGATCACGCCAGAGAACGCGGTGATCAGCGGGAGCGCGTAGATGCTCGAGGTGTGCGCCCCGATGTAGACGCATACGTGGTAGAGGACGATCCCCGTCAGCGCAGCCGAGAGGTAGAACCTCCAGTGGTCCCGGATGACCTGCCTGTGCCTCCACACCGCCGGCAGGAACGGAGCGAGGATCAGCGCGGCGATCGTCCAGCGCCAGAACGCGAGCGCGACGGGCGGGACGGAGGTCGACATGACCTTCGCGAACACGAAGTTCAGCCCCCAGAAGAAGTTCGCCGCCA
>CAZDYI010000122.1:0-8210 GCA_964509765.1 uncultured Gammaproteobacteria bacterium
TCTGGCGACAAGATCGTCATTGAGTCGGGATACGGCGTTGATGACGTGGTGTTGCGCCGCGACCATGAGCATTTGTGGGTGGAGTTGCTGGGTCCGGCCGGCGACGACGGTTCACGGTCGGTGACCGACAGCCTGCAGGTGTACTCCTATTACGCCAGTGACCTAGCGAAGGTGGAATCGGTCGTGTTATCCGACGGGACCGAGTGGGGTTCTGCCGAGTTCCACGCGGTGGCGATCCGCGGCGGCTCGCGGAATGACTATCTGTATGGCCGCGACGATCTTGCGGACATTTTCGACTCTGACGCCGGCGGCAATGACCGGCTGTACGGCGGCGCTGGCGATGACGAGTACAGGCTCGGTGGCGGGACTGGCTTCGACGCCATCCGCGAGGACTACACAGCCGGGGGCAGCGTCCGCAGGGGCGACGGAGACACGGGCGACAAGATAGTCATTGAGTCGGGGTACGGCGTGGATGACGTGGTGTTGCGCCGCGACCACGAGCATCTGTGGGTAGAGTTGCTGGGGCCGGCTGGCGACGACGGTTCACGGTCGGTGACCGACAGCCTGCAGGTGTATTCCTATTTCGGCAGTGACCTGGCGAAGGTGGAATCGGTCGGGTTTTCCGGCGGTGCGGAGTGGGGATCTGCCGAGTTCCATGCAGTTGCGATACGCGGCGACTCTCGGAACAACTATCTGTACGGACGCGACGACCTTGCGGACAATTTCGACGCCGATGCCGGGGGCAACGACCGCCTGTATGGGGGTGCCGGAGACGACGAGTACAGCTTGGGCAGCGGCACCGGCTTCGACGTGATCCGCGAGGACTACACAGCCGGCGGCAGCGTTCGAACAGGGACGGGCGATGCCGGCGACGCTGTTGCCATCGAGTCTGGATTCGGTGTCAGAGACGTGGTGTTGCGCCGGGACAACCGGCACTTGTGGGTTGAGTTGCTGGGCACAGCGAATGAGCAAGGCGCGCGGTCGGTGACTGACAGCCTGCAGGTGCACAGCTATTTCGAGAAGGACTTGGCGAAGGTTGAGACGGTCGAGTTCTCGGACGGGACGGTTTGGGGCTCAACAGATTTCCACGCGGTTGCGATCCGCGGCGGCGCAACAGGAGATTACCTGTACGGCCGCGACGACCTGGCCGACATCTTTGATTCGGACGCCGGCGGCGGCGACTGGCTGTACGGCGGTGCCGGCGACGACGAGTTCCGGCTTGGCCTCGGCACCGGCTACGACACCATCCACGAGGGTTACACAGCAGGCGGCAGCGTCCGCACCGGGACGGGCGACTCAGGAGACGTGATAGCCATTGAGTCTGGCTTCGGGGTGGCCGACGTTGTGCTGAGGAGCGACGGCAGGCATTTGTGGGTCGAGCTGCTGGGGACTGCGAATGACCAGGGCTTGCGGGCTGTGACGGACAGCCTGAAGGTATTCGACTACTTCCGCAACGACTTGGCCAAGGTTGAGACCGTCGAGTTCTCCGACGGCACCGAGTGGGGCGGCCCGTTCGTGGTCGGGACGGCATCGGGCGACACGCTGGCCTCGACGTCGGCATCGGAGACCCTTCACGGCGGGTCGGGGAACGACGTGTATGTGTTCTCGGGGACGTTCGGCGAGGACCGGGTGGTCGACAGCGGCGGCACTGACACGGTGCGGATTGCGGGTCACGCGTCCACGGGCCTGTCGCTGACGCGGGAGGGCGACGACATGGTGGTCAGCGACGTTGACGGTGCTTCCAAGGTCGTGGTCGACAGCTGGTATGCGACGGGTGACGCCCGTAAGATCGAGCGTATCGAGGCCGGCGGGAGCGTGCTGAACGCGGCTTCGGCGGAGCGCCTGGTGTCGGCGATCGCGTCTCACGTCGAGGGCGGCGGCGACGTGTCGTCGTTCCTGGCCCAGAGCCACCAGGACTACTGGACGACGCTGCCGGTCGGCCCGGGTGGCTGAGGAGGGCGTTCCGCCCGCCGGCGGGGGCTCCCGACCCGAAGACGACGGCGGCCTGGCCGCCGAGCAGCGCGCCCTTGGGGAGGTGGTTGCGTACCTGGGCGGGAGCAGGCGCTTCCGCCACCTGTTCCTGTCGGACCTGCACTGGCTGGTGATGCCGGCGATCCACCTGAGGCAGTACAGGCTGGTGCGCGACGACGGCGACGGGAGCATAGCGGGCTACGTTTCCTGGGCGGAGGCAGGCGAGGACCTTGAGCGTCGGATGCTCGAGGGCGGCGAGGTGCGCCTGAAGCATTCGGAGTGGCGCGGCGGCGGCGATCCCTTAGTGGTTCACCTTGCGTGCCGGGCGGGCTTCGAGGGCCGGGTGCTCGGCGCGGTGAAGCTGGAGGTGTTTCCGGACCGTCCGTTCCGGGTGGTGTGGCCGGGGAAGGACGGCAAGCGGGAGGTCAGGGAGGTTGCCGCGCGCGACGAGCCGCCGGAAGGGAAGGATGGGCCCGGGGGAGGCGAAGCAGGGGACGGCGGCAGGCCGCAGGGTGCTGCGCCGGAGGGGCAGTAGCGGATGGCGGAGGCAGGGGGTTCGTTCGGAAACGGCGGAACTCTGGCTGGATGATGACATGGGCTGGATGAGACGCAGGGGTTAATGAGATAATCCCGCGCTCATGGCGACGAGGCCGGAAGTTATTCAAGGACAGCCGTGCCGGGCTGCGCTTGCCCGTTGCGGCGGGCGCGTCGAAGGGGATGCGAAGGCGCAGGCGTATGCTGGGCGGGACTTCGGCTTGTCGTCATGGGAGGGCTGGCGGAATGAGCAGGGATGAGCTGAGGGTCGGTTTCGAGTCTGCGCTGTCCTGCCTGGCTCTGGTGTGCAGGGTGCACGGGATTGAGTGCGACGTGGGGGCTTTGCTGCACGCTCACGGTCCGGCGGCGATGAAGGGTCGCGTGGGCGACGCGTTGCTGCAGGCCGCGAAGTCGCTGGGCTTTCGCGCTGGCAAGGTGGAGATCGACTGGTCGAGGTTGCTCTACAAGGCGTATCCGGCGATCTGCATGATGCGCGGCGGCGGCTGGGCGACGCTGCTTCACTACGGTGCGGTTTCGGGACACGACGCCGACTGCGGCACCTTGGTGCATCCCGACGGCAGCCGCGAGGTGCTGTCGCTGCAGGGGATGAAAAAGAAGTTGGAGGGCACGGCAGTGTTGCTGACGCCTCGCGGCGGCGCCAGGTCCGATGCGTTGCTTTTCGACTTCAGCTATGTGATGGGTCACATGAACGGCAGGGGCGGCGAGATGTTCGTGTTGGTGCTGGCGACGTTCACGGCCACTTTGCTGGGGCTGGCGATGCCGCTGGGGTACCAGGCGATCATCGACAAGGTTCTGACGCACCGTGCCTACGCGACGCTGGGGACGATTGGCGCGATCCTGGTGTTCGCGGTCCTGATGCAGAGGCTGCTGCTGTCGCTGCGCGACTACCTCATCGCGCACATGGGCTTTCGCCTGGACGCCGTCATAGGCTTGGACGTGTTCCGCAGGGTGGTCGGCCAGGGGATGGAGTTTTTCGACTCCAAGCAGGTGGGCGTGATAGCGCAGCGTGTGGGTGAGGTCGAGGTGTTGCGGATGCTGTTCGTGAACGGCGTGGTCACGTTGTTCGTGGAGACGCTCACCTCGATGCTGTATCTCGTGCTGTTGTTCTGGCTCAACCCTCGCCTGGCGACGATGGTGCTCGTTGCGCTGTCGCTGCTGTTGCTGATCACCCTGGCGGCCGCTCCGGTGATCCGCCTGCGCGTGCGCCGGAACTACGAGCGCCGCGCGTCGAACCATGGTTACGTGGTGGAGACCTTGCGGATGATCAGGACGGTGAAGGCGGAAGCCCTGGAGCCGGGCCAGGTCGAGGGCTGGAAGGAGCGGGTGGCGTCGCAGGCCTCGACCGGCATGGAGGCCGCGTCGGCGTCCGTGGCGACGACGGGCATGGTTCAGGGCGTCGTCTCCCTGATGTCGGTTGGGGTCCTGGTGTACGGCGCTCACGAGGTCATCACGGGCTCCATATCGCCGGGCACCTTGGTGGCTTTCAGCATGATATCCGGGATGATGGTCCAGCCGGTGCTGCGTCTGTCGCAGCTGTGGCAGCAGTTCCAGGAGGCTCAGGTGGCGATGGCCCGTGTGGCCGAGTTGGCGGCCTCCCCCGGCGAGGATGCCGGCGGCGGGATCGAGCCGTCGGAGGGCCTGGAGGGCCGGGTCACGTTTGACAGGGTTTCGTTCGCCCACGAGGGCAGTTCCCGCAAGGTGTTGGACGAGGTGAGCTTTTCGGCCGAGCCGGGGACGGTGCTGGTGGTGATGGGACCCTCGGGCTCGGGCAAGACCACCCTTGTGTCCTTGTTGCAAAGGCACCACAAGGCGACGTCTGGCCGGGTGTTGCTGGACGGTCACAACGTGGACTCGCTGGGCCTGACGTACCTGCGCCGCAAGGCTGGCTTCATGCTGCAGTCGGACAGGCTGTTCGACGGGACTGTGAGGCAGAACATAGCGAAGCGCGACCCTGGGATGGGCTTGGACGAGGTGCAGGCGGCGGCGAGGCTCGCCGGGGCCGACGGGTTCATAACGGACGAGCTCGAGGACGGCTACGAGACGCAGGTTGGCGAGGGCGGCTCGAGGCTTTCCGGGGGCCAGCGGCAGCGGGTAGCGCTGGCGCGCTCCCTGGCGACGGACCCGAGCATGCTGGCGCTCGACGAGCCGACGAGCGAGCTCGACGCGGAGTCGGTCGAGAGGTTCCGCAGGAGCGTTCCCGAGTTCCGGCGCGGCCGGACGCTGATCATGGTCACGCACGACCCGGCCCTGCATGCGCAGAGCGACAAGATCCTGATGCTCGAGGGCGGCAAGGTGGTCGGCTTCGGCACGCAGTCGGAGCTGATCGCCGAGGGCGGCAAGTATGCCGAGTACCTGAAGAACGCCGGGTCGCGTTCCTGATCTGGGCGATGCGGGGCGTGTGGGGCGCGGCCCTGGCTGCGATGGGCCGCCTGCGCGGCCCGCGGCCGAAGCCCGGCGCGGTGACCCGCGAGGAGCTCGAGTTCAGCTCGGCGTTCGACGAGTTCACCGGCTCGCCGCCGCCGAGGGCGGCCAAGTCTCTGATATGGCTCATCATTCTCTCGGTCGCGGGCTTCCTCCTGTGGATGTTCGTCGGCGAGTTCGACGTCGTCGCCTCGGCGTCCGGGGAGATCCGTCCCGTTTCCGAGGTCGTTTCCGTCCAGTCGCGGGTGTCCGGCACGGTGGTCGGCCTGTCGGCGGAGGAGAACATGCTCGTGGAAAGGGGCGACGTCCTCATCGAGCTCGACGGCACTGCGGCGGTCGCCGACCTTGAGCGGGTATTGGTGCTCGAGGAGCAGGCGCGGCTGGACGTCGCGTCGGCTGAGGCGCTGGCCGCGCTGGCGGCCGATCCGGCCGGTCCTTTGCCGTCGCTTGCGGCGCCGGGTCGGTCGCAGGCATCGATGCGGACGCTGTTTCCAGGCGCCAGTCCGCATTGGAGCGGCGCCAAGCGGAGCTGGGCGCGGCGCTGTCGCGCATCGAGGCCCAAATCGCCGAGTCCGACGCGGCCCGGGCGGCCGAGATGCGCCAGGCCGGGAACCTGCGGAGCGATGCGCGCAGGGCGAGGGCGCGCGCCGCGATCGACGGCAGGGCTCGGCGCGATCGGATCGGGGTCCTCGTGGACCTGCGCGGCCTGACCGAGGCCGAGCTCGGCAGGCAGGAGACGCTGTTCGAGAGGGGCGTGGTCGCGGCCGCCGCGGTGGACGGCCCGCCAGCAGGAGCTCGAGGCGGGGCAGCGGGTCTCCGAGGCGCGCGCGGGGCTTGCTCTGATGGAGGAGGATGCGAGCTCCGAGGCCGCGAGGCTCGAGGATGCGGCCTTGGCCGCGGATGACCGTGCTGCCGGCCACGCGGCGCGCCGCGAGACCCTCGGGCGCGAGCGCGAGCTGCTGCTGGCCGGCGTAGCCCGGGAGGCCGCCGCGGCGGAAGTCGAGGCGCAGGCGCGCCTGCGCGGGCTCGTGGAGGAGCGGGCCAAGGCCCGGGCGCACCTGGAGGCGCACACCGTGACCGCACCGGCAACAGGCTCGGTCGTCGAGCTGCAGGTCAGCGCCGCCGGCGCGGTCGTCACTGAAGGGCAGTTGCTTCTGGTGTTGGTCCCGCAAGGCGTGACCCTGCAAGCCGAGGTCTTCATCGAGAACAAGGACCTCGCGCACGTCGAGGTCGGGCAGGACGTCGTCATCAAGCTCGACGCCTTTCCGCACATCGACTACGGAACGATCGAAGGGACCCTGGTCGACATCGCCGCGGACGCAACGAGTCACGAACTGCTCGGGAGCGCGTTCAAGGGCACCATAGAGCTGCACCGGACATCAGTCCAGGTCGGGGACAGGAACGTCCCGCTCAGGCCGGGCATGAGGGTGACAGCCGAGATACACACGGGCAAGCGGCGCGTCTACGAGTACTTCCTCGAGCCGGTCCTGGACCGCCTCGACGAATCGCTCGACGAGCGGTGACGGCCCGCCGCGTCCGACATCAGCGGACGCGAGATCAGATCAGGCCGAAGTCGATGTCGACGTCCTGGACGTCGGCGAACTCCTCGGCCAAAGGCGAGATGTCCTCCTTTGCCGCCGACAGCACCGAGGCGGTCTCGGTCGACAGGTGGAGCGTAAGAGACCCGGTTATGAGCCGCCATGTCCGCACCCTGATCCACGGGTAGAGGAAGCCCAGTGACATTACGAAGACCACGCCGTTGACGACATAGTACTTGAAGAAATACCTGCTTGCGGAAAGGTTGCAGCTCAAATGGCTGCCTTCATCGAACTGAATTGATGAGTAGAACACGGGAATGATCCTAGAGCGGTAAACCCCTATCATCAAGTAAGAGAAAAGCAAGATGGAATATATGGCGTAGTTGTATGCGCCATGAAGAAAAATAATTTGCCAAAAGGAATCATAATCATAATGGTACCGATTGGCTGGAGACACAAAGGTGAAAAAAGCCAAGGCGGCAGCGACAAGTATGGAGATCACCAGAGTAGCCCAAAAAATAGAAACTATGAAATGCCTGTAGTAAGGCAATATTCTCGCTCCGTATCTCATTGCGAGCTTGCCGAACCTTAGCTGGTTGATCATGATGCTGTGCCGGAAGAAGTGGTAAGCCGGCCCAAGAACGAACCAAAAAATCAACGGAGCTAGTATTAGGACATTCAGAAAGTCGCTTTCTTGGTCCTGCTTCCACAGCTCGCCCACGAATTTGAGGATGATCCAGCCGATCAAGTAGTATGCAATGAATAGCCTGTAAGAGGGAATGTAGTTTCTCAGGTAGCGAAATCTCACGGATCTGTGCGTGGTGTGCTTGGCGTTGAAGGATCGCCCGCGTACCAGGGCATACGGGATCAATGTCAGCAGGATGAGCGTCATAATCCCGATGCCCTTCCAGAGAAGAATGAAAATCCTCTCGCTGAACAACAGAACCACTACTATTGCCAAGACGTACAGCCTGGCTCGAATTATGGAGAGCGGGTTGGCATCGAAGTCGAAGCTGTGTCCGCAAAAGCTGGTGTTGCCGTAGAAGAAGCGGCGGTTGCGGACCTTGGCCCAAGCCAGATACACGCCGAAGGTAGCGATGGTAAGAAGGAGGTTTACCATGTGGATGCGGAGGTATTCCACGGTGTCGCCGCGAAAGGTGAACTTGAAAGGTTCAGTATGTGCGTTGGTTTGGTTCACGTGGCGGACTTTTTCAGGACTCTGCTGCCCAGAAATAAATGAGTTGGTTGAGATTGTATCTTTCAGCATGCAGGAATCCCTAAGTTGGACCAGTGCCGTCGCTGCCGGAAGGCAAAGTTTGAAGGCATATCTTGCATGTTAAGGGAAATAATGGTTCGAAATGTTCGCTTCACAAGTCTCCATATCGTAGTCAAGCTACGCTCACTGCTTGCTGCTGCAGACATTTCAACACGCAGAGATCGGTGCTGCGAGGTGCTGTCTTGTTCTTGAAAAAACATAGCGATGGAGTAGAATGCTAAGCACCGCAACACTGATCGTTTTTCGTGAACCCTTCAGGAATGACGAAGGAGATCAAACCTTCGAACTCTGGGCAACAAAAGCTCTCGAAGCCCTCCAAGGCAGTGAGGGCAGTGTGCTGGGCGGCATCCTGCGCCATCTTTCCGGCGTTCTTGCTGATATTGGACTCGTTTCCCAGCATTTCCAAATGGGTTGTGAGCCAATATGAACAGATCTCGTTGCCACTTCAC
>CAZDYI010000123.1:0-4586 GCA_964509765.1 uncultured Gammaproteobacteria bacterium
CGCGAACATGCGCCGCGAGCTCAAGGCGCTCGGCTTCCTGATCGACTGGCGCCGCGAGCTCGCCTCGTGCAACCCGCTCTACTACCGCTGGGAGCAGTTTTTGTTCCTGCGGATGTGGGAGAAGGACCTCGTCTACCACGCCCCGACCAAGGTGCTGTGGGACTCCTCCACGCAGACGGTGACCTCCAGGCGCGAGGTGGACCTCGGCAACGTGAAAAAGGAGGACGTCTCGGTGATCGAGATGCCGGCCTACCAGATGCGCCTGCGGAAGTACGCCGGCGAGCTGCTCGACGGCCTCGGGGAAATCGACTGGCCCGAGAAGATCGTCAAGGACCAGCAGTACCTGATCGGCCGCAGCGACGGGATGTCGATCCGCTTCGCGCTCGCCGCTCCCGTCGCGGGCATTGCCGAGCTCGACGTGTACACCACCCGCCCGGACACCGTCATGGGGGTGACCTACATGGCGGTGCACTCCGAGCACCCGCTTGCGAAACACGCGAGCGAGTCGGACGCGAAGGTCGCGGAGTTCCGCGAGGAGTGCGCGAAGGTCCTGCCGATGGACGCGGGCAACCCCGACGGCGACAAGAAGGGCATGCCGCTCGGGATCGACGTCGTCAACCCGCTTTCGGGCGAGAAGGTCCCTGTGTGGGTGGCGGACTACGTGGTCGACGACTACGGCAGCGGAGCGCTGATGGGCGTGCCTGCGCACGACTCGCGCGACTTCAACTTCGCTACCAAGTACGGCCTGCCAATCAGGCGGGTCCACGCCGCGCCCGGAACGGACGCGGACGCGCCGCTCGAGGCGGCGGACCTAGCGAAGGGGGTCGCGGTAAACAGCGGCCCGCTGGACGGGCTCGACCTCGAGGGCTGCATCGAAAGGATCGAGGAGCTCATCGGCGGCGACAAGGGGCTGGCCTGGCGCGACCACGGCCTGAGCCTGCGCGACTGGCCGATCAACCGCAGGATGTACTGGGGGACGCCGATCCCGATCGTCAAGTGCGGGAAGTGCGGCCTCGTCCCGGTCCCCGACGACCGGCTGCCGGTGGTCCTGCCGCTCGACGTCGAAGACTATGTGGACGAGGGGCTCAAGTCGCACCCCGCCTTCGCCGAGACCGAGTGCCCCTCGTGCGGCGGCAAGGCGGAGCGCGAGACCGACACGATGGACACCTTCGTCAACTCGGCATGGTACTACGCGCGGTTCTGCTGCCGCGACTCGGAGGGCGCGATGGTCGACGGCAGGGGCCCGCAGTGGCTGCCGTGCGACCACTACTTCGGCGGCGACGAGCACGCGCAGGGGCACCTCGTGTACGCGCGCTTCATGCACAAGGCCATGCGCGACCTCGGCCTGCTGCCCGACGGCTGCGGCGACGAGCCGTTTGCCGCCCTGCTCTGCCAGGGCATGGTCCTCGGCGCGGACGGAAAGAAGATGTCGAAGTCGCAGGACAACACGGTGATGGCCAAGGACATCCTCGACGGCCAGGGAGCTGACGTCGCGCGGATGTACATCATCGGCGTGAGCAACCCGAAGGACGCCTTCCCGTGGAACGACGAGCACGTCAGGGACCACGCCCGCTTCCTGCAGGCGCTGTGGCAGCTCGCGCTCGAGCGCGCGCCGGCGGTCGCCGCCGGCGAGGGCAAGGAGCCCGGCCCCGCGCTGCGCTCGCAGCTCGCGCGGCTGATGGCGGCCGCAGACCGCAACATCGAGGAGAAGCGCTTCAACAACCTTGTTTTCGGCGGGATCCACTCGATCCGCAACCTGCTCCGGGACAACCCGGACGACGAGGGCTTCCAGCGCAGGGGCTTCGAGGTCCTCCTCAAGGTGATGAACCTCGTGAGCCCGCACATAGCCGAGGAGCTCTGGGAGCGGCTCGGATTCGAGGGGCTGCTGATCGACGCGCCCTGGTGGGAGCCGGTCTCGGCGGACGACCTCAGGGCCGAGACCGAGCTGTTCGTGGTCCAGGTCAACGGCAAGCGCCGCGACGAGGTCGAGGTCCCGTCCGGCTGCGGCGAGGACGAGATCGTCGCCGCGGCGCGGGAGCGGCCCAACGTCGCCCGGCACCTGGAGGGCTGCGAGATCGCGAACTCCAGGGTCATCCGCAGGGAAGGCGCCCACGGCATCGTCTTCTTCGTCGCGAAGCGGGCCGGATGACAGCCGCGGCCGGGCCGCGCACAGCACGCGCCGGCGCGAAGGGCGGCAAGGCCGCCGTCCCCGGATACGAGCCCGGCGCGGTCGAGCTTGCCGCGCGCACGCGCTGGGAGGAGGCCGGCAGCTTCAGGGCCGGGGCCCGGCCCGGGCGCGACGGGTTCTTCTGCGCGACGATGTACGCGACCCTGTCGGGTCCGCTGCACGTCGGCCACTGCCGCAGCCACGTCGTCGGTGACGTGATGGCGCGCATGCAGCGCATGCGAGGCCGCGAGGTGCTGCAGTCGGTCGGCTGGGAGGGCATGGGCCTGCGGGTGCGCATGGCGGCCGAGGACGCCGGGACGGACCCGGCGAAGTGGGTCGGGCAGGCGAAGGAAGGCGCCCGCGAGGTGATGCGCAGGCTCGGGCTGTCGGTCGACTGGTCGCGCGAGGTTTGCACGTCCGACGCGCGCCACCGCGCGCTCATGCAGCGCCTGTTCACAAGGCTGTGGAAGGCCGAGCCGTCGTTCCTCAAGGAAGGCAGGCAGCCCGGCGTTGCCTACTGGGACGCGGGCACCCGCTCGTACGTCTCGCCGCGCCAGCTCGTAAACGGCCGCGGGCCGGAGTCGGGCATGCTCGCGGAGATCCGCGAGGTCGAGACCTACGAGCTCGACGTCCCGACGTCGACGGCCGAGTCGCTGCTGTCCGGGCTCGAGCGCCTGCCGCGCTGGGACTCGTTCGTGCGGAACATGCAGCGCGAGAGCGTCGGACTCGAGGAGGGCCTCGCAGTCGTCTTCGACATCCGCGGCGGCGGCAAGGGGACGCCCGCGCGGCTCGAGGTGTTCACCTCGCGCCCGGACACGGTCATGGGCGCGACCTACCTCGCCGTCGGCGCCGACCACGAGCTCGCGCGGAGGGCCGCGGCAGCGGACCCCGCGGTGCGCGCGTTCTGCGAGACGGTCACGAACCCCCGCTACGCGATCCGCAAGCTCGGCGAGGACAAGCGCCAGGAGGGCATGCCGCTCGGGGTGCACGCGATCAACCCGATCAACGGCGACCACATCCCGGTGTGGGTGACCAACTACGTCGTCGCCGGCTACGGAACGGGCGCGACCCTCGGCGTGCCCGCCCACGACCAGCGCGACTTCAACTTCGCCCTGCGGCACAGCCTGCCGATGCGGCAGGTCGCGGCCGACGGGCCCGACGGCCTGGCCCGGCCGCTGAAGGCGCCCTACCTTGGCCGGGACGGGACCGCGGTCAACAGCGCGGGGCTAGAGGACGGGCTCAACGCGCTGCGGGAGTCCCTTGCCGGCGAGGGAGAAGGCGAGGACACGCCCGCGCGCCGCAGGCGCCTCGACCGGGCCGCGCGCGAGCTCGTTCTGGAGTTCCTCGGCGCGCACGGGGCGAAGGCGCGGAAGATCACCGTCGCGCGGCTGCGCGGGTGGAAGCTCAGCCAGGACGAGTTCTGGGGCTGTCCCGTTCCGCTGGTCCACTGCCCCTCGTGCGGGACGGTCCCGGTGCCGGAAGCCGACCTGCCCGTCGAGCTGCCGAGGCACGTCCCCGGAAAGGAGTCGCTCGCCGACTATCCCTCCTTCGTAAGCTGCAAGTGCCCCGCCTGTGGCGGCAAGGCGGGCCGCGACACCGACACGCTCGCCGAGATGTTCGGGACCTCGTGGAGCTTCGCCCTCCACGCTGCGGACGGCGACCCGTTCAAGGGCAAGGCAAGCTGGCTGCCGGTCGACCACTACTGCTGCGGAGTCGAGCACGCGACGACGCAGCTGCTTTGCGCGCGGATAATGCACCGCTGCATGGCGTCCCTCGGCCTGGCGCCGGGCAAGGCCGGGGCCGAGCCGTTCCGCAGCCTGATGTGCCAGGGGCCGGTCCTCAACTACGGCCTGCCGATGGCTCCCTGGTACGGGAACACGGTCGACCCGCTTTCGATCATGGACGAGTGCGGGGCGGACGCGCTGCGGCTGCTGCTTGCGACCAACGTCGACCCGCGCCACCCGCTGCACTGGGACGACGAGAAGCTGTTCGCGCTCCAGGGCGTGCTCGCCCCGGGCGAGCTCGAGGCCTTCCGCAAGGGCAGGCTCAAGGGGATAAGGGCCGACCTCGCCGAGCGGGCGCTCACCGACCGCGAGCGCAAGAGGCTCAGGTCCGGCCTGCTCGACCGCGGCGAGATGGCCCGCCTGCGGGCCGGGACGCTCAAGGGCGCGAAGCTCAGGAAGGTCCGGCAGATCCTCGGCGCAGGAGACATCGAGCGCCTGCAGCGCGGCGTGCTCGACGAGGCGGGCTACCGGGCCCTGCGCAAGGGCGCCCTCGACCCGGACGGGATGGAGCGGGTGAGGAAGGTGCTCGACGAGAGGGAGGTCGCGCGGCTGCAGCACGGCCTGCTCGACCGGCAGCAGCTCAAGCTGCTCGTCGCGGGCAAGCTGCCGGACAAGCTCAGGAGGCAGGCCGCGGC
>CAZDYI010000124.1:0-20757 GCA_964509765.1 uncultured Gammaproteobacteria bacterium
GGAACGTCCCCATGCAGCTCATCAAGGAGAACATGGAGAAGCAGCTCGAATGCTGCGACGAGGCGCCCTTCTACACCCTCGGCCCGCTGGTGACCGACATCGCCCCGGGCTACGACCACATCACGAGCGGCATCGGCGCGGCGATGATCGGCTGGCACGGCTGCGCGATGCTCTGCTACGTCACCCCGAAGGAGCACCTCGGCTTGCCCAACCGCGCCGACGTCAAGGACGGGCTGATCGCCTACAAGATCGCGGCCCACGCCGCCGACCTGGCCAAGGGCCACCCCGGCGCGCGCCACCGCGACGACATGCTCTCGAGGGCGCGGTTCTCGTTCCGCTGGGAGGACCAGTTCAACCTGTCGCTCGACCCCGACACCGCGCGGTCGTACCACGACGAGACCCTGCCCAAGGACTCGGCCAAGGTCGCCCACTTCTGCTCGATGTGCGGGCCGAAGTTCTGCTCGATGAAGATCAGCCAGGAGGTCCGCGACTACGCGCGCAAGCGCGGGCTCGAGGAGGGCGAGGCCGTCGCAGAGGGCATGCGCGAGATGTCCGAGCGCTTCGCCTCCTCCGGCGGATCGCTGTACGTGCCGCTGGAGGAGACCGACCGGACAGTCCCGTGAGGGTGGGCGTCGCCGGCGGCGGGATCGCCGGCAGGCTCCTGGCGTGGCGCGCGGCAGCGGCCGGCGCCGAGGTCGAGCTGTTCGACTCGGGCGAGAACCAAAGGTGCTCTGGCGCCGCGGCCGGCATGCTCAGCCCGCGCGCCGAGCTCGTGAGCGCGGCGCCGGGAATCTGCGAGCTCGGCCTGGAATCGCTCCCGATATGGGGCAGGTGGCTTGACGGCCTCGGCGCCTCCGGCGCCCTGTCGCTCAACGGCTCGCTGCTCGTCGCGCACCGGCGCGACCGCGCCGAGCTCGAGCGGGTCCGCGCCGCGATCGAGGAGCGCTGCGGCGACGGCGCCAAGCTGCGCGAGCTCGACCGAAAGGGAATCGAGGAGATCGAGCCGGCCCTCGGCCACGTCCGGCACGGCTACCTCGTCCCCGACGAGGGCTGCCTCGACGCGGACCTCGTGATGGAAGCGCTGCGCGCGGGCTGCGACGGCGCGGGCGTGTCGTGGAGCGACGGCGAGCAGGCCGAGGGCGTCGGCGGCGGAACCATCCGGGTGGGCGGCAAGGACCGCAGCTACGACTGGGCCTGCGACTGCCGCGGGCTCGGCGCGGCCGGCGACCTGCCGCTGCGCGCGGTGCGCGGCGAGATAGTCCACCTGCAAAGCGACGAGGTCGAGCTCCGGAGGCCTGTGCGCATCGCCCATCCCCGCCACCTCCTCTACGCCGTGCCCCGCGGCGAAGGGAGGCTGCTCGTCGGAGCGACCGAGGTGGAGACCAGCGACGGCGGAGCTCCCACGGTGCGCTCGGCGCTCGAGCTGCTCGGCGCCGCCTACGGGCTGCACCCGGCCCTGGCCGAGGCGCGCGTGGCCGATGTCAGGGTGGGCCTGCGCCCGGCCCTCCCTGACAACGAGCCGATCTGCGAGGCGTCGGAAGGCAAGGTCTCGATCAACGGAATGTACCGGCACGGCTTCCTCGTAGCGCCCGCGCTCGTCGAGAGGGCGATCGGTGAGATGGGGATCGGCTGACGGGCGTCATGGCCGAGGTCACCGTCAACGGCGACAGCCGCGCAGTCGATGAGGGAACGACCCTCGCGCAGCTGCTCGACGGCTTCGACAGCGGCGGAAGCCCGGTCGTCGCCGCGGTCAACGGCGAGCACGTCCCCCGCGCCGAGCACGGGAAGACGCTCCTCGAAGACGGCGACAGCGTCGAGGTGCTCGCGGTCAGGCAGGGTGGCTGAGGGCGGCCACGGCCTCGTCATCGCCGGCAGGGAGCTGGCGAGCCGGCTGCTGCTCGGAACCGCGCGCTACCCCTCGCCCGCGGTTCTTGCAGACTGCGTGCGGCGGGCTAAGCCCGGGCTTGTCACTGTGTCGCTGCGCCGCGCGGGCAAGGGCGGCGGCGACTTCAACGACCTGGTCTCCGGGCTGGGCGTCCCGGTCGTCCCCAACACCTCCGGCTGCCGGACCGCCGCGGAGGCCTGCCGCACCGCGTCGATGGCGCGCGAGCTCCTCGGAACCGACTGGGTGAAGCTCGAGGTGATCGCCGACGACGACACGCTCGCGCCGGACCCGTTCGGCCTGGCCGAGGCCGCCGAGACCCTGGTCCGGGACGGTTTCAATGTGCTCGCCTACTGCACCGAGGACCTCGCGCTGTGCGCGAGGCTCGCCGGGATCGGCTGCAGCGCGATCATGCCCTGGGGCTCGCCGATCGGCTCGGGGCAGGGTCTGACGAACGTCGACCGACTCGTCAAGCTCCGTGACTCGCTGCCGGGCGAGGTGCTGGTCGTCGACGCCGGCATCGGCCGGCCCTCGGACGCGGCGCAGGCGATGGAGATCGGCTTCGACGCCGTATTGCTGAACACCGCGGTCGCGCTCGCCGGCGACCCGGCCGCGATGGCGTGCGCGTTCGCCGACGCGGTCGACTCCGGCAGGCGCGCCCGGCTTGCCGGGGTGATGCCGAGAAACCCGATGGCGGTTCCGAGCTCGCCTGCTCCCGACGCCGCCGGCGACATCGGCTGATTCCAGGTTCGCGGCGCAATGCTGGGATAATTCGCACTGATGAATTGCATGGCCGGCGCGGCGAGGACTGCCGGCACCCTATCCCTTGTTGCCGCGGCCTGCCTCATCCAGGCCGCTTCCCTGGCCAGCCCCTACCCGCACCTGGTGGCCGCGCTCGAGCACAGCCCGGACCACCGCCGCGCCATGCTCGGCATAGAGGTCGCGGAGGAATCGGTCACCGTTGCGAAGGCGCGCGGACTGCCGCAGGTCCGCGGCGGCGCGTCCTACCGCCTTGACTCGCCCGAGGCCATGGGCCAGGGAGGGCCTCCGGACCGGCTCGGAGCGCAGATCGTGATCGACCAGCAGGTGTTCAACCTCGAGACCTCGGCCGGAATCTCGCTGGCCGAAATACAGCTCGAGATCGCCAGGACCAGGGTCGAGGATTCGCGCCAGCAGATCCTGCTCGCCACCTACCGCGCCTACCTGCAGACAGCGCTCGCGGCAGAGAACCTCGACCTGATCGCGCAGAGGCGGGAGCGGCTCGAGGAGCAGCTGAACATCGCCTCGACCCTCACAGAGGTCGGCAGGACCAACAGGCTCCAGATGCTCAACGTCCAGGCGCAGCTCGCCTCGCTCGAGGCCGAGCGGGTAAGCGCAGAGAACGCGGTTGTCACCGCCGGCGAAGGCCTCCGCAACCTCTCGGGCCTCGACCCCGTCGACATCAGGCGGCTCGCCCGCACCCTGCCGCCGGACATCGGCGGGCCCGACTCCTGGAGGGAGCGCATCCGCGAGGCCCCGGCGCTGCGTGCGGCCGCGCTCGAGGTCGACTCGCAGCAGCAGGCGACGCAGCAGCTCGTCGCCTCGGTGCTGCCCTCGCTGCTCGCCGAGGGCACCGCCGACAAGGAGTTCGAGACGTCCTTCAACCTCAGGCTTTCGGTTCCGCTTTACTCCAGCGGCGGGGCCACCGCGGCCCGCGACCGCTCGGAGCGCCAGGAGGACATGCTCAAGGCCGCCTACGAGGCGGCCCGCGACCGCGCCGCGCTCGAGGTCTCGGCCGCCCACCGCGACTTCCTTCTCCAGGAGGCGCGCATCGAGGCGCTGCAGAACAGCGTCGCCGTCGGCGAGGAGCGGCTCGAGTTCGCCCGCACGAGCATCGACGCCTCGGCCGGAGTCCTCGCGGACGCGCTCGACGCCGCGACCGACCTCGCCTCGGCCGAGCTCCAGCTCGCCCAGGCGCGCCACGCCCAGCTCCAGGCGTACCTCTCGCTGCTGTCCGCGACCGGCGGCCTCGACCTCGCCGAGGCGCAGAAGCTGGAGTCGCTGTTCGAGTGACCCCGGCGCAGGCCGCGGAGAAGCCGGGGCTGCTGGTAGTCGACGACGACGACCTGATCCTCGAGCTGCTCGTCGAGGAGCTGCGCGACGACTATGACGTGATCGGCGCGCGGTCGCGCGCCGAGGCCAGGCAGGCGCTCCAGCAGTTCGGCAGGCCGCCGAGCTGCGCGCTCGTCGACCTCGGGCTGCCGCCGCACACCGACAGCCCGCGCGAGGGGCTGGCCCTCGTCCGCGACCTCGTCGCCGCCGACTCCGACTGCGCCGTGATCGTGATCTCCGGGCAGGACGAGGAGAAGCACGGCAAGGTCGCGCGCACGCTCGGCGCGACCGACTACGTCTCGAAGCCGTGCGACGCTGAGCAGATCCGCGCAGCGCTCGGCCGGGCGAGCGCTACCCGCGCCGCCCGCTCCGACACCCACGGGCTCGTCGGCGAGTCAGCAGCGATCGCCCGCCTTCAGCGCCAGGTCCGGCAGTTCGCGACGGCGCCGTACCCGGTCCTCGTCGAGGGCGAGAGCGGGACGGGCAAGGAGCTCGTCGCCCGGGCCCTCCACCGCGAGTCGGGACGCTCCGGCAGGTTCACCGCCCTCAACTGCGCCGCGGTCCCCGAGCAGCTTTTCGAGGCGACGCTGTTCGGCGCGCGGCGCGGCTCGTACACCGGCGCGACCGCGGACAGCTCGGGGCTGGTCGGCGCGAGCGACCAAGGCACCCTGTTCCTCGACGAGATCGGCGACATGGGCGCAGAGCTCCAGCCGAAGCTGCTGCGGGTCCTCGAGTCGGGCGAGTACTACCGCGTCGGCGACTCCAGCCCGTCGGTCGCCGACGTCCGGGTTGTCGCCGCGACCAACCGGCCTTTGCTCGGCAAGCCGGGCGCGAACGGATTCCGCGAGGACCTCTACCACCGCCTCAGCGTCCTCGCGATAAGGACTCCGTCGCTTTCGGAGCTCGGCGACGACAGGATGCTGCTGCTCGAGCACTTCCGGGCCGCCGCCGCCGAGCGGACCTCCTCGGAGCCGTTCGCTCTGGACGGCGACGCGGAGGAGCTGCTGCGCACCTACCCGTTCCCGGGCAACGTGCGCGAGCTCCGCAACGTCGTCGCCCGGCTTCAGGTCAAGCATCCGGGAGAGAGCGTCTCGCGCGAGTCGCTCGCTGACGAGCTGCTGGTCGTCCCTGACGACGGCGCAAAGGGAGGCACCCTCGCCGAGCTGCTCGAGTCCGACGCGCGCCGGCATGCGCGGGATGCCTTCGCCGAATACGGCGACCACTCCGCCGCTGCCGGCAGGCTGGGCATCAGCGAGAAGCGGCTGAGGGAGCTTCTCGAGCCTCTGCAGGCAAGTGACGTTTCGGATGGAGATCAGAGCTGAGCGTCCCGATTCGTCAGCTTTCTGAGATGGCATCCAAGAACTTTGCGGACAACCCACAGTCGGACCAGGGCTAAAACAGGAACGAAAGCGCCGGCTCCGACACGGGAAGAAACCGCTTCACGCCGGCTGGCCGGTCACTGCGCAAGGTGGGGAATTGCGCGTCCCTTATCATTGCTCGAGGCGGGATACTGTCCCGGCGCACGGAGCGGCCAGCGGCAGGCACCCAGTGACTGGTGCCTTCGGTGAGAACGATGGCACGCACAAGTAAAATGCCGATCAATTGCCGCCGGGGCCTTTGGAGAGCGGGCAGACGCCGGGGCCTCGTTTCTTTCGCAGTGTGGCAGTGAAGAACATCAGCCCCGCGGCTTGGGGGCGCTTTTTCGCAACATTGCTGACAGTGTTGTTGGCCGCCTCCGTCGTGAGCGACTATTTCAGGCCGATGCCGGAATTCTTCGATTACGACAAGGGGATGCTGAGCGCCGATGCGCTCGTCTTCCCCGACATGATCATGCAGCTGCGGTCCGGGCAGGCGGAAATGAAGGACTGGTTTGCAAACCCTGCGCCTTTCTGGCTCACTCTTTTCCTTCCACTGAAGGCATTGATCTCGATGACAGGCGGCGACTGGCATCTCTCCCTGGCCATGAGGAGAATGCTTGAAACCTTGCTGCTGCTCGGCTCCCTCGCTGCAGTGATTCGCCTGTCGTCGAATAGGTCATGGTCCGGTTCCGTCCAGCTTGCGGCGATGCCGCTTGCGGCCCTGTTTCTGACAGACCTGGTGTTCGGCGGAGGCGGCACGCTGGCTGTAGGCAACACCGGATTCCGGACTTTCAACCTGGCAATGTTCTTCCTGTCCTGCGCCGGCCTTGCCCTGGTTGCAACAAGCGGCAAGGCGAACCGCCCCCTTTCCTGGCTTTACCTGGCCGCGTGCTTCCTGTTCGGGGCCGAGGATGCGCTGCTGGGCGTGCATGTCGTGTTTCCGGTGTTTCTGTCGTCAGCCTGCTGGGCCTGGCTTCGCCGCGGACAAGGCAAGGCATGCTGGGGAATCCCTGCGGTTGCCATGGCCGGGATTGCGCTGTTCGTTGCGGGGCACCAACTGAACCAACACCTTTCTCCGTTTGCCAGAAACCTTGAGATCTCTCACGACACGTTCTCGTCCCTCGGCGTTGCGCATGCCGCGCGGGCGGTCTCTGAGGGCAACATCGCCTCAGCGCTCCCCAATTTCATCACAAGGACGTTCCAGGCATTCACAGACAACCTGCTGAAGGACATCGACCAGGAATGGGTGAGCGAGGGCATTCTCAATTCGATTCTTCTCGCTTTCATTGTTCCGGTGTTCGCCTTGACAATGTCAAAGACCTGGCGCGGGAAGGGGCTGTCGGAGCGCCGGGACGTCAGGGAGACAACGGTGTTTTTCGTTCTTGTGACGTACTGGTCCTTGGTCGTTTCAACAATTGCTTCGATGATCATCGTTTACGCCAGGGTGAGGTACGCATTCGTCCTGGTCTGGGCTTCGCCCCTGGTCCTGCATATCGCGTGGACAGGCCTTGGGGGCTTGAGCCCTGCCGGCCGTGCGAAGGTCAAGCACGGCGCTTCTGCCTTGCTCACGTTGTCGCTGGTAACGTACGTTGCCTTCTTCCGCCCCGAGCAGACGGCTCGAGACATTGCCGCGTGCACCTCGGATGACGGGGTACTCGCAGGCTCGGTGCTGGAACGCGGGCTGGCAAATTTTTGGTTTGCCCGGGAATCGCGCATGCTCGGCCACAGCAGCTCCCTGCACCTTCAATACGTCGTTTACGACTTTTTCGAGGAGCCCCTGGTTTTCCAGTACAGGCACGTGGGAAACATCCAGCACTCAGTTGGAAGCGCTGATTTCGCGATCGTGGACAACAAGGACAAGGCGTACATTCCGGGCATGCGGAGGCAGTTCGGGATTCCGTCCCGACTTGAGGTGTGCGGCAGGGATTCGTGGATGCTGTACTCCAAGGACCGGTTGGCATACGCGGACCTGCACCGCCGAGGATACGATGCGGGGCGGTGAGCCTCATGCCGGTCATCATGCGCGGTTCGGCACGGAAGTCAACGCGTCCATGCCGGAACCTGGATTGTTCGGGCATGCACTTACTAGAATCTGATTTAGGATAGGAGACGGCCCCCGCGGCCGCCCGCCGACAGCCTCGATGTCGCTCTACCTCGAACACTTCAAGCTCCGCGAGCTGCCCTTCCGGATCACCCCTGCGGTGGAGTTCTTCTTCCGCGGCTGCGTGAGGGGCGAGACCCTCGACGCGCTCAAGTACGCCATCGACAACGGCGAGGGGATAATGTCGGTCGTCGGCGAGGTCGGCACCGGCAAGAGCATGCTCTGCCGGGTGCTGATGACGGAGCTCGCCAACGAGGTGCGCCTCGTCTACGTCGCCAACCCGAGCTTCTCGGACCTCGAGATCATCTACCACATCGCCGAGGAGCTCGGCCTCGAGATCTCCGCCGACCAGCACCAGGTCGCCCGCAGCCTGCAGAACCGCCTCATCGAGCTCAACCAGGCCGGCGAGCGCGTCCTGGTCTGCATCGACGAGGCCCAGGCGATGCCGGACGCCTCGCTCGAGCAGATCAGGCTGCTTTCGAACCTCGAGACCAGCACCGACAAGATCGTCCAGATCGTGATGTTCGGCCAGCCCGAGCTCACCGACAAGCTCGCCCAGAAGCACATGCGCCAGCTCCGCGAGCGGATCACCTCGTCGTTCAGCCTGCGCAACCTCAACCACGACGAGGTCAGCGAGTACATCGTCCACCGCCTGAGCAAGGCCGGCGCCGCGGAGCCCGACGGCATCTTCACCGGCTCGGCGGTCGGCACGATCTCCAAGGTCTCACAGGGCATCTCGAGGCGTATCAACATCCTGTGCGACAAGTCGATGCTCGCGGCCTTCGCCGACGACTCCGACCGGGTGACCAACGCCCACGCCCTGCAGGCGGCGCGCGACGCGCGCTACCGGAGGCTCGGCGGCGACGGCGAGGAGCACGTGCCCCGGCGCGGCCAGGCGGCGCGGGCCGCCTTCGGCGGGGTCGCAGTCTTCGCCGCGATTGCCGCGGTCGCCTACCAGATGAACGGCGATCCCGAGCCGGCGGCAAGCCCCGCGCAGGCGGACGCGGCGGTCACCCAGCCTGCGCCGGCGAGGCCCGCGGCAACTGCTACGGTCGCGGTCGCCGAGCCGGCCCCGCAGCCGGCGATCGGCAAGGCCGAGCTCGTCGACAACCCGAGGTGGGGGTCGTACCCGCCGACTAGCTACCTGCGGCTGCGGCTCAACGCGACGCAGACCCTGTTCGACCGCCTCGAGGATCCGGGCCTGTACACCGCGCGGATACTCACGGTGCGGCGCGACCGGCCGATCGACATCGAGCGCTACCTGCGCGACCTCGCGCGCTTCTTCACCGTGCGCAACGTGATGGTCTACCCGTCGGTCGCCGAGGGCGAGGAGGTCTTCGTGATCACCTACGGCACCTACCCGAGCGAGTTCCAGGCCGAGCTGTTCATCCACGAGCTGCCGTCGTTCTTCCGCTCGAACAAGCCGTTCATCCAGGCGATCGCGGTGTCGCAGCTCGAGTCCTCGGGCAACTGGTGACCGCCGGCCGCGACCACCTCGAGGTCGCGCGCAGGACCCTCCGCCTTGAGTCGCAGGGCATCCTCGACGCGATGGACGGACTCGACGGAGGCTTCGGGCGCGCGGTCGACGCGCTGCTCGCGACCGAGGGCAAGGCGGTCACGACCGGCGCCGGGAAGTCCGGCCACGTCGCGCGCAAGATCGCCGCGACGCTCGCGAGCACCGGCACGCCTTCGTTCTTCCTCCACCCCTCCGACGCATGCCACGGCGACCTCGGCATGGTCGCGCCGGGCGACGCCATCGTCGCTGTCTCGCGCTCGGGCGAGTCAGACGAGCTCGGCCGCGTGGTCTCGCACGGCGGCAGGATCGGCGCCCCGATAATCCTGCTGACCTCGGAGCGCGAATCGAGGCTCGCCAAGGCGGCCGACATCGTCGTCACGATCGAGGCCGGCGCGGAGGCCTGCCCGCTCGAGCTCGCGCCGACGACCTCGACCACCGCGGCGCTCGCGGTCGGCGACGCACTGGCGATGGCGCTGTTGTCCGCGCGCGACTTCACCCCCGAGGACTTCGCCCGCACCCACCCGGACGGCTCGCTCGGGCGGAGGCTGCTGACGAGGGTCGCAGACCTGATGGTCACCGGCGACGCCGTCCCGCTGGTCGGACCCAGCGCGACGGTCGCGGAGGCGATAGTCGAGATGAGCGCCAAGAGGCTCGGCATGACTCTCGTTGAGAACGGCGGCGAGCCCGGCATCCTCACCGACGGCGACCTGCGCCGCTTCCTCGAGCGCGGTGACGACATCCACAATACCGAGGTCCGCGACGCGATGACGCCGAAGGCGCTCGCGATCGAGCCCGGCAGGCTCGCGTCCGAGGCCCTCGCCCGCATGGAGGAGCGCCGGATCACCCACCTCGCCGTGGTCGAGGGCGGCGAGATGGCAGGCGCGATCGACATCCACGCCCTGATGGCCGGGAGGGTCGGCTGAGCGCCGCAGGCCGGCGGCGCGGCCGGTGAGGTTCGTCCCGCTGGTCCCGCTCGCCTGCCTCGCGGTGGGCGCGGCGCTCGTCGAGACCGTGATGCGGGCGCCGAAGGACCGCGCCACCCGCGACTTCTCGGTCGAGATAGACACCGCGAGCGTCCGCGCTGCCACGCCGGAGCTGCGGAGCAGCTTCGAGGCCGGGCAGATCAGCATCGAGCCCGGCGCGAGCGTCGCGCGCGGGGTCGGCGGCTCGATGATGCACGAGTCGGGCTCGCGGAACTTCGCCGCCGAGCGTATGACCGGCGGACCCGACGGCGGGATCGTGCTCGAGGGAAGCGTCAGGATCTGGAACGACCGGGAGCTGCTCGAGTCCGAGCGCGTCGTCGTGGCGAGGACGGGATCGGTCTCCGGCAGCAGCGTCAGGCTCACCGCCGGCGGGAACACGGTGGCGGCGGAGTCCTTCCGCCACGAGCCGAACGGCGACCTGACCCTCGAGGGGTCGGTGCGGGGGACGCTGGACAATTGACGGGGCGCCGCGGAATCCTCGTTGCCCTGGCCGCGGGGCTTGCGGCCTGCGCCGCGGCCGCCGACGAGTACGACGTAAGCGCAAACGGAATGAGGATGGCCGACGGCCGGTTCACCTTCTCGGGCGACGTGCTGGTGACCGGCGGGGGGCTCAGGCTCGAGGCGGACGAGATCGTCGTGTTCGAGGGCGTCTACGAGGTCAGCGGCTCGCCGGCGCGGATGAGCTACACCTCGGCCGGCGCTGTGACGAACCTGTCGGGCAGCTCGATCGTCTTCTCCGACGAGGACGGCAGCGTCGAGCTCGGCAGCGGCGGCGTGGTCAGCCGCGGGCCGATGCGGGTGTCGGCGGGCAGGGTCAGCTACTCGCTCGAGGGCCGCTCGCTCGCCGCGGGCGGCGGGGTCGAGTTCGAGGACGGCGACATCAGCGCCACCGGCAGCGCTGTGTCGGCGGGCGGCGGAGACTCGCTGTTGCTCCGGCTCACGGGCTCGCCGGCGTTGATCGACATGCCCGGCGGCGAGGACGTGCGCCTGCAGGCCTCGGCTGAGAGCATCGAGTACGACGAGACGCGCGGCAAGGTCCGGCTGCAGGGCGGCGTGGTCGCCAACCTCGGCAAGGAGAGGCTCGTGGGCGAGACGATCGACTACGACGTGCGGCAGGGCTCGTTCGTCGCCGAGCCCGACGAGGACGGCCGGGTCCACGCCACCATCCAGACCAGGTGAGCGACAACGGGGGCGCCGTCCTCGCCGGCCGCGAGCTGTGCAAGGCCGTCCGCGGCCGGACGATACTCGACCGGGTTTCGGTCGAGATCGGCGCCGGCGAGACGGTCGGGCTGCTCGGCCCCAACGGCGCCGGCAAGACCACCAGCTTCTACATCCTCGCCGGCCTGGTCAGGCCGTCCTCCGGCACGGTGCTCTTCGAGGGCGAGGACATCACCTCGCTTCCCGTCGACCGCCGGGCGCGCCTCGGCATCGGCCTGCTCCCGCAGGAGCGCTCGGTGTTCCGCATGCTCAGCGTGCTCGACAACGTCAAGGCGGTCCTCGAGATCCGCGGCGGAAACTCCGGCGACCTCGACGGAGCCGCGCTCGGGCTGCTCGCCGAGATGGGAGTCGAGCATCTCGCCGGCGAGAGCGTCTCCAGCCTCTCGGGCGGCGAGCTGCGCCGGGTCGAGATCGCGAGGGCCCTCGTGCTGCGGCCGAAGGTTCTGATGCTCGACGAGCCGTTCGCCGCGATCGACCCGATCACCGTCGCCGACGTGCAGTCGATCCTGCGCAAGCTGCGCGACACGGGGGTCAGCCTCGTGATCTCCGACCACAACGTGCGCGAGACGCTCGCGATCTGCGACCGCGGCTACATCCTCCACGACGGCTCGGTGCTCTGCGGCGGGACGCCTGCCGAGCTCGCCGCGAACGAGCAGGTCCGCGAGCACTACCTCGGATCGGACTTCACCCTGTGAAGGCATCACTCGGGCAGCGGGCCGAGCAGAGCCTCTCCCACGCCCAGGTCCCGCGGCTCGCCGGCCGGCTGCTGTCGCTCGGGGCCTTGGGGCTCGCGGCGGAGCTGCGCTCAATCGCCGAACAGAACCCCGCGCTTGAGTACGACGAGCCCGCGCTCCCTCCTGCCCGCGGCTCGCAGCCGACCCTCGCCGAGCACCTCGCGCAGCAGCTCGAGACCACTCCGGTCCCGGCGCGGGTCCGCGCCGACGCCCTCCTCTGCCTCGGCGAGATGGACCCGAGGGGCTACCTCGCCGGCCCCGGAGAGGTGGCCGCGGCAACCGGCCTCACTCTCGCCAGGGCGGAGAGGGCTGTTGCCGCCATCCGCAGGCTAGGCCCGGTCGGCGTCGGCGCGCGGGACCTCGCCGACCGCCTGCTGATGCAGCTCGACGACATGGACGGCGGGCCGGACGTCGCCAGGGCGCGGGCGCTAGTCGCCGACCACTTCAAGGCGCTGTCGCGCGGCCGGCGCGACCTCCTACCCAAGGCCGGCCTCGAGAGTGCGCTCGCCGTCATCGACGGGCTGCGCCCGAGCGTCGCCAACGAGTTCGCCGAGGCCGCCGAGGCCCTCGTCCCGGAGCTCGAGGCCTACCGGACCAGGGGCTACTGGAAGGTGCGGCCCGCGGAGGGCCGCGGGGCGGCAAGGCTCGCTGACGGCGCGGCGTCGGGAAGGGGCGGCGGCCCGTGGCGCCGCAAGGTCCGCGAGGCGCGGGCGGTGGTCGGCGCGCTCGGCTTCCGCGGCGAGACGATGCTGCGCGTCGCGCAGGCGCTCGTCGACAGGCAGCGTGGATTCCTCGAGCACGGCAGGGCCCAGCTCCGCCCCGTCCGGCTGCGCGACGTCGCGGCCGACACGGGCCTTGCGGTCAGCACCGTGGCGGCGGCGGTGAGCAACAAATCCATGGCCACGCCGTCGGGAGTCGTTGCGTTAAAATTCCTCGTTCAGCGCAAGGCGGCAGGCGGAGCGAACCAGGTGTCGGCCGCCGCCCTGCAGGAGGCGATCAAGGGCCTCGTATCCGCTGAGGACCCCGCAGAGCCGCTGACCGACGAGGCGATCATGAACAGACTCAGGACCGACGGCCTGGCGGCCAGCAGGAGGACCGTGGCCAAGCACCGGGCGCGCGCCGGGCTTGCCCCGTCGAACCTGCGCCGGCACAGGGCCTGAGCGTGCAGGTCGTCGTCAGCGGAAGGCACATGGACGTCACCGAGGCGCTCCAGGAGCACGCGACGCAGCGCGCGCTCAAGGCCTGCGACCACCTGGTCGCGGCCCCGGCCAACTGCAAGGTCGTCCTCGGGCTCGACTCCGGCGTCCACAAGGCGGAGTTCGTGGTGCACCACCGCGGCCGCGACTTCGTCGCCCACGCGCAGAACCCCGGCGACATGTACGCCGCGATCGACGCGGCCTCGAACAAGCTCCGCCGGCAGCTCGACGACTTCAGCTCCAAGGGGCAGGCGGGCCGGCGGTGAGCGAGCGGATCATCCTCCCCTCGGAGCTGATCGTCCCCGGCCGCGTGCTTCTCGACGTCACCGCGAGCGGCAAGAAGCGCCTCTTCGAGGAGATCGGGCTCGCCTTCGAGAACACCGAGGGCCCGACGCGGGGCGTCGTGTTCAAGAGCCTGCTCGAGCGCGAGCGCCTCGGCTCGACGGTCATCAGCGACGGGGTCGCGGTGCCCCACGCGCGGCTCGCCGACCTCAAGCACCCGCTTGCCGCCTACCTGCGGACCCTCGAGCCGATCGAGTACGACGGCCCGGACGCGAAGGTGCGGCACATGTTCGTCCTGCTCGTCCCGGGCAAGGCCGACGACGTCCACCTGAAGATCCTCTCGATCATGTCGCGGATGCTCACGGACCGTGAGTTCATCGGCGACGCGGAGTCCTGCGCGAACCGCGCCGAGTTCATCGGCCTCGTCAACGAGTGGGAGGAGGCCAACCTGCCGGGCAGCGTCAGGGACCAGTCGGCGACGGGCTGAGGCCGTGCCCCGTAAGGACGGCACGCCGGGCGTCGTCGTTGTCGGCGGCGGCCACGCAGGGATGGAGGCCGCGGCGGCCGCGGCGCGGATGGGGGTCCGCGCGACCGTCGTCACCCACAGCATCGACACCGTCGGGCAGATGTCGTGCAACCCCGCCATCGGCGGGATCGGCAAGGGCCACCTCGTAAGGGAGGTCGACGCCCTCGACGGGATCATGGGCCGCGCCGCGGACCTCGCGGGCATCCACTACCGCACCCTCAACGCGAGCAAGGGACCCGCGGTGCGCGCGACGAGGGCGCAGTCCGACCGGAGCCTCTACCGGGTTGCTGTGCGGCGCCTAGCCGAGGAGCACCCGCTCGTCGACCTGCTGCAGGGCGAGGCGACCGGCCTCGACGTCAGGGACGGCGCCGTCCGCGGCGTTCGGCTCGCAAGCGGCATCGACGTTCCGTGCGCTGCGCTCGTCGTCACCGCCGGCACCTTCCTCGGCGGCAGGATGCACTGCGGACGGAGCAGCACGGAGGGCGGCCGGGCCGGCGACAGGCCATCGGTCGCGCTCGCCGACTTCCTGCGCGGCCTCGGCCTGCCGGCGGGCAGGCTCAAGACCGGAACGCCGCCGCGGATCGACGGCAGGACCGTCGACTTCTCCGCGCTCGAGCCCCAGCCTACCGAGGACCCGCTGCCGCGCTTCTCGCTTCTCGGCCCGCCGGACGGGAGGCCGCGCCAGGTCAACTGTCACATCACGCACACCACGGAACGCACCCACGAGATCGTCCGCGCCGCCCTTCCGGACTCGCCGGTCAACACAGGCGCGATCGAAGGCGGCGGCCCGCGCTACTGCCCGTCGATCGAGGACAAGGTCGTGCGCTTCGCAGGGCGCGACTCGCACAAGGTCTTTCTCGAGCCGGAAGGGCTTGAGACCTCCGAGGTCTACCCCAACGGCATCTCGACCGCGATCCCGCCCGCGGCCCAGCTCGAGATGGTGCGCTCGATCCCCGGACTGGAGAACGCCCGCATCACCCGCCCAGGCTACGCGGTCGAGTACGACTACTACGACCCGCGCGCGCTGACGCCCGCGCTCGCCGTACCCGGCGTCGAAGGCCTGTTCCTCGCCGGGCAGGTCAACGGCACGACCGGCTACGAGGAGGCCGCGGCGCAGGGAATCCTCGCCGGCGCCAATGCCGCGCTTGCCGTCCTCGGCAGGGAGCCGTGGTGGCCGTCCCGCGACGAGGCCTACATCGGCGTCCTCGCCGACGACCTGACCGCGCTCGGGGTGACCGAGCCATATCGGATGTTCACCAGCCGGGCCGAGCACCGCCTGAGCCTCAGGGAGGGCAATGCCGACCTGCGCCTCACCGAGGCCGGGCGCGACCTCGGCCTCGTCGGCGAGGTGAGGTGGAAGGCGTACTGCGAGCACCGCGAGGCGGTCGAGCGCGGCCTCGATGGGCTGCGCGGGACCAGGACCGCGGGACTCGGCCTCGAAGGCGGAGAGGGGGAGGGGCTGACCGCAGCCGACTGGCTGCGCCGTCCGGAGGCGCGGCTGTCGCAGCTGCCCGACGGAATCCTCAAGGGAGCTCCTACCGGCTGGGCCGCGGCCGAGGTCGAGGCCCGGATCAAGTACGAGGGGCTGATCAGGCGCCAGGACGCAACCGTTGCCCGCGAGCGCGAGATGGACGGAACGCCCCTGCCGGACGGCATCGACTACGCAGTCGTTTCCGGCCTGTCGAACGAGGCGCGCGAGAAGCTCGCCGAGCACAGGCCCGCGACGCTCGGCCAGGCCTCGCGCATCAGCGGCATCACCCCGGCGACGGTGTCGGTGCTGCGCATCCACCTCGCCAGGTCGGCCCGTGCCTGAGGCGGCCGCCGCGGCTGCGCTGGACGGTTATCTGGACCTGCTGCGCAAGTGGTCAGCCGTGCACAACCTCACCGGCGGCGGGACGAAGGACGGGCATCGCGGCCTCGCACATGACTGCGAGCCCCTGGTCCGCGCCGCGTCCTCCACCGACGGGCCCGCGTGTGACGTCGGCTCAGGCGCCGGCATGCCGGGGGTGATGGTCGCGATCGACCGGCCCGGCCGCAAGGTTGCCCTGGTCGAGTGCGAGGGCAGCAAGGCGGCGTTCCTCGAGCAGGTGCGCATAGAGCTCGGCCTTGGCAACGTCGAGGTCGTCCACTCCCGGGTCGAGGACTGGCGGCCGGACGACCCGCCCGCCCTGATCTGCGCGCGAGGCTTCGCGAGCCTGTCCGCGCTCGCCGCGGCATGCGACGCACTGGTCCGGGCCGGAACCAGGATGCTAGCCCTCAAGCCGAAGGACCCGGCAAGCGAGATCGCGGACCTCGAAAGGAACCACCCGCGCTGGGTGGTGCGCGGGTGCGCCAGCCTCGACGGCTCGCCGTCGCGATTCATGGTCGACGCCGTGGCCAGCCGGTGAGCGTCGTCGCGATCACAAACCGCAAGGGCGGCACGGGCAAGACGACCACCGCGGTGAACCTCGCCGCCTGCCTCGCGGAGATGGGCCACTCGGTGCTGCTCGTCGACGCCGACGCCCAGGCCAACGCGACCGCCTCGCTCGGGGCCGAGGTCGCAACGCGCGGCGCGGGGACAAGCGCCCTGATCACGGACGGGAGCTCCGTCAGCGACGCGACCGTCGGCTGCTCCGTCGAGGGGCTCGACCTCGTGCCCGCCGGGCCGGACCTCGCCACCGCCGAGATGGAGCTCGGGGGCGGCGACGAGGCGGCGGGAACGCTGCGCGACAAGCTTGCCGGCGACCGGCACGACTTCGTCATCATCGACACCCCGCCGTCGATGGGCAAGCTCGCGGCCCTGGCGCTGGTCGCGGCGCAGGACGTGATCGTCCCGCTGCAGTGCGACTACCTGTCGCTCGAGGGCCTGCGCGAGTTCGCCGCCAACCTGAGCAGGCTGCGCGACGGGCTCAACCCCGGCATGCGGCTCGCCGGCCTGCTCAAGACGATGTACGACGGGCGGACCCGCCTCGCGCGGGACGTCTCCGACGAGCTCGACCGGCACTTCGGCTCGAAGGTCTTCAGGACCTCGATCCCGCGCAACGTCCGCCTGGCCGAGGCGCCGAGCTACGGGGTTCCGGTCACCGCGTACGACCCCGGCTGCCCCGGCGCCAAGGCGTACCGCGAGCTCGCGAAGGAATGCGTGGAGCGCCTCCAGTGAGCAAGGCCAAAAAGAAGCGCGGACTCGGCCGCGGGATCGGGGAGATCTTCGGCGGGAGCGACGGAGGGGGCGGAACCGGCGAGCTGCCGGTCGGCGACCTGCGCCCCGGGCCCTGGCAGCCGCGCGAGAGGATCGACCCGAAGGCGCTCAAGGAGCTTTCCCGGACGATAGCCGAGCGCGGGGTCCTCCAGCCGATCCTGGTGCGGCGGACCGCGGACGGCCACGAGATCATCGCAGGCGAGCGGCGCTGGCGGGCCTCCAAGATGGCGGGGCTGCGCACGGTGCCCGTGGTGGTCCGCGAGCTCAGCGACCGCGACGCGATGCTCGCGGCGCTCGTCGAGAACATCCAGCGCGAGGACCTCAACGTCCTCGAGCAGGCGCGCGCGGCGCGGCGGCTGATCGACGAGCTGTCGCTTTCGGTAAAGGACGCCGCGGCCTCGCTCGGCATGTCGCGCCCGGCGCTGTCGAACCTGCTCCGGCTGCTCGAGCTTGACCGCGAGGTGCTCGAGCTGCTCGCCGACGACTCGATCAGCGCCGGCCACGCCCGGGCGATCGCGGCCCTGCCGCCGGGCAGGCAGGCGCGCGCGGCGAGGCTCGTCGTCGACGGCGGCCTGACGGTGCGCCAGGTCGAGGACCTCGTCAACCGCGCTGCGAGAAAGGCGAAAGGGCGAAAGTCGGGCAAGGGCTCCGGGACCGACCCGGACACGAAGAGGCTGTGCGACGAGCTTTCCGCCAAGCTCGGCATGAGGGTGAGGATCGTCCCGAAGTCGGGCAAGAAGGGCCGGCTGGTGATCCAGTACTCCGACCTGGACGCCCTCGACCACCTGGTCCGCCTGCTGCGCAGATGACGGACCGGCCGCCGGCCGCCGCGTTGGTGGGTCTGGATGGACTCGAACCATCGACCTCTCGCTTATCAAGCGAGTGCTCTAACCAACTGAGCTACAGACCCGTGAGTCGCGGGCCGCGCGAAGGGTGGGGAATTATATTTCAGCGGGGCCTCTCCGGTGCCTGAGGAGGCAGGGGCGCCGGACGTCTCCTTCGTCGTGCCCACCTATGCCGAGGCCGACAACCTCGAGGCGCTGATGCGCCACATAGACGAGGGCCTGTCCGGCAGCGGCCTGAGCTGGGAGGCGGTGATCGCCAACGACGAGTCGGGCGACGCGACCGCAGAGGTCTGCGAGCGGCTCGCGCGGGACTGGCCGATTCGCCTGCTAAACCGCACGGAGGACCGCGGCCTCGCGCTCGCTGTGATCGACGGCGCGCGGCTCGCGGCGGGCGAGCACGTCGTGGTGATGGACGCCGACCTCTCGCACCCTGCGAGCCTGGTGCCGGAGATGGTCGCCCTGCTCAAAAAGGGCGCGGCGCGGATGGTGATCGGCTCGCGCAACGTCCCGTCGGCGAGCACCGACGAGAGGTGGCCGGTGATGCGCAGGCTCGGGACCTTCTTCGCCACCTCGCTCGCCAGGCCGCTTGCGAGCGTGCGCGACCCGATGTCGGGCTTCTTCGCGATGCGCCGCGCCGACTGGCCGGCTTCGGGCCTGCGGCCGATCGGCTACAAGATCGGACTCGAGATCCTGGTGCGCTCCGGCATCGGCCGGGGCGAGGTGACCGAGCTGCCGATCCACTTCACCGACCGCAAGGTCGGCGAGAGCAAGATGGGCGCGCGCGAGCTCCACAACTACATCCGCCACGTTTTGAACCTGTACCGATTCCGCTGGCCGGCGTTCCGCTTTTTCATGCACTGCATGGTCGGGGGACTGGGGCTCGTCATCGACGCGCTCGTCTACCTCGGCCTTCAGGCCGCGGGGCTTGGCCACCTCGCCGCGCGGCTCGTCTCCTTCTGGCCTGCGAACGTCTCCAACTGGTGGCTGAACCGCAAGTACACCTACGACGACCGCCCCCTGCGCGGCAAGGCGGTCCAGCTCGCCGAGTTCACCTGGTTCTCGCTCGTCGGCTTCGCGGTAAACGGGATCGTCTACCACCTGCTGACCTCCCGGGTCGAGCTGTTCGAGGAGCGCAAGCTCGCGGCGCTCGTCGTCGGGGTGGTCGCGGGCCTTGTCGTCAACTACGCCGGCAGCACCCTGCGCGTGTTCCGCAAGGCTCAGGACCTGCCGAAGTCGTCCTCGTAGCGCTCGATGTCGTCCTCGCCGAGGTAGTCGCCGGACTGCACCTCGATGATCACCGCCGGCACGTCGCCGGGGTTCGCCATCCTGTGCTTCGCGCCCTGCGGGATGTGGCGGCTCTCGTCCGGGCGCAGGTCGTCCTCCTTGCCGTCGACCGTCACCCGCATCACGCCCGAGACGACCGTCCAGGTCTCCGAGCGGTGCTTGTGCGACTGCAGCGACAGGCGCTTCCCGGGGTCGACCTCGATGCGCTTGACCTGCCAGCCGGGGCCGGACCCGAGCTGCCTGTAGTTGCCCCACGGCCGCCGCTCGACCGAGGGGAACTCGAGGCCCTGCCCGCCGGCCTCTGCGACCGCGGCGTGAGCCTCGCGCACCCTGCCCTCCGAGCCGGGCGTCGTGACCAGCAGCGCGTCCGGCATGTCCACGACGATCGTCCCCTCGCAGCCGGCGAGGACAACCTTCCTGCCGGTCTGGGAATAGACGCCCGAGCCGCTCGTCCCGGCCAGCGCCGCGTCGCCGACGACGCGGTTGCCGTCGCCGTCCGGTTCGACCAGCGCGAGGAAGTCGGCCCAGTCGCCGAGGTCGCTCCAGCCGCTGCCGGTAACCGGAACCACCGCGGCCACGTCTGTGCGCTCGGCGACTGCGACGTCGATCGACACGGACGGAAACGGCTCGTAGTCCTCCGGCGCGATCCTCCACACGCCGCCTTCCGGAACCTCGCCTGGGTCAAGCGCGCGGCAGGCCTCCGCCAGCGCGGGCTCGTGCCGGTCGAACTCGCCCTCCATCGTCGCGACGGTCGAGATGAACACCCCGGCGTTCCAGAAGTGCCCGCCCGCGGCGATCATCTCCTTAGCCTTGTCCACAGGCGGCTTCTCGACGAAGGCGTCGACCTCGAGCGTGTCGCCGTCGCGCCCGCCCGCCCTTATGTAGCCGAAGCCGGTTGCGGGGGCTGTCGGCTCGATCCCGAGCACGACCATCCGCCCGGCCGCGCGCGCCGCGGCGACCCCCTTTCGGATCCCGTCGTTGAATGCGTCCCGACGGGGGATGTGGTGGTCGGCCGGCAGCATGGCGAACGCCGCTTCCTTGCCGTGCCTGCCGGAGACAAGCGCCATAGCCGCGGCGAGCGCGGGCGCGGTGTTCCGCGCGGACGGCTCGCAGACGGTGCGGTGCGGAAGCGAAAGCCCGGCCGCGGCGGCGGCAACGTCTTCAAGCTGCTTCTCCGAGGTCACGAAGACGACCTCGTCGCAGCCGAGGTCCGGAAGCGAGCCGAGCAGCTCGCCCATCGTGGTCCCGCCGCCCGGCTTGGTGACGAACGGCTTGCTCTTGCGCGCCCGCGACAGGGGCCAGAGCCTTGCTCCGCTGCCGCCGCACAACACGATCGCGACCAGCGGCGGGGCGGGCATGTGAAATATATTACCTGACGATGCGGGCAAACCGGCAAGGCGCGCTCAGGGCTTTCTGGGGCAAACGCGGACTTGGCAACGCCGCCCTGCTCCCGCTGTCGCTGCTTTTCCTGCTTGCCGTCTCGCTGAGGCGGCTTGCCTACCGGGCGAAGCTCCTGCCCGTCTACCGCGCGCCGGTCCCCGTCATCGTCGCGGGCTGCATCAC
>CAZDYI010000125.1:0-14114 GCA_964509765.1 uncultured Gammaproteobacteria bacterium
GCGTGGTAGACGAGGTCCTTCTCCCACATCCGCAGGAACAAAAACTGCTCCCAGCGGTAGTAGAGCGGGTTGCACGAGGCGAGCTCGCGGCGCCAGTCGATCAGGAAGCCGAGCGCCTTGAGCTCGCGGCGCATGTTCGCGGTGTTCGCCTCGACCCACTCGTGCGGGTGGATCCCCATCCTGCGCGCCTTGAGCTCGGCGTCCTTGCCGAAGGCGTCCCAGCCCATCGCCTGCATGACGTTGCAGCCCTGCATGCGCTTGTGGCGCGCCCAGACGTCGCCGATCGCGTAGTTGCGCAGGTGGCCGACGTGCAGGTCGCCGGACGGGTACGGCCACATGCACAGCGAGTAGTGCTTCGGGCGCGGGTCGTCCTCGTCCGCCTCGAAGGAGCGGGCCTCGTCCCAGCGCCGCTGGACCCTCGCCTCGACCTCCTGCGGGGAGTAGCCCTCCTCGGCCTTTGCCGCAGGGTCCATTATCAGTCCAGGTCCTTCCGTCCCGAATGCGCTCGGATGTTGCCGGCTCCTGCCGTCCGCCGGGAGCCGCGCGGCCCTTGGCCGGCGGTTGCGGATTCTAGCAAAGCGCGGCTTTGGATAGAATAACGCCCGCAATGCCAAAGGTCGCCGCCGCACTGGCCTGAAGTCCTTGGCCAACGAAGTCATCTTCGCCGGCGTCGGCGCCGACGGCCTGGCCGACCTCGGTGCCTACCGCAAGGCCGGCGGCTACCGGGCCCTCGAGACGGTCCTGTCGGAGAAACCCGACCCCGCAGACCTGCGCGACAGGATAAAGGCGAGCGCCCTGCGCGGCCGGGGAGGGGCCGGCTTCCCGACGGGCCTCAAGTGGGGCTTCATCCCGCCGCACATAAAGGGCCCCGTCTACCTGGTGTGCAACGCCGACGAGGGCGAGCCCGGTACGTTCAAGGACCGCGAGATCATCGAGCGCAACCCGCACTCGATGATCGAGGGCATGGCCCTCGCGGCCTACATCATGGGAGCTACCTGCGGCTACATCTACATCCACGGCGAGATCTACGAGCTGTACGTCAGCCTCGAGGAAAACCTCGCCGACGCCTACAAGGCGGGCCTGCTCGGCGACGGCATCCTCGGCTCGGACTTTTCCTTCGACCTGCACGCCCACTGCGGCTGGGGCGCCTACATCTGCGGCGAGGAGACCGCTCTGCTCGAGTCGCTCGAGGGCAAGAAGGGCCAGCCGCGCAACAAGCCGCCGTTCCCGGCGTCGAGCGGGCTGTTCGGCCGGCCGACGACCATCAACAACGTCGAGACCTTCTCCTGCGTGCCGTACATCCTCGCCGAGGGCGCCGACAAGTTCCTCAAGCTCGGCAAGACCAACAACGGCGGGACCAAGATCTTCTCGGTCTCAGGCCACGTTGAAAGGCCCGGCAACTACGAGGTCAGGATGGGCACGCCGTTTCCCGAGCTGCTCGAGATGGCCGGCGGGATGAGAAAAGGCAACAGGCTCAAGGCCGTGATCCCGGGCGGCTCGTCGACCCCGGTGCTGCCTGCGGACGTCGCTATGGAGCTGACGATGGACTACGACTCCATCGGCAAGGCGGGATCGATGCTCGGCGCCGGCTCAGTGATCGTCATGGACGAGACCACCTGCATGGTGACCGCGCTCGAGCGGCTTTCGTACTTCTACCACGAGGAGTCGTGCGGTCAGTGCACCCCTTGCCGCGAGGGAACCGGCTGGCTGTGGCGGATGGTCCGCCGCATCCGCGACGGCGAGGGCAGGCCCGAGGACATGGACCTGCTCGTGAAGGTCGCGAACAACATCGACGGCCACACGATCTGCGCGCTCGGCGCCGCGGCCGCGATGCCGGTCGTGAGCTTCCTCAAGCACTTCGGGAGCGAGTTCGAGTACGCGATCGAGCACGGCGAGCTCCAGGTCCCGACCGGCTACGGATGCTGAGGGCCGGGCTGTGAACATCGTAATCACGATCAACGGCAAGAAGCGCTTCGTCCAGGACCGGATCACGGTCTTCGAGGCCTGCCGCCAGTCGGGTGTGTACGTCCCGCACTTCTGCTACCACCCGAAGATGTCGATCCCGGCGAACTGCCGGATGTGCCTCGTCCAGATCGAGAAGGTGCCCAAGCCGGTTCCGGCGTGCGCGACCTACGTCACCGACGGCATGGTCATCCGCACCCTTTCCGAGGCCGCGCAGAACGCCCAGAAGGGCGTGATGGAGTTCCTGCTCATCAACCACCCGCTTGACTGCCCGATCTGCGACCAGGGCGGCGAGTGCCAGCTCCAGGACCTGTCGGTCGGCTTCGGCATGGGCGCCTCGCGCTACGCCGAGAGCAAGAGGGTGGTCGTCGAGAAGCACCTCGGCCCGCTGATCTCGACGGTGATGACCCGCTGCATCCACTGCACCCGCTGCGTGCGCTTCGGCCAGGAGGTCGCAAACAACATGGAGCTCGGCATGGCCGGCCGCGGCGAGCACTCCGAGATCATGCCGTTCATCAAGGGGACGGTCGACTCGGAGATCTCCGGCAACATGATCGACGTCTGCCCGGTCGGAGCGCTCAACTCGAAGCCGTTCCGCTTCACCGCGCGCACCTGGGAGATGGACCGCGCCGACGGCGTCTCGCAGCACGACTCCTACGGGAGCTACCTGCGCGTGCAGTCGATCGACGGCGAGGTCAAGCGCGTGCTGCCGCGCGACCACGAGGAGATCAACGAGTGCTGGCTGTCCGACCGCGACCGCTTCGCCTACGCCGGGGTCAACTCGGAGTCCAGGCTGCTCTACCCGATGGTGCGCGACGTCGGCTCGGTCAAGCCGCAGCGCGTCGAGTGGACCGAGGCCCTCGAGCGCACCCGCAGCGGGCTGCGGGAGGTCATCGACAAACACGGCGCGGGGCAGGTCGGGTTCCTGCTCGGCCCGTCGTCGGTGAGCGAGGTCGGGATGCTCGTCGCGGACTTCGCGCGCGGGATCGGCTCGAACAACGTGGACCACCGCCTGCGCATGCGCGACTTCAGCCTCGACGGCCACATCGGCGGCGCAGCGTGGCTCGGTAGCTCCCTCGAGCAGCTCGAAGGGCTCGAGCGCCTGTTGCTGGTGGGCTCAAACCCCTCCCGCGAGCTGCCGCTGCTTCCCGTGCGGCTGCGGAGGCTGCAGAAGCGCAAGCTCAGGATCCACTCGATATCCGCGCGGTCGGTCGAGTCGCAGCTCAGGCTCGAGACCGAGGCCGTCGTCCCGCCGTCTGCCTGGCTCGCTGAGCTCGCGAAGGTGGCGTCCGCGGCCGCGGGCGACAGGGCGCCGGACTGGCTCGCGGACTTCGGAAAGCCGGACGAGAGGCACGCTGCGGTCGCCGAGTCGCTCAAGGAGGGCAAGGCGGCGGTCGTGCTCGGGCAGCAGGCTGTCTGCCACGGGCGCTACGGCGCGCTGCGCGCGGTCGCGAGCGTGGTCGCCGAGGCCGTCGGCGGCTTCCACGGCGTGCTCGTCGTCGGCGCGAACTCGGTCGGCAACACGCTCGCAGGCGCGGTCCCGCACCACGGGTTCATGCTCGGCGAGGTCCCCGAAAAGGGGTTAAACGCGCGCGAGATGGTCGAGGCCGGGCTCAAGGCGTACGTCCTCGTCGACTGCGAGCCCGCGGACTTCGCGGACCAGGCCGCGGCGCTTTCGGCCTTCAGGAGCGCCTTCACTGTCCACGTCGGCGGCTACGGCGACGTCGCGCGCGAGTACTCCGACGTGATGCTGCCGGGATCGGTCTTCGCCGAGCGGACCGGCGCGACGGTCAACCTCGAGGGTAACGCCGCGACGATGTACTCGGCCTTCGACCCGCCGGGCGAGGCGCGCCCGGCCTGGAAGGTCTTCCGCGTGCTCGGCAAGGAGATGGGCGTCGAGGGCTTTGACTACGACACCCTCGAGCACATCCGAGCACGGCTGATCGCGGCCGGCGACTTCACCAAGAAGCTCAGCAACAGCCTCGCCGGCCTCCACTCGCTTCCTGCCGGTGACGACGGCGCTGCGGCCGACGGCGAGCTCGAGCGCCTGCCGGAGGTCTCGCACTTCGACGTCGACCAGATCACGCGGCGCTCGGAGCCCCTGCGGCAGACGAGGATCTCGGCGCTCGCTCGAACGGCGCGCATGCACCCCGGCGACATGGAGCGGCTCGGGATCGAGCCGGGCGGGACCGTCGCGGTCTCAGCCAACGGCGCGACGGTCGAGTGCCCGGCGGAGGCTGACTCCGCGCTTGCGAAGGGATGCGTGCGCTGCCCGATGGCGGTCGACGAGTTCGCGCAGCTCGGCGCCGCTGCGTCCGTTACCGTCGCGGCCGCGGCGGAGGGCAAGAGGAGCGCCGCTGCCGGGGGCTGAGATGGAGTTCATCAACGACAGCGTGACCGACATGCTCGACCCGTGGCTCGGGGCGTACGCGGGCTGGGCCGGCACCTTCGTCGTGACGATGATCAAGATCGTCGCGATCATCCTGCCGATCATCGTCTCCGTCGCGTACCTGACGTACGCCGAGCGCAAGGTCATCGGCGCGATCCAGCTCCGGATCGGCCCCAACCGCGTGGGCCCCATGGGGCTGCTGCAGCCGATCGCCGACACGCTCAAGCTGATGCTCAAGGAGGTCCTGCATCCGACCGAGGCGAGCACGTTCCTGTTCTTCATCGCGCCGGTGATCTCGATCACCGCGGCGCTCGTCGCCTGGGCGGTCATACCGTTCTCGGCCGAGCTCGTCCTCGCCGACATCGACGCCGGCCTGATGTTCGTCCTCGCGGCGACCTCGCTCGGGGTCTACGGCGTGATCATCGCCGGCTGGGCGTCGAACTCGAAGTACGCGCTGCTCGGCTGCCTGCGCTCGGCCGCGCAGATCGTCTCGTACGAGATTGCGATGGGCTTCGCGCTGGTCACCGTCCTGATGGCGTCCGGGAGCCTCAACCTGTCCGCGATCGTCGAGGGCCAGTCCGGCCCGACGTTCCTGTCGTGGTACCTCGTCCCGCTGTTCCCGATGTTCGTCGTCTACCTGATCTCGGGGATCGCCGAGACCAACCGCGCGCCCTTCGACGTCGCCGAGGGCGAGTCCGAGATCGTCGCAGGCTTCCACGTCGAGTACTCGGGGATGGGCTTCGCGATCTTCTTCCTCGCGGAGTACGCGAACATGATCCTGATCTCGGCGCTTACCGCGACGATGTTCCTCGGCGGCTGGCTGCCGCCGTTCGACTTCGCGCCGTTCACCTGGATCCCGGGCATAGTCTGGCTGGTGATCAAGATCTGCATGGTGCTGTTCACCTTCCTGTGGTTCCGGGCGACGTTCCCGCGCTACCGCTACGACCAGATCATGCGCCTCGGCTGGAAAGTCTTCATCCCGCTGACGATAGTGTGGCTTGTCGTCGTCGGCCTGTGGCAGCTAACCCCGCTGTGGCTGTGGGGCAACTAGGGCAGGTGGGAGAATCCGCACATGGCTGAGGCCCAGCGAAACGCGGTTCCCGCCTCCGGCGCGGAGGCCGAGTACCGCTCGGCTGTGGCGGGCGCCAAGTCGAGGGAGGCGCCTGAGCCCCCGCGCAGGACCCTGCTCGAGCGCGCGGCCGACGTCTGCAGGTCGCTGCTGCTGCTCGAGCTGCTGCGCGGGCTTTCGCTGACCGCGCGCCGGATGCTCTCGCGGAAGATCACCGTGCAGTACCCGGAGGAGAAGACCCCGATGAGCCCGCGCTTCCGCGGCCTGCATGCGCTGCGGCGCTATCCCAACGGCGAGGAGCGCTGCATCGCCTGCAAGCTCTGCGAGGCGGTCTGCCCGGCGATGGCGATCCACATCGAGTCCGAGATGCGCGAGGACGGGACCCGGCGCACCACCCGCTACGACATCGACATGGTCAAGTGCATCTTCTGCGGCCTGTGCGAGGAGGCCTGCCCGGTCGACGCGATCGTCGAGACGCACGTGATGGAGTACCACGGCGAGCGCCGCGGCGACCTCTACTACACCAAGGAGATGCTGCTCGCAAACGGCGACCGGCACGAGAAGGAGATCGCGGCGGCCCGCGAGGCCGACGCCCCGTACCGCTGACGGGAGCCCGGCGCCTGAGCCGGGAAGGGAGCTTGCGATGAAGGTGATGATCACCGGCGGCTGCGGCTTCATCGGCCAGCGGCTCGCGCTGCGGCTACTCGAGCGCGGCGAGCTCGTAGGCCCCGGGGGCAGGGAGGAGATCGAGCGGATCACCCTCGTCGACGTCGAGCGCCCTTCGCACCACGGCCCGCACCTCGCAGACAGGGTCGACATCGTCCACCTCGACATCTGCAACGTGAGCATGGACGCGAACCTGCCGAAGACCGACGTGATCTTCCACCTGTCGTCGGTACTTTCCGGCGAGGGCGAGAAGGACTTCAACAAGGCGATGATGGTCAACCTCGAGGGCACCAAGGGCATGCTCGAGGCGATGCGCGCGAACGGCATCGTCCAGCGCCTCGTGTTCGCGAGCACGCTCGCGGTGTTCGGCGGGATGCGCGACCTCGCGGCCCCGGTCGGGAACGCGACCAGGCAGGCGCCGCTGACGACCTACGGCGTGACCAAGGCGATCAGCGAGCTGCTCGTCGGCGAGTACTCGCGCAAGGGTTACGTCGACGGGCGCTCCGCGCGCCTGCCGACGGTTATCGTCCGCGAGGGCCGGCCGAACTCGGCGGCGTCGAGCTTCTGCTCGGACCTGATCCGCGAGCCGCTCAAGGGCCACGACGCGGTGCTTCCCGTCCCGCGCACCCAGCCGATGCCGCTCACGAGCTACAGCGCCGCGGTCGAGGGGCTGATCGCGCTGTGCGAGGCCGAGGCATCGGACCTGCCGGACGGCAGGGCGGTCGGGCTGCCCGCGATCAACGTCACCGCGGGCGACATCGCCGACTGCGGGGCGCGCCTGGCGGAGTCGCGGCCCGGCTCGGGCAAGGTAATCGAGAAGGTCGACCCGGACGTGGCGAAGATCTGCGAGGGCTGGCCTGCGGAGTCAGACAACTCCGATTCCGAGCGGCTCGGCCTGCCGAAGCCCGGCGCCCTCGACGAGATAGCCGCAGAGTACGTCAGGGACTACATCGAGGCGTAGTTCTGCAGTCTTCCGCCCGCTTGCGGACGGCTGGGCGGATTCATCGACATCTGATTGAATAAGCGGCTTAAAACAGCCGCACGCTCCTTCAGCCCTTGATCAGGTCGAGGGCATCGCCCCAGGTGTCCGAGAGGCAGAAGCCGAGCTGGTGGGGATCGTCCGGGTCTACCCCGATCCGGTGCTCCCCGTGGATCCAGGCGCGGCCCGACACCTCGGGGACGATCGCGCCGCGTCCGGCCACCGTCGCCTTGTCGGCGGCCCTCACCTCGAACCTGCCGCCGATGATCGACCGGGCGACATGGGTCTCGCCTGCCTTGGCCTCGCCGCGCTCGAGCATCGCCGCAAGCCTGGCGCTGCTGCCCGTCCCGCACGGCGACCTGTCGACCCTGCCCGGCGGCAGGATGGTTGCGTTGACCAGCTCCCCGTCGTTGTTGCGGCCGGTGAACATGACGTACGCGAGGTGGCTCAGCGAGCTGTGCTCGGGATGCTCGAGCTCAACCGCGGCGTTGCATGCGCGGTGCACGGCGGATCCAGCCTCTACGAGCCTGCGCGCACTGCCGGGCTCGATCTCGATCCCGAGCTGCGCCGCGTCGACCAGGGCGTAGTAGAGCCCGCCGAAGGCGAGGTCGATCGTCACCTCTCCGAGGCCGGGTACGTCAACTGAAACGTCGAGCCGCTCCGCGAAGCAGGGAGTCATCCGCAGCGAGACGCTCTCGCACTTCCCGCCCCGGCAGATGGCGGTTGCGGTCACCAGGCCCGCCGGCGTGTCGAGTCTCACGACCGCGGTCGGCTCGCTCATCCCGACGATCCCGGTCTCGAGCAGGACCGTGACCACGCAAATAGCGTTCGACCCCGACATGCTGTGCGCGCGGTCCGCCTGCAGGATGACGAACGCGGCGTCGGCATCCTCCCGGCAGGGCGGAAGAAGCAGGATGGTGCTCATTGCCGCGTGCCCGCGCGGCTCGAAGACGCAGAAGCGCCGCAGGTCGTCGCCGGGCCCGTTGAGGTGGTCCATGCGCTCGAGCATGGTGTTCCCGGGAACGTCCGGAAGCCCTTCGGTCACGACCCTTCCGGCCTCGCCCTCGCAGTGGGCCTCGACCATCGTCAGGGTCCGCTTCCAGCGCATCGTCGGGATTCTCACAGACCTCGCTCGGGCGGTGCGAAAATCAAGGAATGGTCGCTCCCGAGCTTTCGTCCGGCAGGAAGCTGGCCATGATTCTCCTGGTCGGCCTCATGTACCCGGTCGGCCAGGCGGCGTCATACGTCGCGCGGTTCTCGCTCGAAATGCCCGAGGGCGCCGGGTTCACCGACGTCGCCTTCGGCCTTGTGCTGTTCTACGCCGTCGGCTGCCTGGCGGCATGGATCCTTCTCTCGTCGCTGCTGCGGCAGTGGCGCAGGAAGGCGTGGGTGGGAATCAGCTACGCCCCGTTCCTGTTCGTGTCGTTCGTCGCATCCGTTCGCGGCGGGCTGCTGGGCCCGGTCGGCGTGATCGCCTTCGGCCTGGCGCCCTTGTTTTTTCCGTGGTTGCTGTGGCGCCTGTATCCCAGTTTCGCGATTCCGGACCCGAAGGCAAGGAGACAGGACAAGTCGGACGGCGGCTGAACCGGCTCGGAGAATCGTCGGCGTCCCCGCCGGTTGTAAAATTATTTTCCGCTCGAATCTGAAGTGCCCAAGGTGAACCCGGAAGCAGCAGTCGCGTCCGCCGCGTTCGGCGCGGCCCCGCTGGCGGAGGCCGACCCCGACCTGCATGCGGCGATGGAGCGCGAGCGGCAGCGCCAAGAGACCCACCTCGAGCTGATCGCGTCTGAGAACTACACCTCGCCGCAGGTGATGGAGGCGTGCGGGAGCGCGCTCACGAACAAGTACGCCGAGGGCTACCCCGGCCGGCGCTATTACGGCGGATGCGAGCACGTCGACGTCGTCGAGCAGCTCGCGATCGACAGGTGCAACGAGCTGTTCGGATGCGAGGCGTCGAACGTCCAGCCGCACTCGGGCTCGCAGGCGAACCAGGCCGTGATGCTCGCGACGTGCAAGCCGGGCGACACGATACTCGGCATGTCGCTGCCCGCCGGCGGGCACCTCTCGCACGGAACCAAGGTCAACGTCAGCGGAAAGATATACAACGCGGTCGGATACGGACTCGTTCCCGAGACCGAGGAGATCGACTACGACGGTCTCGCCGCGCTCGCCGGCGAGCACAGGCCCAAGCTGATAGTGAGCGGCGCGTCCGCGTACGCGCTTCCGATCGACTGGGCGCGCATCCGCGAGATCGCCGACGGCGTCGGCGCGCTCGTGCTCGCCGACATCGCCCACTACGCCGGGCTGGTCACTGCGGGCGTCTACCCGAGCCCGGTCGGCATCGCGCAGTTCGTCACGTCGACCACGCACAAGAGCCTGCGCGGGCCGCGCGGCGGGCTTGTCATATCGGACCCGGAATTCGCGAAGAAGGTCAACTCCGCGGTCTTCCCCGGCCTGCAGGGCGGGCCGCTCATGCACATCATCGCCGGCAAGGCCGTCGCCTTCGGCGAGGCGCTCAAGCCGTCCTTCAAGGACTACGCGCGGAAGGTGGTCGAGAACGCGGCCGCGATGGCCGACGAGCTCACGAAGCTCGGTCTGCGGATAGTCTCGGGCCGGACCGAGTCCCACGTGTTCCTGGTCGACCTCACGCCCAAGGGCGTGACCGGCAAGGACGCAGAGGAGTCGCTCGACCGCGCGCACATCACGCTAAACAAGAACGCGATCCCGAACGACCCGCAGAAGCCGACGGTAACCTCGGGGATTCGGATCGGCACGCCTGCGCTCACCACGCGCGGGCTGGGCCCCGACGACGCGCGGCACGTGGCGAGGCTCCTGGTCCGGGTGCTCGAGGACGTCGGCAGCGAAAGGACAGAGGGCGAGGTCGCCTCCGAGGTGATGGAGGTCTGCGCGGGGCATCCGGTCTACCCGCGCGGCTGAGCGCGGTTCCGGTCCGCTCGCCGCGGGCGGCATGCAGGGGGTGAAGCCGGGATGAAGTGCCCGAAGTGCGGAAGCGAGAAGACCGAGGTAAAGGACACGAGGATGCTCGCCGAGCGCCGGCGCCGGCGCCGCGAGTGCTCCGCCTGCGGCCAGAGGTTCACCACGACTGAGGTCTACGGCATCCACCGGTCGAACCAGCCGACCCTCGTTCCGCCGGACGTCCTCAAGCGCGACGGGAAGCTTGAGCAGTTCAGCAGCGAAAAGATCAAGTCGTGCATCGGCCAGGCATGCAGCAGGCGCCCGATCTCGGGCGAGGACCTCGAGCAGATCGTCGAGTCAGTCTGCGAGATGGTGGAGAAGCACGGAACGAACCCGGTTGAGATCTCCCACGTCACCAAGGCTGTGTTCGACGGCCTGATCAACCTGGACCACATAGCGGCGATGAGGTACGCGCTCCAGTACATGGAGTTCGAGGATCCCGGCGACTTCCGGGAATTCAGCAAGAAAGAGTGCGAGTGAGTGACCGCGTCCGCATGGCGCGGGCGCTTGAGCTGGCGATGAGGGGAAGCCGCAGCTGCGCGCCGAACCCGATGGTCGGATGCGTGGTGGTTGCGAACAACGGCGCGTCCTTCGAGGGCTTCCACCGCGAGGCCGGCGGGCCGCATGCGGAGGTCGCCGCGCTGGACGCGGCCGGCGAGTCGGCGAGGGGCGCGGAGATGTTCGTGACCCTCGAGCCGTGCGCGCACACCGGGAGGACGCCGCCCTGCGTCGGAAGGGTGGTCGAGGCCGGGGTGGCCGAGGTCCACGTTGCGATGAAGGACCCCGACCCGCGCAACGACGGCCGCGGGATCGATGCGCTCCGCGAGGCCGGGGTCGCATGCGAGGTCGGCCTGCTTGCCGACGAGGCGGCCTGGCTCAACCGCGGCTTCGTCTCGCGCGTTGCGCGCAAGCGTCCCTGGGTCCGCCTCAAGACCGCGTCGACGATGGACGGAAGGATCGGACTCGGCGACGGCAGCGGGATGGCGATAACCTGCGAGCGCTCGCGCAGGCTGGTCCACCGGATGCGCGCGGAGAGCTGCGCCGTGATGACGGGCAGCGGAACCGCGCTCGCCGACGACCCGCAGCTTACCGCGCGGGACGTGGGCGCGAAGCGCCAGCCGCTTCGCTTCCTCGTCGACTCGAGGGCGCGCTGTCCGGCGAAGCTGAGGATGTACGAGGGCGGGGCGGTTCTGGTCACCGCGTCGGATCCGCCCGACGGGCTTGCGGAGGACGTCGAGGTCCTCAGGCTGCGAGGCAGCGACGGCAAGGTCGACCTCAAGGGGCTCCTGGAGGAGATGGCCGTGCGCTTCGAGGTCAACAGCCTGATGGTCGAGGCCGGCGCGGGGCTTGCGGGCGCAATGCTTTCGCAGGGCCTGGTCGACGAGGTTAGCGCGTTCGTCTCGCCGCGCTACCTGGGGACGGGCATGAGCGTTGCTGACTTCAAAGGCGATACCGGAATCGAAGGCGCTCCGGAATTCAAGATGCGCGAGATGCGGATGGTTGGGGATGACGGACTCATCACTCTCGTCGCCGAAGGGTAACCTCGCCAACCTGGTCTCGGCGGCGATAGACCTCGGCGCTTGCGCGGACAACTGCGCGCGGCTCCGCAAGGCCGCCGGCAGGCGCAAGCTGTTCGCGGTGGTCAAGGCCAACGCGTACGGCCACGGCATGGAGCAAGTCGCCGGCGCGATCGCAGGATCGGTTGACGGCTACTGCGTGTTCAACATCAACGACGGGGCAAGGATGGGAGCGCTGAATCTCGGCAAGCCCGTCCTGCTTCTCGGCGGGGTGCACTCCGACGGCGAGGCCGAGGCCGCCGCCGAGCTCGGGCTGTGGGTCGCGGTCGGAAGCGCGCGCAGCCTCGGGATCGCGGCAGCGCATGCCGGCAGGCTGCAGAGGGTGTTCGTCAAGGTCCAGACCGGCATGCACAGACTCGGCCTGCCCGCAAGCGAGGTTGCGGGCGCGGTCGAGTCCTTGCGCAAGGCGGGATGTAAGGACGTCGCGCTGATGACTCACTACTCGGACGCAGACGTCGACGGCGGGACCGCCGCGCAGGACAAGGTCATGGACGATGTCGTGCAGTCGACCGGCCTGCCGTACAGCAAGTCGAACAGCGCGGCGACGCTTTTCCTCCCGGAGTCGGGCGAGGAGTTCGTCCGCTGCGGGATAGCAGTCTACGGTTGCACGCCGTTCGCGCACGATTCGAAAAGCGCGGAAAGCCTCGGCCTGCGGCCTGCGATGTCGCTGACAAGCTCCGTGATCGCCGTCCAGGAGGTGAGAAAGGGCGAGGCAGTCGGGTACGGATCGAGGTGGCGCGCCGGAAGCGACACGAAGGTTGCCGTCGTCGCCTGCGGCTACGCGCACGGCTACCCGCGCTCGGCGCCCGACGGGACGCCGGTCTGGATAAGCGGCCGCGAGCGCCCGCTCGCCGGCAGGGTGTCGATGGAGATGCTCACCGTCGAGTGCCCCGAAGGGGACGTCGCCGTCGGCGACACGGCCCAGCTGTGGGGCGACAGGGTCCCCGTCGACCTCGTGGCCAACATGGCGGGAACGATCGGCTATGAGCTAGTCGCGGGCCTGCCGGACGCGGTTCCCCGCGACTGCGGCTCCTAGCCCCGGCAAGTCTTTCCTATAATTAACGGCTGGCTGAAGCTATGAGGATTTCCTGCGCACTGGCCGCCGCGGCGGCGCTTGCCGCCTCGGGATGCACGATGCTCGAGTCGGGCCGCGCCGCTATGGACGGCGAGGATCTCGACCTGCACCCGAACGATCCCTTCGAGATCGAGAACCGCTTCATCTACAACGTCAACTCCGCGATCGACCGGACCGTGCTCGAGCCCGCCGCGCGTGCGTACGTCGCGACCGCGCCTGAGCCGGTGCAGGGCTGCGTATCGAACTTCTTCTCGAACCTCGGCGAGCCGGTCAACGCGGTCTCGCACGCGCTCGCATTCAACCGCGAGAGCGCGAGCCAGTCCGTCTCCCGCTTCCTGATGAACACCGTCGTAGGCGCGGCCGGCTGCGTCGACGTCGCGGAGGAGGCCGGCCTCGAGGAGCGCGAGGCGGACCTCGGGCTCGCGGTGCGCTCGTGGGGCGACACCGACTACGAGAACGACGCGTCGCTGTACCTCGTCGTGCCGATCCTCGGCCCGACCACGCCGGTCGACGGCGCGGGCTCGTTCGTCGGCCGCTCGTACGTGCACCCGTTCAACTTCCCGTACGGCAAGCGCGAGGACGGCGAGGAGACCCGCTCGGAGTTCGCGCGGCTCAATCCCTACGGGATGCGCGAGCGCAGCAAGCGCAACATCGCCGACGGGCTCGACGGCTTTCACACCAGGGTCGAGCTCCTGGACGCCACCGACCTGGTCAGGGAGGTTGCGCTCGACGAGTACTCGTTTGTCCGCGACGCCTACCTTGAGCAGCGGGCCGGCGGCGCGGGCGACCTCAGAGACGAGGACTGACCGCTTCAATCATCACACCCGGGGTGTGGCGCAGCCTGGTAGCGCATCTGGTTTGGGACCAGGAGGTCGTGAGTTCGAATCTCACCGCCCCGACCCGGCGCCTCCCACCGTCTGTGCCCGTAGCTCAATTGGATAGAGCATCGGCCTTCTAAGCCGCAGGTTGCAGGTTCGACTCCTGTCGGGCACGCCACCTTCCGCATGCGCGGAAAACATAGAATCGCAAGGATAGTGGCAACCCAAACCAGGCCCAGGCGCGTCCTCGCCCTGCTGGCCGCCCTGGCCTCAATCCTGTTCGCTGAGTCCGCCCTTTCCCAGGGCGGGGCGGAGCAGTGCACTCGAGCGAACTGCTTCGGGATCGACTGGAGCCTGGCGCCGATCGGCGAGGTGCTCAACCTCGACCCGCTATCGGTGAGCGAGCAGGGCAGGCAGCCGATCCACTACACGGCGTACAACTGCTCACCGTCCGCCGCGATAATCTCGCTGATCGAGCGCGGGGCCGACCCCAACGCTCCGGACCCGCAGAACGGGCTCACGCCGCTGCAGATCGCGATCCTCGCCTGCCGCCTGAGGGTGTCGAGGGTGCTGCTCGAGTACGGCGCGGACCCCGAGGCGACC